>NZ_JAQPOK010000136.1 GCF_030068445.1 Roseofilum halophilum BLCC-M91 | reverse complement strand
GGTGAAAAACCCGATAACTGGGAGGCATCTGGAAAACGCATTAAACGAGGTTTATATCAATCTGCTGCGGGTTATTTGATAAATGCCGATTGTAACGGTGCAGCAAATATTCTCAGAAAAGTATCTGGAAGGCTTAAGCTTAACTTAAGTCAACTAAGTAGAGGCGCTTTGACTACGCCTTTAAGAGTTCATTTTTGGACTTCTTAAGAATCTGCGCGTCTTTAGACCGCAGAGTTTCAACAGTATTTTTAGGGCCAACACCAAAGCGGCAATTGTCCCAGAAACGCAGAGATCTCCGCGAACAATAAAATCCATTACTTCAGTGATGGGAATAAATACTAATTCAATTTCTTCTGTAATATCTAAGTTTTGCTCGCCCACTTGATAAATATTTTGGGCTAAAAAAACATGAATGCCGTTGGTGTCTTTGGGGGGATTATCATACAGAACGCTTAAAAATGTCCAATCTTGACTCTGATAACCCGTTTCTTCTTCTAACTCCCGTCTAGCGGCCTCTTCTGCTGATTCTTCTGGGGAATGGAAATGACCGGCTGGTAATTCGAGTAAGACTTTTTGTACTCCATGGCGATATTGACGCACAAATAAAATGGTTCCTTTTGGGGTAACGGGGACAATCATGGCCACTTCTGGACGGATACTGACAAAATAATCATCAATGATGGTTTGGTTGGGCAATTGGACAGTATCTTGGCGAACCTGACACCAATGATGATTAAACGCGAGGTGGGAGTGTAGAAGTTTCCAGGGTTTGGGCAAGGTCATGGGAGTGGGATGGGAATGGGGGAATGGGGGAATGGGGGAATGGGGGGACGCGGGGACACGGGGACGCGGGGACACGGAGAATGGGATGGGGAAATGGGGGGATTACCGATTACCGATTACCGATTACCAATTACCACGCGTTTCATGTCCGCGACGCAAGGAAAGCGCTGTAAGTTATCATTGTTCACACCACCAAGCAGCTCTTTGACCGTGAACCTAGATCTGATTTTAGTCTTCTTTGTGGGCATGATTCCACCGACGTTATCCTTATGGATGATGCGTAAGGTAGAACTCCAGTGTCAACAGCGACATGAACGCATTTTACAAGCCTATCGCGATAGACCCTTACAATCTCCAAGGGAACGGTTATTGCAGGATAGGCCGTCGTCCTTAGCTCCGGGAACGGGGATAGATACGATTATTGGTGATATTACTTGCCAATATAACGCGCGATCGCCCTATCTGAGATGTGCCATTAATCCCAATGGCCCTTGTGAAGAGTGTCCCCACTATGAACCCACCCAAGAGGATACAGGGTTTCGAGGGTCTAAATCTTGAAGCGGGGTAGATTGTTATCTGTACTCCCCCAACTGCCACAACCGGTTTGGATTTTAGCCGCCGGCCGTCTCTTATCCCAAATTGGTATCGGCTTTACCCTGTTTTATGCCCCCATTTTCTTTGTCAATCAAGTGGGACTCTCCGCCACTCAGGTCGGACTGGGATTAGGCAGTAGTGCCTTTTCTGGCATTCTAGGACGGTTTCTAGGGGGCAATTTTACGGATTCCCCCCAATGGGGTCGCCGTCGCACCCTGTTACTATCAGCCCTGATTTCGGCGTTTGCGGATGGGGTTTTGGCCCTAATTGTTGATTTTCCCACCCTGGTTTTGGGTAATCTGTTGATGGGTTTGGGAACGGGATTCTATTGGCCAGCGACGGAAACCGTAGTGGCCGATGTTACCACGTTAGAGCAACGGAATGAAGCCTTTGCCCTCACTCGATTGGCCGATAGTTTAGGACTCGGATGTGGCGTGTTGTTGGGAGGTCTATTAATTCAAGTCGGCTTAAATTTTCGCTGGCTGTTTGTGATGGACGGTGTATCGTTTCTGGCGTTTTTCGCCCTGATTTATATTGCCATTGAGGAAACCCGACCCCCAAACCCCAAGCCCCGGACGCAAAAGGGTTCCAATTGGGGGGTGGCTTTGGGCGATCGCCAGTTACAAAAGTTCGCGATCGTTAATCTTCTGTTCACCATCTATGTTTCCCAACTGCAAAGCACCCTACCCCTCTATTTCAGCAACTTTTTAGCCTCCGGGGGCTTTTCTCCCGCCATCATTAGCGGCTTATTTACCGGGCAAATTGCCTTTTTAGCCCTCTGTCAGCTCCCCATCGCTCGCACCTTAAACCGTTGGAGTCGTCCCCAAGGGTTAATGCTATCCCTATCGGTTTGGAGCGGCAGTTTCCTCCTGGTGTGGATTACCGGTGGAGTTTCTCAAGGGGCCTTATTTTGGGCCATTAGTGCTTTAGCAGGGGTCGCTGTTGCCACAGCCCTATATACCCCTTCCGCCTCGGCGCTGGTAGTCGATTTCGCTCCAGAAGACTTAAGGGGAACCTATTTAGCTATTAATGCCCAATGTTGGGCCATTGGCTATCTGATCGGCCCCCCTTTGGGAGGATGGGTTTTAGACCAGTCTCGGATCATCATCGATGGGTTTTGGCTGGCGATCGCCTTCAGCACTCTCCTCGGTATCTGGATCTTGCGCTCTCTTGGGAATAGGGAGTAGGGAATAGGCAAAAGGTAATTTCCCCGTGTCTCCGTGTCTCCGCGTCTCCGTGTCCCCCCATCCCCCCATCCCCCCATCCCCGCGTCTCCGTGTCCCCCCATCCCCCCATCCCCGCGTCTCCGTGTCCCCCCATCCCCCCATCCCCGCGTCTCCGTGTCCCCGTGTCTCCCCATCCCCCCATTCCCCCCTACTTCGTCAACACACCATGGAGAAAAATATCCGCCATTCCTTCAGCCATTTCGCGCATGGACTGGGGAGAAGCGTCCGGTTCAATAATGGTTGTATCGCTAAATCCGGCAATCACAAACATGCCCAAAAATACCTGGGCGACAATTTTAGGATTCATCTGGCGATAAACGCCCCGATCCATCGCTGTTTGAAAGAATGCTTCGGCCACATCCGTCATTTTATCGATCACATCCCCTTGAATGCGATCGCGCAACTCTGGATGAAACTGAGCTTCCATAAAACAGACTCTCATGCGATCCCCATTGCGATGCAAACTCATCATTCGCCGTCGCATCACCTGGGGAATATCGCGATAACTGCCCATTTCGCTTAACTCCGTGAGCAGATCCGTCAAAATATCAATCCAGCCTTGGGTAGCAATTTCCAACAAAATCGCCTTCTTATTACTAAAATGCCGAAATAGAGTCCCTTCCGCCACCCCCGCCGCTTGAGCTAGATCCCTCGTGGTTGTGCCATCATAGCCTTTGCGAGCAAACAAATGTTGGGCAGCTTCGAGAATGCGAGTTCGGGTTTGGGTTTCCGGTTTCGGGGTAGAAGTTGTTATGGTCATCTTCTTAAAGTCAGGTTAATATAACTCTCTTACCCTGTTGTATTGTGATTCAGGATGCCTTAGAGCAATTAATCCGTAAAACTTCACACAACATTACAAAAGTTCTCTAAAATTGCTGCAAGGGTCTAGGAATCCTCCAAAATCCATTCAGAAGAGCGATCCCCCAAATCCAGGATCAATGTCAAGGCCTTTCCCAACCGGGGGCGATCGCTGGTTTGTTCAATATAAGACCGCAATTGTTCCGTTGCTCCCCAGTCTTGCAGATAGAGGGCAATGCGGCTCAGATGGGCCAGATATTCATCTGGAGACCAAGGGAAAGACGCTTGCTCCAAATATTTCCACATAATTTGCACCAGGATTTTCCCCTGGCTCCTACGGATTTGCATATCGTAAGAGCGTCCCCATTTATTGCGTAACAATTGTTGTAACTCTTCTCCGGTCATTTTTCTGCTCCCGATCCTCAAAGTGCAAAATTCTTCAAAACTCACCGCAAACGGGTGTTAAAAAATGTAATAATGCTCTCATACAAAGTGTAAACTGAGGATTGGCCAAAATTTACAGCCATTTTCGCGCTTGATGAGGTAAGCCCCCTGCCTGTCGGCAGAAAGGGCGGATTTTAGAAATGGGGACAGCGTGAAAAACGTTTTCCCATTACCGATTACCCATGACCAATTACCGCGCGAAGCGCTGTAAGTGGTCATCTTTGAGTAGGGGCACACTTTGCCTCCTACAGACACCTAAAAAAAGTTAATTGATTAAGAAAACGACAGATGACTCAAGCTTCTGGATCGGCAGATGTCCCCAACATGGGACGGCGGCAATTTATGAACCTCTTAACCTTTGGTTCCGCAACCGGAGTGGCTTTAGGCGCACTTTATCCGGTGGTCAAGTATTTTATTCCTCCCTCCGTTGGTGGTGCTGGAGGCGGGACGACAGCTAAGGATGCGGCCGGTAATGATGTGGTGGCTAGTGAGTATTTAGCCAGTCATCCCGCAGGCGATCGCTCCCTTGTCCAAGGACTCAAAGGCGACCCCACCTATTTAGTCGTTAAACAAGACAAAACCTTAGCCAGCTACGGACTCAACGCCGTATGTACTCACTTGGGTTGCGTTGTGCCTTGGAATCAGAGTGAAAACAAATTTATCTGCCCTTGTCATGGCTCCCAGTACAATGCGGAAGGTAAAGTCGTTCGCGGGCCTGCTCCCCTATCCTTAGCTCTGGCCCATGCTGACGTAACCGATGATAAAGTGATTCTCAGCAACTGGGAAGAAACTGACTTCCGCACCAACGAAGACCCCTGGTGGACTTAAATCCCCACTTTAAGCGCTGAATTTATAAAGTCTACATCCTGTTCATAACTGATGAAATACTGTTCTGTTTTAGCAACATGGCGCAGGTTGGTGTTAGTGGCGATCGCGGCCATCTCTATCTTTGCCGCCTCCGATCTCATTAACCCCCAACCCGCAGCAGCCTACCCCTTTTGGGCCCAAGAAACCGCTCCCATAACCCCCCGTGAAGCTACCGGCCGCATTGTCTGCGCCAACTGCCACCTCGGAGCCAAACCCACTGAAGTGGAAGTGCCCCACTCCGTCCTCCCCGACACTGTATTCAAAGCCGTCGTTAAAATTCCCTACGACACCAGCGTACAACAAGTCTTAGGTGATGGTAGTAAAGGGGATCTCAATGTCGGTGCAGTCCTGATGCTGCCGGAAGGATTTAAGCTTGCGCCCGAAGATCGCATCTCTGAAGAACTCAAAGAAGAAACCGAAGGCCTTTATTATCAAACCTATACCGCAGACCAAGAAAATGTAGTCCTGATTGGCCCTATTCCGGGTGAAGACCATCAAGAAATTGTCTTCCCCATTCTCTCTCCTGACCCCAAAACGGATAAATCCATCAACTATGGTAAATATGCCGTTCATGTGGGCGGA
The DNA here is from genome assembly GCF_030068445.1 of Roseofilum halophilum BLCC-M91. Lineage (GTDB taxonomy): Bacteria > Cyanobacteriota > Cyanobacteriia > Cyanobacteriales > Desertifilaceae > Roseofilum > Roseofilum halophilum. Next base: position 60,789 of record NZ_JAQPOK010000136.1, on the reverse strand, counting down.
AACCGAGGTCGCGGTCAAGTCTATCCCGCCGGAAACAATACCAACAATACCGTTGTTCCTGCTTCTGTAGCTGGAGCGATCGCCAGCATTAATGAACTCGAATATGGCGGCTATGAAGTCACCATTCAACCAGCCGATGGAGATGCTGTTGTTGACAGTATTCCTGCTGGCCCCGAATTAATCGTTTCTGAAGGGGACGAAGTAGAAGCCGGACAAGCTTTAACCAACAATCCCAATGTGGGCGGTTTTGGTCAAGTGGATACGGAAATCGTTCTCCAAAATGCCACTCGCATTCAAGGGATGATTGCTTTCTTAGTGCTGATTATGATCACTCAAATCTTCCTCGTTCTGAAGAAGAAACAAGTGGAGAAAGTCCAAGCAGCAGAAATGAATTTCTAAACCTTGGGATACTCTCGCAAGACAGAAACCGGGTTTCTTCAAGAGACCCGGTTTCTCATAGATGATGACTTCAAGCGCTTAAAACAGTTGTGGAAGAACAAGGGCGAATCACATTATCAAATTATGCCCAACAGGTAGGGGTCTCCTATAAAACAGCTTGGCGCTGGTGGAAACAGGGCAGGCTGATGGGGGAGCAGTTGGAGAATGGTTCGATTTGGATTGATGAGTCTATGCTGTTACCAGAGCGAGATTGGTTAAAAGAGCAGCTAGAAATTGCGTCTCAGGAGCGGAAAGAGTTAAGAAACCTTTTATATGAAGTTTTGTTAGAATTACGACAGTTAAAGGGGGCTGAAGCCCCAAATCCTTGGCCGTCTGAGGTAGGGATGGATTATAGTCATTTGGTGGATTTACTGGCGGCTGGGAGTTGGCAACAGGCGAATGAGTATACCTGGCTATTAGTGTTGGCGCTGGCTGGATATGAGGAGGGGGACGATCTGGCTCTGGAGGAGATAGAAGCGCTACCGAAGACCGATATAGAAACCTTAGATCGGCTGTGGTATGAGTATAGTGAGGGTCGGTTTGGATTTGGGGTGCAGGAATGGATTTGGCAAGAGTGCGATCGCCATTATGACCGATTCTGCGATCGCGTGGGCTGGCGCATTCAGTCCAAATGGTTAAGCACCGATGAACTCAAGTTTTCCCTCTCTGCACCCATGGGACATCTTCCAGCAATTATCTGGCGCAACCGTGCTTGTTATGGTTTGGGCTATCATTCTCCAGACGAAGTATTAGAAACTCTGTTTTCAGTTCAGCAATAGGGAACACAGAAGAGGAAAAACTAGATTTTCCCCTTTGACCTTTTCAGGTTCAACTCCGCATCTCTTGCCACAGTTGGGTATAACCCTGCTGAGTTTGCTCCGATAGAGGTAAGAGAAATTCACTCTTGGATAAAACCGTAGGATCGGGAAATTTGATCCCAGAGTTCAGAATAGATGGGGTGAGCTTCTCCCGGTTAGCGGTGATTAATAACGGTGAAACGGTATCGGTAAATTGGGAAAGTTTGAGGGCTAAATCCGGATCTAAAAACTGGTCGATCCATTCCTGAATACCCAAATGATTGGGACTTTGGGTCGGACTCACCCAGAGATTTGCCCAAAGTGCGGTTCCAGATTGGGGAATGATGGCTTTAAGTTTATACCGATTTAAAACCGGTAAAATATCCGTTGACCATCCCAGAGCTAACCAAGAATCCCCTTCAATCAGAGGCTTTAGGTATTGGTCAGAGCTATAAAATTTAACTTGTTGATTCAGTCTTTTTAGGGTGGGGAGGAGTTCGGGAATGGTTTCTAAATCGGGATGATTATAGGAATAACCGAGGGATTTTAGGGTTAAACCAATGACTTCTCTGGGTTGATCGAGCAGGGAAATTGACGAGTGTAATTCTTCTCGCCATAAATCTGACCAATCGGTAGGTTCCCAACCGAGGGATTTAAATTTATCCGGTCGATAAACGATCGCCGTGGTTCCCCAACTGTAGGGAACCCCCCAAACTTCTCCATTGGGATCGAGATGCCCTTGGCGATCGCGCCTCACTAACGCTTGCCAACCTTTAGGCAATTGCTCCCAAGAGAGCAAAGAGGTATCGAGGGGTTGGATCAGTTGATTGGCGATCGCCTCTCTTAACCAAGCATCCCCCAGGGTAACCAGATCTGGAGGAGAGGGAGAAGTGCGCCAAAAAGCTAAATTCTTGAATAGGGAATTCTCAGAATCCTTGGGTTCGGGTTCCAGAGATTGGAATAGGCGATCGAGTTGACTCACCGGGATCACCTCTAAACCCGCACTCTCCGGTAGAGCTTTTTTGAGTTCATTAATCAGCGTCGCCGGAATTGACCCCTTTAAGATATAAATCTTTAAGTTAGTCGAGGCACTACATCCAGTCATTAAAACCGATGCCCCACAGACGCTCGTGAGCGCTAACCCTGCCGTTTTCAGGCTTCCAGACAAAAATCTTCGACGATCCATAACTGAGAAAAGATTAAGTATTTATTTACAGTTTTTACTAAAAGTTAAATGATCCAAAAATAAATCAAGAATCTTGTCAAAGCCTATCTAAAATCGTATAGAACAATCTAAATCTTCACACCACGGAGTTTCCTATGGAAATCTTAGAAACCCAAATTATGATGCTCATGGAAAAAATAGAGAGCATGTCCCATGCCATTGAACGGCTTAATTCTAAATTCTCGGTACTCGAATCGCAACCTAGCGCCAGCCATTCTACAGAAGAAGCGACTCACCTGCCAGAACGGGCTGTCACTAGCCACTCCTATACCCAGGACTTATCGGATCTGCCCATTTGGGATCATAAAGATGTGTTAGTCGATGATGATTATGAGAATCATCGCGATATCTCTGAATCCCGCTCAGATGCGTATTTGTCCCCTGAACTGCAAGTGCAGCGCTTAACCGCACAACTGACGGCGGCTTATAATCGCATTGCCGCTCTAGAAGAGCAATTACTCTCGAAGCGGATTCACCTATAGCGGTAGGCGCTAGGGAAGAGATAGGGAAAAACGATTGACCCATTACCCATTAGGATAGCGATCAATTAAGGTTTCGATCGCCTTAAGCAGAGTTTCTTGTCTCCAATTTTGACCAAGGGTAGCGGCGATCGCGCAACCCCCCGCCCCCACCCCTTCTTTGACAAACCCTTGTTCATACATTTGAAGTTGGCCATACTTAGACTGGGCAAAACTCAGTTGGGTTGCCATCAGAGGAACTGGAGGTAAGAGTTTCGCCAAACCCACCGTATCTCCAGTGGGATCTTCCGCCACCCATCGCGTCGTCCCCACGACGACTTCAGACGTATCCCAAATCCAGTTTTCTTCCTCAGCAATCGCTCGGATTAAACCATACACTGCTAACATCTGAGTGCCGCCAGCCAAGAGTACGCCACAGTGTTGACTGGCGGCGATCGCCATGCCAGCAGCTACCGGTTGCATGGGATCGCCTACTGCTGCCATTAACTCCCACACCGATCTCGGTTGCTCAAACCATCTCGCACGCTCTAACCCCCGCTTCACCACCTCAATCTTCTGATCGTGGTTACAGGTGGGATGACTACTATTAACTTTACCCGATGCTGACAATCCCAACCCCGTTAAAATCGCCAATGCGGTGGTTGTTCCCCCCACCACACATTCACCAATAATCAGATAATCGGTTTTTTGTGCCAACTGCCCTCCCCATGCTTTCCCTTGGTTAAACAGATGACGCACCACCTCTAGATCTAAAGCTTGTCCGCTACTGACACAGAAGGCAGGAGTTCCTCCTAAATCTACTGCCTCTACCGGAGGGCGATCGGGTAATCCCGCATTAAACAGGGTTATGGGAATCTGAAGCGCTTCACAAATGGCACGGGAGATAAACACCGGAGAAACCCCCGCCTGTAAAGGTGGTAAGGGATAAACATATGTCGGAGCCACCCCTTTGTATAAAAATTCAGCATCCGCCAAACAAGTATAGCGCCGGTCTTCCGGTGTTGCCCCCGCCGCCGAGATTCCCGGAATTAAAGCTGTTTCGGTAAAACCGAGAATACAAGCAAACTCAGCCCGCCTCCCCCGATACTTCTTTAACCAAGTTTCTCCCCGATTTATCTCCGTATAAACATTGATCATTTTGGTAATTGGTAATTGGTAATGGGTTCTTTCCTATCTCCCCATCCCCCCATTCCCCCACACCATCTACTCCCGATCCAACAAAACTTCTACCCAAGCGGGAGGCAAGGGAATGGGGTTACCGAGCTTTTCCAGGAGCAAACTAGAAACCAAATGGACGACGAACAGATAGATAAAATTATTGATTAAAACCATAACTACGGCGATCGCCTGTACCACCATAATATCCGGCTCGGCCAACAATCCCAACTTCAGGAACATCCAATCTACCAACCCGGTAACCTGTGCCATCAGATACAGCCATAGGTCTTCACCGAGGAGAATGGACACCAACCAAATCTTAAAGAAAAATCCGATCGCCCCCAAAAGCGTCCCCAAACCAATAGACAGACACCAACTCGCTCCCCGTTTCCACATCATCCCCAACTGCACTCCCAACAGTCCAAAGGGAATCAAAAACAGGATACTGCGGGTTGGCCCCATTAACACGGTTAACAGCAACCCCGTTACCGTCATTGTCATCCAAGCATTACGATTTCCCCAGCGCAAATAGGCCAAGGCGATCGGCACGGGAAAAAAAATCCGCAATAATGGCCCCGGTGGAAAGTAATAATTCACCAGCCAAATTAGACTAGAGGTACTCGCTAAAAATGCCGATTCCACTAGAGGTAACGTCAGATTCACCTGACTCTCCGGCTTTTGATTACCCATTCCCATTACCTATAGTGTTTTTAATGAGATGTCTACTTGAAAAGCCCTCTCCCTCAATCCCTCTCCCACTCCGAGAGGGACTTTTCTCCCCTTCTCCCGTGGGAGAAGGGGTTGGGGGATGAGGGGCAACCATTGATAACTCATTTGAAAACGCGATATTACCCATTACCCATTACCCATTACCCATTACCCATTACCAGCGCACAGCGCTATACCATCAAGCGCTCCAAAGCACCCAAATCCGGAATACAGAGAGTATCGCGATCGGGGCGCACAATCAACTTTTTCTTTTCCAATTTACTCAGAACCCTAGTCACCGTTTCACGAGCCAATCCACTTAAAGAGCTTAATTCTCGATGGGGTAAATTAGGAATTTCCACGCCCTCAGCCGTTTTCGTTCCTTGACCATCGGCCAAAAATAAAAGAATATCTGCCACACGGGAGGTACTATCCGACTCTCGCAGTCGTAAGCGTCGGTTCACTTGCCGTAAACGTCGAGCCATCAATTGGGCCAACCGGATACCGGCCTTCGGTTCCGTATGGATCAGATGGACAAAATCATTAGCGGGCATATTACCAATCGTCGTGGGCGCTAAGGTAATCACATCAGTAGAGCGGGGAACCTCTTCTAAGGGAGCCATTTCCCCGAACAACTCCCCCTTACCGATAATATTAAGAGTCACTTCCTTACCATCTAAATTATAAGTACGAATTTTAACCCATCCTTCCAAAATAAAATAAACGGAGCTACCCCAATCATTTTCCAAGAGGATGACTTGGTTAGAAGGATGTTCTCGCACCACTACTTGCGCCGTCGTCCGTTCAACAATCTCCTCCGGTAAGCCTTCAAAAAAGGGAGCTGATTTAATGAGTTCACGCTGATTTAATTCACCACGGGACTTGTGTCGTTCTACCATAAGGGTAATGTGCGAGATTCAAAAGACGAAAAAGCTCTCATAGCGACGGCTGAGGGCAGGCCATGGGTTTACACCTAAACAATAAGGCAATCATAACGTAAAGTGCTTCAAAATCTACAAGATTCGACTATCAATAGGGGCGATCGCCCCCACCACCGGTCGATCGCCATCGGGTGAAACCTCCCTAACTATACAGATTAACGGGTCAGCCATCGGCGATCGCCCTCCATGGCCAGAACCCATAAAGTTAATTTTCTCATCAAATCCACCCTTGCCGTCCAATTTTGACTTACACTGCTTGCAGTATGCCTACCTTCAGCAGAACCGACGGAACTTCTACTTAGGGATGACGATTGTGACACCTCAGACTGACCAGCGTCAAGCACTGATAACAGAAATCGATAGTGTGCTATCCAAAACCCAGTCTCGCCTGCCCTGGGTGATGGCGGGAGAGGTGAGCCAACAACGTCGGGTTTTAAGGCGGGTTCGGGAATATTTGGCCAGTGTACCAACTTCCCCCACTCCGGGGGCCTCTCGTCAAGGTCAACTGCCCCCTGCAACCCGTCAGACTCCTCCAAGTCGCCGTCGTATGTCCTTACTGGGGGCAGATCTGTCCCAACAGAGCCAACCTGCACCCACTCCAGAGAATTCGGCTAACCAACAAATCGTACAAGCGGTGGTACAGGATTTGCGAAACAGTATTCTGATTCCCCTACAGGCGGAGATTGCAGACCTACAAAACCAACGGGAACAGATGCGCCAAGAACTACAATATCTGGATCAGCAACGGCGCAATAATGCTATGTCCGGTCAATCTCAGAAAATGATGACCGAGTTTTTCCAAACCCTCATCGATCGCTGTGCGGAAAGTTTAACCCAACAGGTGGCGCAAAATTTAGCCGATTTGCAAGTGGAGTTACTCCAATATCGGCCCCCTGAACCCCACGATCCGATTTTGGCTCCCGATAGTAATGCCGATCCGAGTTTGCTCACTCCCCAGGAAAGATTAGATCAACTGAGGGCGCTACAGAGCCAATCGGATAAGCTGCTCAAAACCCTAGATGCCTCGATTAATGTGGTGTTTGAGACCCTACAAAGTAATCTCCAAAGCTATAGTGAGTCGATGACAAACGGCATTGAGCATATGTATAGCTTGGGTCAACAGGGCGAAGTGATGTTTAATGCCTTGGTGAACCGGTTAGCGTCTCAGTTAGGGCGAGAAGCGTCTTCCTACATGCAAACGCGACCGGAGGATTCGGCTGGAGGGGCGTTGGAAAATACGAGTGGGGGTAAATCTCTGAATCCTTCGGAAATTGAGGATCGGGTGGATCGAGCTGAGGAGAAAGCTCCCACTCCAGCTCCTGAAGAACCCTCAGTGATAGCTCCAAATGATGCTGAGGATCTTTTGGAGTCGGTTGATTTAGCTCAAGAGATGGAGGAATCGGAAAACCAAGAATCGCTAGATGCACAAGAGGCTGAGGATATCCTTGATGAGGAGATAGCTTCGGAATTCTTTGAACAATTTGAAGATCTAGAAGAGGCGGTTGAGATTACGGAAGTAGAGGAGGAAACTAGGGATCGATCCTCTGGCGAATCCACTTCAGATGATTCGATGCAAGGGGATGAATTATATGATGCCCTCTTTGGTTCCGATCGCTTTACAACCGGTGAAATTTTACAGCCAGGGGAATCGGACGATCCCTTACAAGAGTTGACCCAGGAAACGCCAGAAGAGGCGATCGCCCAGGAACCGGAACCGGAACCTCCAGAAGAGGCGATCGCCGACACCCTGGAATCCGATCTATTTGAAGGGTTAGGGGATGAGGAAACGCCAGAAGAGGCGATCGCCTCAACAGAAGGCGAAGAAGTCCCCCCAGAACCGGAAGATGTGTCCTCCACTGATTCAGTGGTAGAGTCCAATCTATTTGAAGGCGCTCCTCCTCCCTCCCAAGTGGAAGATCCCGTATCCCTGGAAACCTTCATGGAATTATTCGGTGAAGAAAATGAGCCAACCCCGATCTCCTCAGAGAGCCTAGAAACCACTTGGGATACGGGCAATCTTTTAGAGTCTACAGAGGATGTTTATATTCCGGCTTCCCCGGATGAAGTTTTATTACCCACAGACACTGAAGAACCGGAGGAACTGAGTCAGTTAAATTTGCAGGGCGAAGTCTTAGAACAGTTAAGTCAAGATTTATTTAGCTTAGAAGGGGATGAACCTCCGGTTCCTTCACCAGTTCCAGAAGAGAGCGCAGAGGATATATTTGGAAGTTTAGAGGCGGCTAGTTCTGCTCTCGACGAGCCAGAAGAACCAGCTCAGACACCAGAAGCACAAGAGGATATATTTGGAAGCTTAGAGGCGGCTAGTTCTGCTCTCGATGAGCCAGAAGAAGAGGCAAGCCCCAAAACGGAAAATTTCCTCGATGAAATTTTAGATGCTCCGGAGCCAAGTCCCCCAGAGCCGGAAACCCTCGAAAATGGAGGAGGTTCAGAACCCTCCGTGACCGCCGATAGCTTATTTGAGGGATTTGCCGAAGCACCAGAATCTTCAGAATTATCAGACTCACCGGCGATCGCCTCGGAGGAAGAAACATCAGAGAATCCGATGGATTGGCCCGAATCTTTAACCATCGATACGGTATTTGAGCAGGAGTCTGGAACTGTAGAAGCCGAAGAACCCAGCTCTATAACCCTAGATAATATGTTTGAGGAAGAAACACCAGGAGATCAAAGCAAAATCGATCCATCTAAGCAGGGGGGAACATCAACCATAGAAAATATGTTTGATGGCTTTTTGCGAGGAGAGGTATCAGACTTAGATCTCGATCAACCTCCATCGAGTCCAACCCCTAGCACCACCTCTGAAGAATCGTTTAGCGTTGATGATGTCTTTGAAGGGTTTGGAGAAGACGATCCCGATCCACCCTTGAATTCTTTGAATAAAAATTAATTCTGAGGATGTGAGAGAGGAAAAAAGTGTGACATATCACTCATCGGGACAGAACCATTCGGAAGGGCACAATCACCTATGGTATTTGGGAATCGATTGGGGAACCACCAAAATTTCAGCAGTGTTACTCGATTCCTCTAGGCGCTGCTTTTATCCCTTGGAGCCTTTATCCCCTCAACCCGTTAAGGCTGGGGTCTCTCTAAAGCCTTGGTTAGATTGGGGTTTGCCTGGGGTGGAGGGGGAATGGGTTGTTAAAGGCTTGGCTCCTTTGGGTCAATCGATCGAGGAAAGCCTTGTGCAGATGGTGGGTCAGTTGAGGGAGATGGTGGAGAAGAATAGCTGCTATCAAGAGCTTTGGAGTCAGTTGAGTGGGGTAATTGTTGGTTGTCCAGCCCATTGGAGTGATGCCTATCGGTTTAATCTACGGGAGGCGATTTTGAGGGCGGGTTGGGTGAATCAGGCTCACCAAATTATGTTTTTGGAGGAGGCGATCGCTTTGGTAATCTCAGAGTTGCGAGATACAGCTCAGGGAAACCAATGGCAAGGAGCAACGTTGATTTTGGATTCGGGAGCGACTTCCACGGAGTTTGCTTTGGTCGATCTGCCCTTAAAGCGATCGCAACTGAAGTATGAGCATTTCCATGTGGCTTCTTTGGCTTATGGAGGAGATGCGATCGATCAGGATATTATCTGTCAGTTATTGTTGAGTTCCGAGAATGGGTTGTTACCCTCTTCATCTCCTCTAGAAAAAAGAATCAAGTTTCCTCAACCGGGAGAAGTGGATGTTACAGCCCGTCATCGGTTGAGTGAGTATTTGAACGGTGCAGATTGGGGAGAGAAGTTATTGGAGATCGCCAGAGAGATTAAGCACAGACTCCAGATCGAAACCCAGATCGCCGTTCGCCTGGATCGGCAACAATGGACGATTCGCCGTCGAGATTTAGAAATCAAGGTGTTTGTGCCCTTTTTACGGGGTCTAAATCGGGAAATTAATCGCTTATTTACCCGCACAGGGGTGGCTCCCCAGGCGGTACGTCAGATGTTATGTACTGGAGGCAGTGCGTCCTTACCGGCGATCGCCCGTTGGTTACGGCAAAAACTGCCCAGTGCGGCGATTATTCAAGACCGTACCCCACAGGGTCAACCCCCTAAATGTAGTCGGGTGGCTTATGGCTTGGCTAATTTACCGCTCTATCCCCAAGTATTGAATTCCGTGCGTCATCAATATAGCGATTATTTTCTGTTGTTAGAATTGTTGCGGGTGATGCCCGATGGGGCGATCGCCGAAACGCAACTTTTCCAGTTATTAGAACAACGGGGGATTAATACAGCCGTTTGTGGCGATCGTCTCCACCAACTATTATCGGGCTATCTTCCCCCTGGATTACGTTCCCCACAAAAATCCAGGGATTTCAAGTTCAATCAATCCTTATTTATTCCTCAAGAAACCGGATTTTATGCTCTCAATCCAGAGCATAAAACAAAGGTAAGCGATGGATTTGAGCAAGTTCTCGCCACTTCTTCCCAAACCTTAGATGACCCCTATCTCGTCCTTTGGTAAAAGAGCGAGAATCTACGGTTCTAGCTGGCAGTGATAGAATAGGAAAAATCTGGCAGGATCGCCTCTACACAGGCTTATCCATTCTTCAACATCACCCGCAAATTCTGACACCGGAGTAACTCGACGACCGATAAGCCATTCCTGCCTTCAATTTGAGCGATATGCTCGATCGCCTTTAACAAGTGTTCAGCCGCTTCTTCTGGGCTATATCCGCGCCGACTTGCCACCCGCACTGCCGCTTTGTCCCCTTCTATCATCACATCCCGTTGCCGGTTTTTCCGTCTAATTTGCATCACAGCCATGGCCGTTAGCCCACCACCGGCCACCATTCCCACAGCATCCGCTTGCATCATTTCGATCGCAGTTCCCAGTAATCCTACAACCACTAACCCTTGATAGAGATTGGGCTTAAACCATTCCACCTCACAGACCCAACAAACGGCCTGTAGCACCGCTAAATCTTGCTCTGGCAGGGGGAGTTGGCGCAAAAGGTCAAAATTGATATAAACCGGCCGCGATCGCTTCCAGGGCAAAGGAAAAGGGGCATCAATCACCTGGGGTTGTTCCGGTTTAGCAATCAATTGCACAAACATGCGCCCGGAAGCTGGCATTAATTCGATTAGCCGAGACAGTTCGGGGTCGCGATCGCGATACATTATTTCGGTGTAACCTCCAAACCATCAACCAAAGTAGCAACCAGATTGGGCACTCGATCTGCTCCCGCTTCCGTAGCAGCAATTAACACCAAAAACACATCCTGTTCCGGTTGAGTGGAAATCAGCGTACCGCTCATCGGTTGGCTATTGCGTCCTTGGGTTAAGGTTCCTGTCCAAGGCACTTGTACCACCCTTTCATCTAGGGGGATATAGCTTTGAGCCACAAAGCCTTCTCCTCGTTGCAATTCCTCAACCGCAATTTGGGCCAAAATCCCATGGGTAAGGCGTTGTTTGGTCAGCCGAGGTAAGCGCAAAACGCTATAAGCCACTTGACCATCTGGGGATTCAAACAGAGGATCTTTGCCCGTTGAACTCACTTTATAGTCTTGAACAATCGCGATTTGATAAAACCCATCGGCATCTTCGTAAATACCACCGACCTCTAATGGGGGGGCAGTTGGCTCTTCAACTGGGGGAGTCGGTTCTGGGGTGGGAGGAGTGGGAGGCGGAGGTAAGGGAGAAGGAGATGCTAGGGGAGTGGGAGCTGGAGGACGAGGAGGTTCAGAAGGAGACGCTTCTGGAGACGGTGTTGAGGGCGGTTCTGGTAGGGTTTCAGGGGTAGCATCAGGGCTAGGAGGGGAGGGGACTTGCGCCTGAGCCGGTTGTTCTAGAGCCAGTTGTCCCTGAGAATCCGACAGATAGGGATTACCCAGGATTAACCCTAGGGCAGTGATCGCCATTAAACCAAGAAGCCAAAGTCGATGGGGTTTGAGTTTAAGCATGGGACGTAATTTGAGCATGGGACTTAGAGCGTTAAGCTTGGTGTTCAAGTCCCCTAGGATTTTGTCATCATAAATTAATGCCATGACCGACGCAAGTCAAGGATTGTCGTCGTTATCCAGCATTTGAGTAACTCTGTTTACCGTCCTAGGGTAGCAGGGTTACCCAAGTCGAAGAGTCCGGCGATACAACCGGTCATTAGGGTGGCCAAAGTTGCGGCCCAGAGGGCTTTGAAGCCGAGGGAGGAGACTTCAGAGCGCCGTTCGGGAATCAGGGAAGAGAGTCCGCCGACAAAAATACCATAGGAGGCAAAGTGGGTAAACCCGCAGAGAACGTAACTAACGATGAGCATGGCGCGATCGCTAATGGCTTCTGCACGGCTAAGATTCGCTAGGGTAATGTAGGGCGGTACATTGGTTTCAAAGACTCGACGACCGATAATCACGGAAGCTTGCCAAATTTCATTAATATCTAGGGACACCCCCGTAAGCATTGTCAGGGGGAAGAATAGGAAGCCCATGATATTTTGCAGGGTGACCACTTGAAATACAGTGCCGACTGGTGCTGGTAATCCCGATAGGCTATCAAATCCCATATTGATTAGGGCCACTAAACCTAGAATGGCGATAATCACGGCAGCAATACCGACGGCCATTTTTACCCCATCTAAGGCTCCCATAATCAGGCTGTCCATGGGGTTGGGGCGTTTTTCGGGGTCTTCTTCGGGTTCTTCGGGAATTTTGCCCAGGGTTTCGGGTTCTCCAGTTTCGGGAACCAGGATTTTAGCAATCACGAAGCACGCGGGAATGGTCATAATGGAGGCGGAGACCAAGTGACCGGCAATGGAGGGAAAGACGGGGCGCAAAAATCCGGCATAGAGTCCGAGAACGGAGGAAGCGATGGAGCCAAAACAACTGGTGAGAATGGCACAGATTTCGCTACGGGTCATTTTAGCGAGGAAGGGTTTAACGGCGATCGCCGATTCAATGCCCACAAAAATATTCGCAGCTCCCGATAAGGACTCTGCCCCGCTAATTTTCATGGTTTTCTGGAAAATTTGGGCGAAGACCTTCACAATCGGCTGAATAATATTCAATCGATAAAGCAGGGCAACCAATGCTGAAAAGAAGACCACTTGGGGTAGGGAACGAAAAGCGAAGATATAACCGGGATTGAGATTATCCGAACCCAGGGTATCTCCCGGAACGGCTACATAGGGTTGACCCACTGCCCGCATAATCCACCGTCCGGCTGGCCCCGGGCCCACCACTCGGTTAGGATCGGGGACAAAGGCAGAAGTATCTCCACCAAAGAGGAAGCGAGCGCCCGCTTCTGAAGCATCTAAGAGGGCATTGAGGAGGTTATTCAGTTGGGCGATGAGGTCGCGGGTGGGCAGAACGAAAACTAAGAGTCCAATAATCAGTTGTAAACTAATGCCAAAGATGATAGTTTTCCAGGGGATGACTTTGCGGTTTTCGGAACCAACCCAAGCGATCAGACAGAGGACAACGATTCCGAGGGCAGAGATCAGGTTTAAGATGGGGTTCATGGGCAGAGTGCTTCCTTACAGTAGCCAGCCAATCCGGTGATGTCACACCAAGTTGATTCTTATCAGACTCCGGAATTACACCGATGTCAAGTCCATAATGACCCTAATCCATGAAAAATTGATGTTCAGGGGTTTAAGCTTAGGATATAAGCACCCCGTTGGTTTAGGGAGAATTTGAAGATTTATGGAAGCGTTTGATCTTAATCCACCGGCTTGGACAGAGCAAGCCACCCATGCGTTTAAGTTTTGTTGTCCTCGCTGTGGGGCGACTTCGAGGGAAGCCGAGCGGGTCTGGTTAAATCGGCGATCGCCTGTTTATATTGAAGGTCGTCGCCGCAAATGGCAAGAATTCTATCTCTGTGAATGTGGCCAAGCCTGGTGGGGTTGGAGCGATGAACGACCGCCTTCCGAGTTAGCAGGGGGCGATCGTCCTCATCCTGAACCGCCGAATCCCTTTGGGAGATTTTAGGGGGCAAAGATTATTGATCGACGGCGACTTGAGGTAAGCCCATGCTGTAATTGACTGCCCGGCTTTCCAGGTTATAGCTCAGTTCTCCCTTTTGCAGGAGCGATCGCACAAAATGCTCCAAATCCGAGCCAATTCGACGCAGATTATACTCCGTCAAATCCTGGCCCTCATAAGCCGCCACCAACTCCTCAAACTTCCCATAGACCGCTTTCAGCGACGAATCTGTCCAATTCAACTCATTATCCGGATCGACATCCAGAGTCAGCATATTTTCAGATGGGTTGAGTTCCCCTTTCTCAATAACCGCCGTAAAAATGCGGATATGGCGAGTCGTAGACTTCAGTAGCATAATAATAGTCAATAAAAAAAACAGCCTACAGGTATTCTGTCATTGCTAGGCAAAGGAAGCAATCTCTAAGCTATCTTAGGCAAGGGTGCAATTGATGGATCTCCCAGAACAAATCCCCCATGGCCAAAACTAAACTCAAATCCAAAGGAAAAGCACAAACCCCAGCCACCCTAGAAAAACCGCCGCCGACAAAAGAAGAACTAGCTGCCAAAAAACGCGAAGCCGCCAACGCTCGCAAAAAATTTATAGGAGTCTTAGGTCAATCCCTTGGATTTGGCTCCGTTTTCGGCATCATTGGCATTGCCGTCACAGGCGACCCAAAAGCCTTCCTCGGCGGTTTATTGGGCATGACCGTTCTCTTAACCTGTCTGAAATATCCCATTCAAGCTCTCTGGGCATTCTATATCTATATGCCCTTTAGCGGAACAGTCGTTTATTGGGCTGGTGGTGGAAACGCTATTTTCCACTTAGCCAAAGATGCTTTTTACATTCCCGGACTCATGGGAATCTATCAATATTGTAAACGATATCGTCTCCCCTTTCTGGTTCCCAAAGCCTTTCTTCCCTCCCTGTTTTTACTCTTAGGCTATTGCATATTTGTCATCCTAATTATTAATCCCCAAACCTCTAGAGGCGGCGATAAACCAATTCTGTTAGGGATTTTAGGCTTAAAAGTCTTCATGGGGTATATCCCCTTAATCAGTTGCGGATTTTATATGATTCGCGGAAAAAAAGAACTGCTCTGGATTACCCGAATTACCACAGTTCTGGCCATTATCACTTGTGTTCTCTGTTTAATGCAGTATCAAATGCTTTCATCAGGGACATGCCAGGGAACACGGGGGGCATCAGGAGATGCTCTATTTAAAGCAAGTGTCGAGGCAAAATGTTTAGTCGGAGGCTCTTTAACCTTCAGTCCATCACAAAATCAAATTCGTCTACCGAGTACCTTACCTTCCCCTTGGCACTGGGGTTGGTATATGATTTGTAGTGCCTTTTTTACCTTTGCCACTGCCTTTTGCGATCCTTCTCTTCCATGGCAACTGGCTGGATTTGCTGGCATGGCTTTAAACTTTGTGTGTTCGGTTATTTCAGGGCAACGAATTGCCACCTTACTTGTGCCCGTTTTCACGGTAATGTTATTAGTTCTCACGGGTCAAGTGACTAACCTGAAACGGTTTATTCCCATTGCTGTGGGATTAACCTTGCTGATTGGAGGGGCAGCCATCGCCTTCCCGGATGTTGTCCAAGAGAGATTAGATAGCTTGATGGGTCGATTAGATGCCTCTAACCCAGCCGATTTTATTGCTGAACAAGCAGAACACTCG
This sequence comes from Roseofilum halophilum BLCC-M91, assembly GCF_030068445.1. Classification (GTDB taxonomy): domain Bacteria; phylum Cyanobacteriota; class Cyanobacteriia; order Cyanobacteriales; family Desertifilaceae; genus Roseofilum; species Roseofilum halophilum. The sequence continues at coordinate 45,443 of NZ_JAQPOK010000136.1, read as the reverse complement.
GTGGGTAAAGCGGGATTGTTTGGTAAAGGCGTGGGAAGAGCGACTAATTCGGCTAGAATTTTTGGCAGGGTAGCTTTGATTGAAACCTGGTTCCCGAAAATTATTTATGAAATTGGCAAACCTGGGTTAGCGTTATTTTTGTTGATGGTTACGGTTCTCACTTGGGAAACTTTTAAATCTTATCGTTCGGTGAAAGATAAAAGCTTACGAAACTTTGGCGCTTGCTTTTGGGTGTTTATTTTGGTGATTAGTTACCAAACTTACTGGTATCCCTTAGATACCGATCCGGTGTGTGTCTACTATTGGTTATTTGCGGGCATTACGTTAAAACTACCAGCCATTGATAAGGAGGAGCAGAAGAAAAAGGAAGAGTTGCAAGCCCTATTGGAAGCACAAGCCGATCCCAAAAAAGCGAAAAAGTCTAAATCCAAATCTAAATCGGCTAAATCTGGCAAAAAAGGGCGTAAATCGAGTAAAAAGAGGAGATAGAATCCCTATACTATAGAGTAATTAACGATGAATTTACCTTTTCTTTCTGTAATCATTCCCACCTATGGGCGAGAGGAACCCTTACGCGATAGTATTCAGGATGTCCTCAAGCAGGACTATCCCCATTTTGAGGTGCTAGTCGTCGATCAAACGGCCGAGCATAAACCGGAAGTGCAAGCGTTCTTGGATGAGATGGTTAATTTGGGTAAAATTAAGCTGTTTCGGGTGAGCTGGGCCAGTTTGCCGGGGGCGCGAAATTATGCGATAAGGCGCTCTAGTGGGGATGTGGTGCTGTTTATTGATGATGATGTGGTGTTACCGGATGGGTATTTGATGGCCCATGCTCGCAATTACGATCGCCCAGAAATCGGTGCTGTAGCTGGTCGCGTTTTTGACCGCATGAAATTGGGCGAGTCTCAGAATAGTTATACCATTGAAGATTTACCGCCCCAAGCCTTTGACCCCGGAATCGCTTGGTATCACATTGATTTGGTGCATACGACTAAAGCCCAGGAAGTGATTTCGGCTCGTGGGTGTAATATGTCTTTTCGTAGTAATATTTTTAGCAAGTATGGCTTAGAATTTGACGAGCGGTTTCGCGGAAGTGCGGTGCGGGAAGAGTCCGATTTTTGCTTGCGCTTGCGCCAGACCGGATACAAAATTTGGTACGATCCAGAAGCCAATTTGGTACATTTAGGGGAAGAAACGGGAGGATGTCACGATATTTCTACGCGATCGCTAGAATATCAGATTACCTTCTACCATAACCACTTTCTCATGGGACTCAAAAATTTGACCGTCGGTCAACAAGTCCGGTTCTTTAGCAAGTTATTTGACTGTCACGTTTTAGGTCATCCTCCCTGCAACAAAAGTGGCTCCCCCATCAAAATTATTAGTCGTGCAGGGTTCTACACCATGGGTTACTTGAGTGCTTGGCAAACTCGGCTCAAAACCCTATGGAAAACGGGGCAAATGTATAGCCAGCAAGACGAAAAAATGGCAAACTTCTAAATCCGTTTAATGGTGTTATTGGGTTCTAGACCATCATGAAAATTTTAATCGCCAGCCACACCTACATTGTCGATCTCAATCGCGAGAAATTGAGAAAACTAGCCCAACTCGATCCCAGGGTACAAGTAACTGTTGTTGTGCCCAAACGATGGCGACCGGGAGGGGTACAAAACAAAATCATTGAAACCCAACCCATCGATGAGGGAAATTTTCGAGTTGTGCCCCTCTCTAACTTTAGTAAAAACAACCAAGGCTTATTAACTTTTGGTCTGGATTTAGTGCAATTGCTCAAAACCTTCCAACCCAATATATTGCAGACGGAACAAGGGGCAAAAGCCTTCAGCCATGCAGAATTAATTACCCTGAATAAACAACTGAACTTAAAAGCAAAAAATGTATTCTTTACTTGGTGGAATTTACCCTATGAAGTCAAATTTCCCATTTCTGTTTTAGAGGGGTTTAATCTCAAATATTCCCACGGGATTATATCGGGAAACCAAGACGGAGCCGATGTCCTGCGGGATCATGGGTATGAAGGCCCGATTAAAGTCATGCCCCAACTGGGAGTCGATGAGCAGTTATTTTCGCCTCAAGAGCAACCAGAGTTAAGGATATCTTTGGGCATTAAACCGGATGAATTTGTTGTCGGGTTTGTGGGTCGATTTGTCGAAGAAAAGGGACTATTAACCCTATTCAAAGCCTTAAAAGGAATTACAGATTATCCCTGGAAATGGGTGTTGCTCGGTCGCGGAGATTTGAAGCAAGAGATCTTAAACAAGGCTTCAGAATTTGGCTTACGAGACCGGGTTATTTTTGTGGAAAGTGTCCCCCACGATCGGGTTTATCGCTATATTAATTTGATGGATGTCTTGGTTTTGCCCTCTGAGACCACCTATAAGTTTAAGACCTTAACGGCAGCCGGTTGGAAAGAACAATTTGGCCATGTTCTAATTGAAGCGATGTCTTGTAAAGTGCCGGTAATTGGTTCTGATTCGGGGGAAATTCCTCACGTCATTGATGAAGCGGGATTGGTATTTCCGGAAGCAAATGTGGACGCTTTGCGAAACTGTTTACATCAACTGATGGAGAATCAACCATTCCGGCAAGATTTGGCCCAAAAAGGTTATGAACGGGCGATGCTTCACTATACAAATACGGCTTTGGCTAAAGAACAATTATCTTTTTATGAACAGTTGTTGGTCTAAATTTTTAGCGGATATCTTGCCCTCTCCCTATATCCCTCTCCCAAGGGAGAGGGACTTTTCTCCCCTTCTCCCTTCGACTTCGCTCAGGACAGCGCCTGCGGGAGCAGGGGCTGGGGGATGAGGGGAAATTCTGTACATCTGCTATAAAAATTCTATCTTCTTAACCATAATGCGTGTTTTACAAATTGTTCCTTCCATTTCTCTTGTTTATGGTGGCCCCAGTCAGATGGTTAAAGGGTTATCTGCGGCCTTGAGTCATGAGCCGGATATGGAGGTGACGATCTTAACTACAGATTCCAATGGGGATACGGGGGAAGCGCCCTTAGATGTGCCCCTAGACCGCCCTGTGGAGGAAAATGGTTATTCTATTCGTTACTTTCGCTGTTCTCCGTTCCGACGCTACAAGTTTTCCCTAGATTTATTAAACTGGTTGTCTGAACATGCCTCGGAGTATGATATTGCCCATATTCATGCCCTGTTTTCTCCGGTTAGTTCGGCTGCTGCAACGATCGCCCGCCAGAAAGGACTACCTTATATTATGCGTCCTCTGGGAACCTTAGATCCGGCGGACTTACGCAAAAAACGACAGCTTAAACGCATCTATACTGCTTTGTGGGAAAAACCCAATATCGCTGGAGCAGCCGCCATCCATTTTACCAGTAGCATTGAAGCGAAAATTTCCGATCGCTTCGGAACCCAAACCCCTAGCGTAGTAGTTCCCTTGGGCGTACAACTGCCCCAACTGCCAGAACCGGGAAAGGCTAGAGCCAACCTGAATATCCCTGCCGATAAACCCCTGATTCTCTATATGTCGAGAATTGACCCGAAAAAGGGCTTGGATTTGCTCCTTCCTGCCCTGGAAACCCTGGTGAATGAAAAATTTGACTTTGAATTGGTTTTAGCGGGTGGAAACCCCCAAAATACTGCCTATGTGGAGCAAATTAAACAGCAGATCAAATCCTCTCCCTTAGCCCCCTGTACCCAGTTTCCGGGGTTTGTCCGGGGTGAGGAGAAAGGGGCACTGTTGCGCGATGCGGATCTGTTTGTGTTGCCGTCCTACTATGAGAATTTTGGCATTGCTGTAGCGGAGGCGATCGCCTCCGGAACCCCTGTCGTCATCTCCACAGGGGTTTATATTTGGGAAGATATCCAAAAATCGGCGGCTGGATGGGTGTGTGGTTGTGATGTCGATTCCTTAACCGGTAGTTTACGACTGGCTTTGAGCGATCGCCAAGAACGACTCAAACGGGGAGCAGCAGGCGCAGACTATGCAAACACTCACTATAGCTGGCCGGCGATCGCCCAACAAATGATCGAGGTTTACCAACAATTTCTTTAAGATAAGTTTCCATGCTTAGATGGTTTTTGAATTTAGTGATTATATTGATATTTTTGATCTCTAGCACCTTAAGTGTAGAACCCTGGCTTATGCTTAATCTAGAGACCACAAGAATCCCCCTGTTTGGATTTCATGATGTTGTCGAATCTTCCACGAATTATGGGTTAGATTACGAAACTAAAAAGTTAGAAAAATTCTTAGAATATCTGTGTAAAAATGATTATTGGTTTTTATCTACCGATGATCTTAAAGCCTATTTTTTAGAACGGTCACAAAAAATTCCGCAAAAATATATCGGTAAAAAGGCAGTTCTTATCTCATTTGATGATGGATACAAAAGCATGTATACTCAAGTCCTCCCTTTACTCAGAAAACTTTCTCAAAAATATCATAAGCAATTAACAGTAACTCTATTTGTAAATTCAAGGTTTATGACTCATGAAAAATCAAAAAAGTATGCAACTTGCGAAGAACTAAAACAAGGAATAGAAAGTGATTTTTTTGATATTCAATCTCATGGATGGAGACATCGAAGATTAACACACTTAGATCCCGATCAATTAACCATAGAGTTATCCAAAGGTCAAAGCATTTTAAGATCCTGTCTTGACGATCAAGCTAATTCCCATTATTCCAAGACTGTATCTCATATTGCTTACGCTTATAATGACTTCAATCCTTCGATCCAAAATTCTGTAGCCAGATATTATCAATCAGGATATCTATACAATCACCAAATTTTTAAGTTAGGTTATAATCAAAATCCGTATACTCTACCAAGAGTTCGAGTAACTCAAAAAGATACGCCAGAGGATTTAATAAAAATTGCAGAATTTTCTTCTGAACTTACTCAAAATCCTCAATCTTATACAGGAAGGATGTTTTTTAATATTTTTGCTGATTTTTTGTAACATTAAGTTTTAATGGAATTCTTATGGCTAATCAACCTAATCAAACAGGACAGCGAATCAATTGGATTGACCAAATTAAAGGTCTAGCAATTTTCGGTATTTTACTTTTTCATTTTTTCCAGAATTATCCTGAGCGTATCCCCTTAGTTGTCACCCTTGACCAACTAGGTGCTAAAGTGGGTTTTGCTGCTGTTGATATCTTTTTTGTCATGGCTGGATTTAATATTACTTATGTCATGGCCAGGAAAAATTTACTTCCTACGATTCATTTTGACTGGAGATCGTGGCTAATCAAGCGCTTAAATCGTCTTTATCCCACCTATTTATTGGCTGTTATTTTTAGTTTAGTGTTATATTTTCTTCTGTCCTATCCTCAAAAATATATTTTCCCAGATTTTTTGCTCAGTGTAGCGGGTTTAGCCGGTTATACCTTCCAATCTATTAATCCTGGATTTTGGTTTTTTACGGTTATTTTACAAGCCTACTTAGTTACGCCACTTATTTTCCGCATTTCTCAGAGTAAACCGATAATACTTCTGATTGTAACTCTATTTTTAGGAGTGGTAACTAAAGTGCTGTGTTTTAATACAGATACAAGCTCAGATCTGTATTGGTACTTATTGCAGAATGATTTTCTGGGAAGTTATATTTTTCAATTTGGCTTGGGATTGTATTGGGGGATTATCTATTTCTACCATGATGGATTTAGAAAGATAGATTACTGGTGGACTTTACTTGTCTTTTTGCTGGGATTTATTGTTTATATTTACTTAGGAAAATCAGGCTTTGATTTTCGCTATATGCTCGGTTTTGACATGCTGTTTACTCCGTTGTTTTTTGTCGCACTTCAGAGTATGTTTGTATGGTTGGACAAAAGAAAAAGAATAAAACCTGTTGTTTGGCTGTTAAGTTTCCTTTCTTTGTTAGGTCTATATTCGTATCAAATTTACCTAATTCATCAACCCTTATTTTTCGTTGCCTTTCGTCAACTTAATAAATATGTTAGTATATCCACTTATCCAAAAATATTGTTTTTGATGCTAAGTATCGCTATGCTCTTATGGGGATATACTGGTTTATTTGTGTTTTGCGATCGTCAACTCAGAAAGTGGATCAAAGGATAAAGCAGTCAATAGTCAATACGATTGAATTGAAGTGGTAAACTGAGCCAACAATGACGATCCCGTTGTTGACTCTAATTCTTCTCCAATCTAATGGTCTTGCAGATCTTGGCGACAGGTTTCTAGGATCTCATGCTCTAAATCGCTCAGTTCTGGAATGCGGTGAAAGCCTTGGGGCTTAAACTGGAGGTCTTGGGTATCTAGAGTCTCACTAGAGGCGATCGCCACCGGTTCCAACCCCATTTGATAGGCATGGGCAGTGCGATCGTAACTATGAATCACAGTCATGGCTAACTCGTTAGAAGTCACCTGTCCATAGAAACAATCAAAAGACGAACGGGGAAGATAAAAGGCTCCTAACAGCTTTTGCTCGCGAGCTTCAAACACCATATAGCCTTGACCGAGTTGATCCCGTTGGGGTGATTCTCCATAAAAATAAACCCCATCCGGAAAGTGGGGAACTGTTTCCGACTGTGCAACCGTTTCAGCCAGGGACGGAGCGCTATTTCCCAAGGAGACTACTAGGGCAAACACCAGAGGCGTTAGCAGGGATGAAGAGTGAGCTAACCTTGTAGTCAAGCGTTGTATCTGAGATGAAAAAAATTGAAACACCCTGGTCTCCTCCTTGAATGATTTTATGGATCGATCAATGAGCGTGTTATGCATACATTCAGAAGCACCCATGGAGTATTTGGGGTCGTATATGGGTGCTTCTGGAGGGGAACGAAATCCCTCTCCTTAGCTGGCCAAATACTCACGAACCAAACCCCGATGGCGACGTAAGTAGGTTAAGGCTTGTCTTTCGAGTTGACGGACTCGTTCCCGACTTAAACTCATGCGCTGACCCACTTGAGACAGGGATAACTCATGACCGTCGGTGAGTCCAAAGCGTAAGTTCAACACCTCTTGTTGTTGAGGGGTTAGGTCAGCAATGAGATGGTGTAGATCTTGGCGCAGGAGTTCTTGAGTGGCATAGTGTTCTGGAGAAATACCATCGTCTTCCAAGAGTTCTTGGAGTTCCGTGTCTTGGTTATCTCCTACCCGTAGGTCTAGGGAGACCGGTTGACGGGAGAGGGTAAGGTATTCACGGATTTGAGCTGGTTTGAGGTCTAAAGCTTGGCCAATTTCTGTGGGAGTTGCACTGCGACCGAGCTGTTGGGAGAGTTCTCGTTGTATTTTTTTGATTTTGTTGAGTTTCTCCGTAATGTGGATCGGCAGGCGAATGGTGCGACCTTGTTGGGCGATCGCCCTCGTAATGGCTTGGCGAATCCACCAATAGGCATAGGTTGAAAATTTATAACCCCTCATGGGGTCAAATTTTTCGACTCCCCGTTCTAAGCCCAGGGTTCCTTCTTGGATTAAGTCCAGAAACTCCATATTTCGTTTCTGGTATTTTTTGGCGATCGCCACCACCAGACGCAAGTTCGCTTCAATCATTTTTTGTTTAGCTCTTTGACCTTGCTTGACAATGCGATCCAACTCTTGAGGATCTAACTCCACTCGATCTGCCCATTCCTGGTCGCTAATGGGGCGATCGAGTTCGGCTTCTTGCTCCTCTTTAACTTCCATCAACTGCATCATATGCTGAACCTGTTTACCCAATACAATCTCTTGCTCGTGGGTTAACAGAGGAATACGACCGATTTCATGTAGATATGTCCTTACCATATCTGCCGTATAGGTAGGAGGCTTAGTTTGGGTCTTAGTCATGGTCTTAGGCATAGGATTAGGTAGTCGTAATGATCGGGGTTAATGCAGAAAAACTTGAGAGCCAAAAATCGCCTACTTGATTTCGTAGACGTTTCCCGGACATCTAGTATTGGAGATATCTATTTCTAGGGTTCCCGATTTGTCGCCAAATCTTGACAACTCGGACTAGAGCAATCAGCTCATCCACCTTTTGGCCCCTGGTTCCGTTGGGACATTCCCTAACTTCAACTTAATCTTTACCAGGATGGGGGATTTCGGGTTGTCGTCTAACTTGCTTTGTCTCTAAAATAAACTAAACTTCTGGTTAAATACCTCCTCCTTTCAGGTGAATTTGAAGTTTAATTGTCTTACGCAAATTAGATTAAGTATTTGTACCGAGTTAGCTTCCAAAAACTCATCTCCTTTCCTAAGATCTAGGATCGAATATTTTCCAGAATGTGTCAGTTCGGTTCACCATCGAGATTGCCGAACCTTTGTCTATGGGTCTAAGTTGAGATGACGAATTTTTGCCCCTGGAGTTCCTGATATCCCACAGTAACAGTTCTCAAACTGTTCTCAAACTGTTCTCAACCTTGGATCGACTTCATTTGTAGTATAACGTAACTTGTTGATTAAATCAACCCCAGACTCCCAATCGACCTCATCACCTCAAGTCCGGTTAAGGGGTTAGGGTCATCAAACTCTCAGTTTTGTCCATTCCCCATCCCTTCCCAGTCGCGACAAAAGGAATCTTCTGGCCCATAGGGATGCATCCCACAGACGAACAGGTTTCCCCCATAAACTTGCCCATGGTAATGACGACATCCCACACAAGTTTGAGGTTGATGACTTGAAGGGCGATCGACATCGGCAAAGGGGTGGTAAAATGGCTCATCTTCCCTTGAATCTGGATTGGAGTCCTCAAGGGGTTCTATGTATTCATTGAAAAAAGCGTCTAAATCTGAAAAGAGCAAATCGTCGAGAGTTTCAGCAATCTCGATGGTGAGTTCCGCGATCTCTCCCACCCACTCTCCTAACTCTTCCTCGACTTCCCGAAACAACTCCTCAACTCCAGCAGTGAAGCTTTCACAGAAATTCTGCCAGTCTTTTTCCCAATCTTCCATAACCACTTAATCTTGTTGGAGTTGCTTCAATTCTTCTTTGAGTTGATTCACCTGATCCCGTAAATCATTCACTTGAGCCTCTTCCTCTGTGGGCAGATCGGGATCGTCATCATCTAAAATCTCAATCCGGCGAGGTTCTTTGGGTTTATCCTCTGCATTGGCTTCTTCAGCTTGTTCATTAACCTGTTGTTGGGCGCGGTTAACGATTTCTTCGACCATTCGTCGAGCTTCTTCGGCAGTTATTTCTCCCCGCTCTACCATTTCGTTGGCCAGTTTTTGTGCTTGGGGGCGCAAATCAGAGATCGCCGTTCCGGCCTTTTCCCCTGCATAGGATGCCACCCCAACTCCCATATAGAATGCTTTCTTGACGAAATCTCCTAAACCTGGCATCTTCCAACCTCTTCTGACACAGGGCGACCCGGAGTTTACGCCTATTACAAGCATCCCGTATTGCTGCTACCTTCCGGTCCTGACAAGGTTTGGGCGTTGTAATCGCATAAGTCCGGGTCTGCACTCTAGGATAGCACTTTAATCGGCAGTTGGGGATATTTTTTTGGAATTAAGCTTTCTGCGAGAATCAGCCCTTTCTACACGGTGTGGCGATCGCTAGGGTGAGCGAGTGGAATATAAACAGAGTTTCTCTACCGTAGGGGTTCGCGGCTGCGATCGCTCATAAATCCCAAAGTTATGGCACTGATCAAAGCACCGATCGCTAAATAAATGGCAGGGGCATAAACATTACCACTGATATCAATTAGCCAAGTACAGACCAATAGAGACGTTCCCCCCATAATACTTGCTCCCAGGTTGAAGGAGAGAGAATAGGCTGTTAGGCGAGTCTCTGTGGGGAACAGTTCCACCATCATCACTGGAGAAGTGGCTAACAAGGGTACAATCGAGACTGCCAATAGGATTTGAGCCAACCAGACCTCGTAATTATGCGGTTGCAACAATAGCCAGAATCCAGGAAAACTCAATAGCCCCACAATCAGGGTTGCCAGCAACAACAAGGGTTTACGACGTAGGGTACTATCGGATAACCAACCGAAGAGGGGAAGTAGCCCGATCTGGATCACTAGGGCAACTACATTGACTCCTAAAACGCTGCCACGGGGTATATCGCTGAACCGATCTAAGTAAGTCGGAATATAGACCATAATAATGTAATAGGTAGCACTATAGGCCCCGGCATAAAACATTGCTTGTAGCATAGGGACTAGAGATTGTCTTAGGGCCTTGAGTAGGGGAACTTGCCTTTCTTGCTGGTGTTCTTCAAAGACTTCTGAATCGGGGAGATTTGTACGAATGTAGAGTCCAGTCAATCCTAATATACCGCCAAATAAGAAGGGTAAGCGCCAGCCCCAATTTTGTAGGTCGGCATCGGAGAGCAGATGGGTGAGGAGGGTAACAATCCCTAAGCCTAACAATAAGCCGATGGTAGACCCCACATTGACGAAGCTAGTGGTGAAGCCGCGCCGAGTTTGAGGTGCGGTTTCAGCGACATAGGTGACCGATCCGGTGAATTCACCGCCGACGGATAATCCCTGGACTAATCTGAGTAATATTAATATCATTGGTGCGGCAATCCCAATTTGTTTATAGGTAGGCAAGAGACCTAGCAGGAATGTGGGAATTGCCATTAGGATGACGGAAATAAAGAGTTCTGTGCGGCGACTGACGCGATCGCCAATATAACCGAAAATCCCTGCCCCCAGAGGTCGCATGATAAACCCGGCTGCAAACACACCATAGGTTTGTAACAGGGAGACCAGTTCATTATTATGGGGGAAAAATAGCAGAGAAATAACGGGAGCTAGATAGCCATAGAGGGCAAAGTCATACCATTCGATCACATTTCCCACCACACCAGCGAGAATAACCGTCTTGGTGTTGTTTTCGCTGTGGCTTGTCTGGTGAGCTGCCCGATCGCTGACTGCTTCAATTTTAGATAGTGGTGTCACTCGGATCTTTAGTTAACGGCTTCATATATACTTTAGCTCAATCGATCTAAAACCATGAAGAGAGTTACTGTTGACATACTCACCGTCCTAAGAGAACAAGAAAAGCCGTCCTAGAAGGACACGGTTTTAGACCCATTTTACTGATAAACTTGCCCATTATGCCGAATCCATCCACCGACATGGCGACCGGCCGGATCGTGATGTGTCCAGTGAATGACTCCACCTTGAGGATTCCATTCATATTCGCCGTAAAATTCGACGCGATCGCCAACGGATAGGGAATTTACCCTAGGTGCTAAGTCAATATTATGGGCAATTAATAGGGTTTGACCGGAAGAAAGTCTAACAATAAATCGTTGATGTTGACTCCCTTGGCGATCGTCGGAAAGAACACGAATGACTTCACCGACTGCTCTAGCTTGAACATCGCTTTGTTGATTCTGAAAAGCCTGTTGCAAAAGTTGGATACCCTGCTCCGTGGAGGGAGCGGAACCAGTAGCAGCACTGGAACCTTGGGCACAGCGAGAATCAAATTCTGCTAGAGCGCCTAAGTCACTGCAATCTAGTGCCGTGACACAGCTAAAAATGTGCATTAGCGTAGGGTGGGTTAGGCGGCTAAAACCTAGAATCTGACAGCAATCTATCAATCCGCCGTAACCCACCATTTTAGGGTTGTCACGGCACTAGGGCGTGAACCTGGGTGGGTAATACAAGGGTGAAGGTTAATACAGTAACTAGGCTCAGGAGGCGTTGAGTTGTATTTTTTTTCATAGGACGTTGTAGATATTTTGGTACTCACTCTAAGATCATATCAAGCCCGATTGACTATGATTACAACTCATCGTAGGCTGGGCAAGAGCATGAGTCAAACAATTGAAATTATACTAGCATACTTTGCCCACCTTTTCGTAAAAATGTTACTTTTGACAACACCGTAGTGCTGTGACAACCCTAAAATGGTGGGTTACGGCGGATTGATAGATTGCTGTCAGAGTCTAGGTTTTAGCCGCCTAACCCACCCTACGCTAAGGCACTATTTTAGCTGTGTCATGGCAGTAGCCAGATCATCGATAGCGCCGAGCAGTGGCTTCGGGAAAGTCCACGGGAAGTTCTTCTAATGTGCCGGGGGTAACACTGGGGGTTACGGGGGGCGCTTGCATTTGTTCGTAGGTGAGGCGGGAAATGTCACCAATGAGATCGGCTGCACCATAATCATTATGGGGGCGTTCGACTAAAACGGCGGCAATGTACCGTTTGCCACTGGGGAGATCGATGAGAGCGACATCGCCTAAGAGTTTACCAATGTCGCCGGTTTTATGGGCAATAGTCGCTCCCGATCCTAAGCCTTGTTCGAGGAGAACGCTGGTTTCGGTTTGGCGCATAATGTTAATCATGCGATCGCGGGATTTCAGAGATACCACATCACCCTGATGAATCATGGCCATCACCTGGGCCAATTCACGGGGTGATGTGGTATTTTTACCCTCTAGATCCGGCAACCAATCCCGAATCACGGTTTGCTTTAGTCCCCAACGGCTAAAGCTCTGATTGACCTGGGACATGCCGCCTAATCGCTCGATAATCATGTTCGTGGCTGTATTGTCGCTAATGGTCATCATCCAAGTGGCGACTTCTAGGGCTGTATATTCACTGCCTACGGGATCGTATTGGAGACTCCCCGATCCTCCCGCGAGATGCTCTTCTTTGAGGGTTAAGGTTTCATCGAGGCGAATTTGACCGGCATCGACGGCTTGAAAAAAGGCTAATAAGATCGGTAATTTAATCGTACTGGCGGCCGAAAAAACCGTTGTTCCCTCGACATCGACATAGCTCGAAGTATCTAAATCTAAAACAAACACTCCGGGTTTAAACCGAGGAGTCTGACTGGCTAAGGCTTGTATGTTGTTTTTCAGCTCTTGCAAATCAGTTTCTAAATGGAGGGGATGGGGAGCTGTTAACCAGGGATTTTGGCTGGCAACCCTTTCCCGTAATAGGGCATCTGTGGTTTCACTGGTGCTGGGATCGGGGGTTTCATTCACTTGATTCGAGAGGCTATCCGTGGAGGCTAACTTAAGTCCCAAAAAGGTCATACTTTCGGGATCGGAGGCTGAGAGGAGTGTTCCGGCGATCGCGCAGATACCTACACCCATAATCAAAAATCGCGTTGCATACATCAAAGGCGATACGGGAGTGGGTTCCGGGCGGTTTAAGGGTCGATCTCGACGGTTGCGCGGCGATCGCACCTTATCCTTCTCAAGCTGTTCCTTCTGCTGACTCTTAATCTTACTCAAATCCTGACGAGTGCGATCGGATGAACGCTGACGAGAAAGAGTCTTGGGGATCGCCACTGAAGATAAATCTCCCTTTCTCAGGGGCGATTTCCGTTGCGGTTTCCGGGAACCCAAACGCACAGGGGATCTTAAGGGATCGTTTTCGACTTTCAAGGGTGGGATCGGTGATGCAGGGTGCGATCGCGGCGATCGCCCTCTATTCACTTGGGGGGTCAAATCACTCTTACCCCCGGGTAAAATTTTATCCAAAACCGATAAAACCGCCCGTTGTAAAGGCGATCGCCGCTTGCGTTTCCACGTCGGTTTCCCTTGTTTAGGCAAAGACATCCCCCCTTGATGCCGACTCGATCCCTGTTTTGGTAAATGAGTTATCCCTTGAGCAGATCCGAGACGTTGAGTGCGGTCTACTCCTTTTCTTGCTCCTGATTTCGCCATCAACGACTCCTTATCACACAGATCATAACTGTAAATGAACCCACCACGGTCAAAGTATCCATTACATTGTTGCTGATTTTACTGCTTCAGACCTAGAATAGGGTTTGGTATTTTCGCCCCCGATCGCAGGAATTAGCCCGATTGGAGCTACCCTGGTCATCCAAAATAGCAAACCTCGATTATTCTACGTTGTCTGCGATTCTCTTTAAACCCATCCTGGAGAGCTACGGTTAAGTATCTCCTGATGAACCCTTGGATGGGGAACGGTTGGCGATCGCCCATTCTACCTGAGAGAGGATTCCCCGGAGCATTGCAACTTCTGGCTCTGTGGGATAAGCACGATTATAAAACCGTTTGAGCTTTTCCATCCTTCGGTGAGCTGTATGGGGATAAAGATAGCCAATCTGTAATAACAGAGATTCTAAATGATCGTAATAGGCTTCTAGAACCTGCCTTGAGGCGAGATCGGAGCCTTGATGGTCAATCTTCTCTGTCTGCGTTTCTAGGGTACACCGATAGAGTTCATAGCAGCAAATGGCCACCGATTGGGCTAGATTCAGGGAAGGATAGATGGGATGACTGGGAATTTGCACAAAGCGTTGGGCTAAATTCAGTTCGTCATTGGTTAATCCTCGGTCTTCGCGCCCAAAGACTAGGGCACTTTCACCACTGAGAAGCCAAGGGAGCAAGGTATGGGGGGTTTCCAGTGCCGTTGGTAAACTGATGGTGCGTCCCATGGTGGCTGCCACTTTTTGGCAACCCTGTAAGGCTTCTGGTAGGCTCTCTACCACTTGGGCACAAGTCAAGATTTCCTGAGCATGAACGGCCATTTGTCTCGCTTCTGGACTTTGGCGATCGCATTGAGGATTGACTAAGACCAATTGACTTAAGCCCATATTTTTCATGATACGGGCGATCGATCCCACATTTAAGGGGCCAGATGGCTCGACTAAAACGATTTTAATCGCTGATAGATGGGGGCGATCGTTCATCTGTTGGTGTAGCAGAGTAGGTTATCCCTACAATGAATCAAAAAACCTTACCGCTAACTTACCATGGCTCGCCAGCGATTAAAATCCGATTTGCCCACCAAAATCTGTCCTGTTTGTCATCGCCCCTTTACCTGGCGCAAGAAATGGGCTAAATGTTGGGATCAGGTAAAATACTGTTCTGAACGCTGTCGCCGCGATCGCTAAAGCTATACGCGGTAGAGTAACAATTGGGAAATTCTGAATCATTCCCCCATTCCCCTATCCCCCTATCCCCATTACCTATGACTCAACCCAAACTCATCATTCATGGCGGTGCAGGCAGCTCCCTACAAGGTAAAGGAGGCGTTGAAGCCGTCCGCCAATCCCTGTATGAGATTCTCAAACAAGTTTATGCCCGTTTAGAAGCGGGAACACCTGCCTTAGAAGCGGTGATTCAAGGCTGCCATTTACTCGAAGACGATCCCCGCTACAATGCTGGAACCGGTTCCGTTTTGCAATCTGATGGTCAAATTCGCATGAGTGCCTCTCTGATGAATGGAGAGACGCAAACCTTTAGCGGTGTAATCAATGTTTCGCGGGTGAAAAATCCCATTGATTTAGCTAAAGTTCTGCAAGCAAAGAGCGATCGCATTCTCTCCGATGTGGGAGCCATGGAACTGGTGCGAGAACTGCAACTCCCCATTCATAATCCTCTAACCGATTTGCGCTTAAATGAGTGGTTAGAAGACCGCAAAGACAACTTTAGACGCAGTATGGCTAATGTACTGGCTAGTCCCGCTCCTGGAACCGGAACTATTGGTGTCGTTGCTCTCGACAACCAAGGTAAAATTGCCGCCGGAACCTCCACCGGAGGCAAAGGATTTGAATATATTGGGCGCGTCAGCGACTCCGCCATGCCTGCCGGAAATTACGCCACCTCTGCTGCTGGAATTAGCTGTACCGGTATTGGCGAAGATATCATCAACGAATGCATCGCCGCTCGCATCGTCGTCCGCGTCACCGATGGCATGTCCTTAGGGGCTGCCTTTGAGAAAACCATGACCGAATCCAAAGCCAATCAACGGGATTTAGGGGCGATCGGAATTGACAAAACCGGTCAAATTGCCTGGGGAAAAACATCAGAAATTCTCCTTGCTGCTTACCACACCGGCGAACAAATTGGCGACACCCTAGAATGGACTTCATCGGATCAAGTAAGCGGCTCCATTTAGGCTAAAAAATGATAGCGCTTCATTCTAGATTGAGATTCAATGAAGCGCTATTATGAGAATAATGAATGCCATAGAATCAGGCGATTTCCTAAAACTTCACTACATAATTCCGGCATTCCAACAATCAATCCATACAAAGGTCAACCCTATGCAAGTAACTCTTGAACAATTAGTCATTCCTCCCGGTCGGCAACTTTTAATGAAAGATATTAGTTGGCAGATGTACGAAGAATTGCTAGAGGATTTGGGAGAAAAACGCGGGTCTCGAATTCATTACAGTCAAGGAATCTTAGAGATTATGGTGCCATTACCAGAACACGAAGACAATAAAGTAATTATTGGTAATCTAGTGGAGATTTTGTTAGAAGAGCTTGAGATTGAGTTCAGAAATTTAGCCTCGACGACATTTAAAAGTCAAACCATGAAACAAGGACTTGAAGCTGACCAATGTTTCTATATCGAAAATGAGGCAGCAGTTCGCGGTCAACAGCGAATAGATTTAAGTATAGACCCGCCCCCAGATTTGGCCATTGAAATTGATCTGACATCTCGGACTCGGTTAAACAATTATGAAGCCTTGGGAGTCGGGGAACTCTGGCGATTTAACGGTACAAGTTTAGAAATTAATGTACTACAAAATGGTGTTTATATTCAATCTGATGAAAGTCCTCATTTTCCTGGACTGTCTTTAACAAAAATTATTCCTGAATATCTGCAACGGAGTAAAGTTGAAGGTAGGAATAAAACCATGAAAGCATTTCGGGCTTGGGTTAGGGAGCAAATTTAGAAAAGGTTGTGTAATAGCTTGTTTGCCACTAGGCAATAATTCTTTGCGCTATGTTTGAAATTCAAGTAAAGCTTACTGCTGATAAGGGCCAAGAAACCGATCGCCATCAAAATGAATCATATGATCTGGGTTATCCGCCACCCAAACTTCAGTTTCCCAACTAATATCCTTGGCAAACTTGGCAAATGTTTTCATGCTTTCAAAGGCGCTCACATAAATCACACCTGCCGTAGAATTTCTCATGAATTCTTTGAGTTTCATATGACGCATAGAATTAATTGGGTTAGAAGAATGAACTGCTTCAATGGTAAACAGCCAGTTCCGCTCTTCCTCATAGGCGAGAATATCGGGAAGCATCTCCCGCTCTAGTGTGGAGATTCCCAAACTCAGAAGCTTGTCATTCTCAAGGCATAAGATCTTTTTTTCTGTATCTCCCAAATACAGTAACTCAATTTTACCCTGAGCAAATCGAGGTAAGAATTCTTCTACCACAGCTTTTTGAATGCGGTTATGTGAGCCTGGAGAGAGTTTAACGATCGCACCGTTGGGTAAAGTAACTGGAACTTTCTGGAATTCTCGTGCTTTGCTGAGGCGATCGCCCAAAACACCCTTTTGATCGCGAAAATGAAGTAAAGCATCTTCCCAATCATCGGTATCATAAGCCTGCAAGAGTCGCAGTCCATCTTGTCCAACTGCATAGCCTCGCGTACCATCATTCGTATTAGCCGTCGGATTGGCTGCACTCTTTTCCACTAATCCAGCTTCAACCAAATAAATTAAATCTTTTCGGCGCACATCATCATAAGATGAATCCGCTATTTTTTCTCCATAGTGTGTATTCCAAAACTTAATAATTTCTCTAGTGGTTATGGGATGAATACCACCGGTAAAATAACTTTTGGCTTCCTTCCAAGACATTTCAGGCGTTATCCGAGCCACGGCTAAAAGAGCTAATGCCAACCGTTCGCGGCGACGTTTAGTCATTTCTCTGACGGGGATACCAATACTCTTGACAATTTCTAAGGCTTGTTCTTTTTTCGTCTCAATGGGATCTGGGTTAACCAATTTTCTCTTCTCCATGTCAGAAAGGGGACTAATTTTTAAATTACTGAGATTCACTTCAGAATCTAGAACCTTTTTGACTTGTTGCGCTAAAGCTAAAGCCATCAAAGGAGGTACAGCATTACCCACTTGTTCGCACTGTTCATAAAAAGTGCCTTGAAATTGAAACCAATCGGGGAAACTTTGGAGTCTTGCCCCTTCTCGAACGGTAAGCATTCGACGGCGATCGCCGGGTAATCTGATCCGTAACATATCGGCCGTTGCTCCCCCTAAATTGCGACAAGTAACTGTCCTTGAGGGTCGATCTAAGTGTAAATCCCTGGGGCGAACACACCGACTTTTTGCTTCATATTCGGCAATATAGCGATCCATACTTTCGGTTAAAAAACGGCTTTCAGGATTAAATTCTAGGGCTAATGAACCTAAAGCCATGCCTGCGGTTACTGGTTGTGTGGTAAAGGGTTCGGGCCAAGACCAACCCACATAAGAAGCCACAATTACCACTCTCTGACGTTTTTGGGGAACCCCATAGTCAAGAGCATTCAAAAGTTTCACATCGACTTGATAGCCAAAGCGTTCTAATTCTGCTAGAACTTGTCTCAAATAGCTTTTATTTCGATAGAGTAAACCTCTAACATTTTCCAGAATGGCAATTTTAGGTTGTATTCGATAGACAGCATCCAGAAAAATCGGAAAACCATCTCTAATATCTCGTTTACCACGCTGATAACCGATCTGGCTAAAGGGTTGACAAGGTGGGCCACCTATAATGATGTCTGCTTGGGCTTCTGGTAAACCCACGGATAGACAAGTTTCTACACATTGACCGGCTAAATTGATGTGATAACTGGCTACAGCGTGGGGTTTGATTTCAAACCCGTAGGTGCGAAATCCTTGGGCTTCAAATCCCAAGGCTAATCCTCCACAACCGGCAAATAAGTCTAAGACAATTGGGCCATCAGGTTGCTTTTGTGGTTTCGGTAATTGATGATGGAGCCAAGATAACCAGGATGGATGATCTGGAAAGGTTAAGTGGTCAAATAAATTGAGCTGACGACTATACATGGTGCATCAATTGTGCCAATTTTAAGGTTGATTTTTGGGCTTTCCATGCAATTATAGATAGATGTCATCATCCGCGATCGCTACTTTTCCCTTCTATAGAAACGGTTAGGACATGGTAAGATGATGGGGATGGCTCGATACTCGATCAAGCCATGCTCGAATAGCAGGATATTCAGAAAGCTCGAATCCTCCTTCATCAGCTACATGGGTATAAGCGTATAACGAAATATCTGCGATCGTTAGAGAACCATTGACTAGAAAATCGGTTTTTGACAATTGCTGCTCCATAACGGAGAGCGCCTTATACCCCCCTTCTTGTTTCGCTTCATATTCTCCTCGTCTCTCTTCTGGTAGTCCCAGATACTTGGCGATAAACCGTGCTACAGCAATATATGGCTCATGACTATATTGTTCAAAAAACTGCCATTGCAAAATATTTGCTCGCTGCCAAGGGTCATCTGATAAATAGTTCGTTCCATGAGCTAAATAGTTGAGAATTGCATTAGATTCAGAAAGATATTGCCCCGATGGTAGTTCCAGAAGAGGAATTTTCCCATTGGGATTTTTGCTCAGAAATGGATCGGTTTTCGTTTCTCCCTGTAAGATATCGATCTCTATCCATTCATGAGCTATCTCTAGATGATTCATCAGTAACTTCACCTTGTAGCAGTTACCTGAGAGCCTATCTCCGTAAACGCGATACATATACCCCTGTGCTATTGCTATGTTTTGACATTGTTCTGATTTATTGCCTTTTCAGTTTAACTGGTCTCCCCGATCTAATACCCAATCGAGGATGAGGGGATTGACTAATTCTGGGGCTTCGTCTTGGGGACAGTGACCGACTCCTTGGAGGGGAATAAATTGCTTGACGGCTGGAAATTCGCCTAATTTTTGTCCTTGGTCGATGGGTTCCCAGGGGTCTTCGGTTCCCCAGAGCATGAGTGCTGGACAGGGGAGGGTGGCTAAGAGGTCTTCGGGTAGGGGGCCTTGGGAATAGCGGGTAAAGGCGATAAAGACATCGGCTGCACCGGTATCGAGGGCTGGAGCTATGAGTAAATCGACTAGCTCATCGGTGACGGCCTGCGATCGCCCATAAGCTTGTTGTAAAATTTGTTTAACGACTTTGGGTTGGGCAATTTGGGCAAAAAACCAATGGCCGATCGCCTTAATCTTGAGCATATCCTGTACCAGGGGCGCACCATAACGCTTATAAAACGGTAAAGCCTCCCGGCGGCGATCGTGGAGTAACCGCAAAGAACAATTCAGCAACACCACAGACTTGACCCACTCTGGAGCATCCACAGCAGCTTGCATGACGGCAATACAGCCAATGGAATTACCCACCAATACCGTCGGCTCACCAATCACCTCTTGACAAAACTGGATGATTTGCTCGCTCCAGGTTTCAAAGGTATACTCAATCTCTACTCCCGGAGTCGGTTTCGCCGAACCGCCAAAGCCAATTAAATCTAAGGCATAACAGCGACAGGATTGACCCAGAATCGGGAGATTTTTGCGCCAATGATCCACCGATCCCCCAAATCCATGGATCAGCAACAGGGTTGGCCCCGTTTGACCCCTCACCTGATAGCGGATGGGAAACCCACGCCAGTTCCAAGTCAGAGACTCTACCGGATCGGCCGGATAATCGGCCATTGGAGTCGCAGAAATAATCATATAATTTGGGAAAAGGCTACGAGATAATATGGGCAAAATATAAGTCAAATCGACTTTTCTTGCCAGCTATCTCTTTGAATAGCAATTACCCAGGGTGCTTTCTTTAAACTAAACTTATATGCTTTCCGATCGGGCAGTATTGAATAACGCTTTTGCTCTAGCCGATCGGCTCTCTGTTCTGAGCCACTTGATTTCGCCAGAAACAAGCGTGGATAGCTATACTGTCTTTCCATTTACAGGCGCGAGGATTTCCTATGCCAACCGAAACCGCATTCCTTAACTGTCCCCATCCCACTTGCCAGACAGTCAACTCAGAAGAGATTCAATGTTGCCAACGTTGCGGCACTCGGTTAATTAAACGGTATCTGTGGGCGACTTCCCCAGACCTGCGTCCCCTGGGCCAGGCCTTAGACTTTCTGCAACCGGGAGAGCGGATCGGCGATCGCTATCTCTATAAAGGTAATCATATTTTTCTCGATCTGAAACCAGGGGTTCCCCCCCATATCCCCTCCGAAATTTCAGCGTCGATGCAAACCTATCTGAAATTATTTCCCTATCGACTCCATCTGCCTCAACCCTACGAACTCTTAACCCTTCAGCCAACTCTACCGCCTGTGTTGCTGCTAGAGGGAGCGCCCATTAATTCCTCCCTTGTGCCCACAGCTCCCCAAAAACCTCCCCTGATGCCTCGGTTCAAAGAAGAATGGCAAGTAGCCCCTGCCATGCGCCAACTGCATTGGTTGTGGCAAATTGCCCATCTGTGGCAACCGTTCAGGGTTTTAGGGGTGGCTAATTCCTTGCTGGATCATCAATTTTTGCGGGTTGAAGGGCCGGTGCTGCGGGTTCTGGAATTGCGAAACGATCCCGAATCGGGTCTGGAGTTATCTCAGTTAGGCAAAATGTGGTTACCCTTGGCTAAAAGTGCTAACCCTCTCATCAGTCGGTTTTTACAACATTTAGCTCAAGGATTAATGGATGGTCATATTTTAGCCATGGATCGGGCGATCGCTGAACTCGATCGGGCCCTACGCTATTGTAGCGAGTCCCAAACGACCCACTTTACTCTCTGCACGGCTACGGATAAGGGCCCCAGTCGCTCCCATAATGAAGATGCTTGTTATCCCCTGCAACCCCCTCCAGGAAAAACGGTTTCCTCCACTGACCCATCTGAGCCGCTTGCGGCGATCGTCTGTGATGGAATTGGTGGTCATGATGGGGGAGAAGTGGCTTCTCAACAGGCGATCGAAACTATTTTAGATTCTTTCACCTGGGATAAGATTTCCCCTGACCCCAGTCCCTCGGAGCAGGTCTACGAGATCACCAGTTTGCTCGATCGGCTCATCCGTGATGCTAATACAGTGATTAGCGATCGCAATGACCAAGAACATCGTCACGAGCGGCAACGGATGGGAACGACCCTGGTGATGGCTGTCGTTCCCCCTCCTGTGGATCGGGCCCATGAACTTTATATTGCCCATGTGGGGGATTCCCGGATCTATTGGGTCACCCAACAGGGATGCCATCAGGTGACCTTAGATGATGATTTAGCCTCTCGCGAAGTGCGCTTGGGGTATCGCTTATATCGTGAAGCGCTACAACATCGGGCGGCGGGAGCGTTGGTACAGGCTTTGGGAATGAGTGAGTCTGACTTATTACATCCTACTGTAGGACGATTGATTTTAGATGAAGATGGGATTGTGTTGCTTTGCTCTGATGGTCTCAGTGATGGCGATCGCGTAGAACACCATTGGGAAAGCCAACTGTTACCGATTTTAGCGGGCCAGTTGGATGTGGCCAGTGCGACTTCTAAGTTAGTAGAATTAGCGAATACTCTAAATGGTCATGATAACGTGACCATTGGCCTGATCCATTATCAAGTACAGCCCCAGGAAGTCACCCTTGAACCCTTAACCCAATTGTTCGATCCGGTGACTCAGGGCGATCGGCCCCATAAACCGTCAGTTAAGGCATCCATGAAGACCCAACTGGTAACCGTTGGCGCTCCTGAAGTTCAACCTAGCTCAACTGCAACCGCAACAACAGCCACCAGAAGAGTTTCGATTCCAGGGTTATTAATGGGAATTACCGTCTTATTGGTTTTAGGGGGAGGGATGTTATATGTCTTTAGGGACTTCTGGATAGAATCTCCACCTCCCCAAACCTCTCCAGCACCACCTGTCCTCCCTTCCCCCAGTCCCATGAATACTAATGGGTAATGGGAATCCCCCCATCTGTCCCAGCAATCCGATAAACTAGAAGAAATGGGATACACTCAACCAGTGATATCAAGGCTTTTAAATGTCTTCAATTGACTGTCCTTGTCTCAGTATTGCCATTGCCCGCTTGGTCGGTTGTCCACCTCCAGAGGTCAGTGGTCAGTATCATACTCCTGATGGAAACCACTCCGCTCATTTTGCTATTTGGGTGATTCGGGCTTCCTATCCGGGCGGATATGTTCATCATGACCGAGTTTGGCCCTACACTCTGAGCCTTACTTGGGAAGGATGGCAAGATTTATTTCAAATTCCCTCCCAACCTCCCTATTCTCTGTCTATTCCTGCTGTGGAGTCTAAGCTACCGGAAATGGAGACGTTGCCCTTTTCTCCAGAGGAAAAAGGGTCTTATAGTAGTCGCTTGATGCAGCAATTGGGGATGGGTTTGTGGCAATGGGTGTTTGATGGCCCGATTCAAAGTTGTTTATCCCACAGTCAAGGTATTGCCCTCGGAAAAAATCAACCTTTACGAGTTCGTTTGGATATCCGAGACCCGGATTTAATTCCTTTACCTTGGGAAATTATGCAATCTCAAGCAGGAAAACAGGCGATTTCGGTCTCTCCGACTCTGTTGTTTAGCCGGACGACTAGTGATGTTGATCCCCTTCCCCCCCAACGGACGGATCAGGAACTGAATATTTTATTGGTTTTTGGGGCAACGGTGGAGGCGGGGGCTATGGGTTCTCAAGGGTTGGATGGTACGGCTGGCGATCTGCAATTGGAGGCGGAAGCGGAGACGTTAGCTAAAATTTTGGTCAATTGTAGCCATCCGGATCAAACTCTGCCCAGTTTAATGGCTGCATCGGTTCCTTGCCATGTGGATCGGTTGATTCAACCGACTGCTGCTGAGTTAATGGCGGCGTTGGAGATGAAGACTTATAATATTGTGTTTTATGGGGGTCACGGTGTGCCGTCTCCGGATGGAGGACGGTTGTATTTACAGCCAGAAACGACGCTCAGTGGTACGGAATTTGCTAATGTTTTGGTGCGCGGACAGGTGACTTTAGCGGTGTTGAATACCTGTTGGAGTGCGAAGGGGGATACCCAGGCCGATCGCCCTACGGATGCCCAATCCTATCGTTCCTTGCCTCGTAGTAGTTTTGCGGAAGTGCTACTCCATCACGGAATTCCGGCGGTTTTGGGGATGCGAGAGGCGATCGCCGATCGGGAAGCGTTGAGTTTTATTGAAGCCTTTGCTGAAGCGTTGGCCAAGCGTTTACCTATCGATGAAGCAACGGCGATCGCTCGCCAACGGTTAATTACGCTCTATAAATATAATCAACCGGCTTGGACATTGCCGGTGTTATATATGCATCCCAATTTTAATGGCCAGTTATTAGTCCCTGCCCCGGAAGGAATTACGGAACTCCCAGATACAGCCGTCAATTTGCATCAACAAACCCGCACCATTGCCTCCTTGCGTTCGGTAGAAGAAACGACACAGGTTTGGCAAATTCATGGGGGACTGATGCGCGTGGGACGGCGTGAAGAAAATGATATTGTCATTAGCGAACGATGGGTGTCTCAACGGCACGCGGAAATTATTCGCCGAGAACCGTTGGAGGGAAAACCGACTTATTGGTTACGGGATTTTTCCCGCTTTGGAACTTTGGTGCTGCGATCGGGCAATTGGCAAAAAATTCACCAGCAAGAAATTCCCTTAAAATCAGGGGAAAAAATTAAGTTTGGCAGTTCCCAAGGGCAAATGTTGGAGTTTGTAATTGAGGAATCGATGGTGAAGTACCCACACTCTACCTGATTTTTTGCGATACAGCTCTACCTACACTGTACCGCCCTAGTCAGTGTGAGTAGTTCACTTATAGACAAGTTGTTCTTGATTGACTTCTGCTCTCATGCGCTCTCGCAAGGGTAAAGGCCAGAGGACTTCGCCAAAGGGTCGCCAGGCTCTGAGTCTTTGAATGACGTTGATATCGTTGTCTCGATAGTCGGCTTGATAATAGGCATCTTGGGGGGATTTGTGGTTGAGGATGGATAAGTAATGGTATTTTTGAAGATGGGATCGCACAGTTTCATAAGGGATGGGTTTAAAGGTGGCATGGCGATGGGTTCCTTGAATGTAGCGGTCATGAAAGGGGCGGTCAAATCGGTATAAAAGGAGTTGCTGAGGCTCCCAGAAGTCAAAGCCCCAAACGCGATCGAGTTCGGTTTCAATATATTCTGGTGTGGGTAAGGTTTGCTGCTGATGGCGATCGCCCAATAGAGTCGGAATATCTGCATCTTCCCAAGATCGCACGGTCATCTTTTCTATCCGTTCTAGGCGATAATTGTACCATTCTCCAGTCCCCTGGGGGGTTGCTCCAAAACCGCACAGGTAGAGAGCGCGACGCACATAGTAGATACTGACTGGGTAAATGATGACCGTGCAAATTTTTCCCAATTTGGCGCTGTTATAGCTCAGTTCTAGGGGAGGGATGGGGGTTTGTGTCCAGGCTTCTTTGAGTAAATTTTGCCAGTCTTCTACGCGGTCTTGTTGACTCTGATGGACGACATAATCGAGATAGAGGAAAAATCGTGGATGACCTCCCAAGGGTTGTAAGAGGGTTTGCACGGTGAGTTCTAAATCGGGATTGAGTAAGGGTAGGGTGCAAAGGGGGGAAGCGCTTTTGCTGATGGGATAGCCGAGGGGAGGTTGGCTAACGCGGGAGTAGTGGCGATCGCGACAAGTGAGCCACCCCAGATCCCGGAGGCGATAAAAATCACTTTGCAAGGATCGGCGGGTGACCTGAAAGGGACGCTGTTGTAAATAGTCTTGGATCTGGCTTAAAGAGCATTGTTCCTGTTGGACGAATTGCTCGCACCATGGGGTGATTTCCGATGGACTCAAGGCTTGTAATAGCCAGTCTTGGGTCGTTTTACTACAAGGACAGGTGCGATCGTGGTTGTCTGGGAGGCGATCGCTTTTCGGGTGAGAAGCAGTAAACCAAAACTCTCGCCATTCGGGAAAGGTAAAGGGATCTTCGATAGAAGACTCTTCATATAAAACCCGCAAGATAACCCAGAGACGAATCGCCTGTAGGAATGCTGATTTTTGCCGCAAAGCAGCCCTGGCTAAATATTTGAGCAAGATCACGGTGGGAAGGGAACTGAAGTCAATATCCATAAGGTTACCGGAGTATTGGAAGCATCTATTTCCAGCTAGGACTATAATACCCGTAAATCAACCTTGAGGAGCCAGTTATGAGTTCAGTAGAACTAACCGTCATTCCCCATCAAACGCGATCGGGACTTAACTATCAACATCTTCACATCGAAATTCTCTCCGAAAACGGTGTCATTGTCCCCCAAGATCTCAAGGGGTTAAAACTGCCAAAACTCGACTATTCCCAAGGCGTAATTCTTGAAGGCAAAGCTCCCATTTGGCTCTATGGCTATCTCGTTCATGAATGCCATCCGGCAGCCTGGGTTGCTTGCTACGACACCCGTTTAGGCGGTGTTGTCGTCGCCACCCATTCCCCAACCATTAACGTCAGTCAAGTATTACCTTTAGACTTACCCACCTTCTCCTAATCAGCCTTATTTTATCATCATGGAAGTCGAATTACAGCGCATTTTTCTCAAGGCAAAAGCACCCGTTAATAGCTTAATTCAAACCTTAGCCATCAACCTGCTCAAACCCTCAGAACTCATCTCCACTCAAGCCTTACTCAACCTCCAATTTCCTCCAGATTTAGACCCCCATCAACCCTTACTTCTATTTGGTCGCGCTCCTGTCTGGTTATATACCTATTTAGGAGAAAAATTTTCCTCCTTTCCTTGGGTAGCCTTTTTTAACATTCAAGAACAAGCGGCGATCGTCGTCATCAGTCACTCTTCTGACATCACCATAGGAGATACCATTCCCCTTGAGTTTAGTAACAATTTGTCCCCCGCACTCCTAATTGTCGGCCCCCCCAATAGCGGCAAAAGTGTCCTATCTAATACACTTCGGGTACACTTGTCCCAAACCTTACCTTATGTGAGCAGTTACTTACATCGAGCCAACTGGGACGGTGAAGGCAATCACACCTACGAAACCCCAGACAGAGAGCTATCCCAGCGTTTGAAGCAAAAAAATAAAGTTCCAATTTGTAAACATCCTGATGCAGAAAAACTTTTAATACAGTATTTTGAGGATCAAGCTAAGAATACTCACCATATTCGCAACGTAGTTAATTTAGCCCTTGTGGATGTAGGAGGCAAACCCGATCCAGTAAAGCTACCCATCATTGAGCAATGTACCCACTACATCATCATCAGCAGTCAACCGGATCAAATCCCCATTTGGCACAAGCTCTGTCACGGTTTAACCCCAGTCGCCGTCATTCACAGTGTTTTAGAGGAGAAAGTCGAAGTATTGCATACCCAACCCTATCTAGAACTCATCGCTGGAAAGTGGCATCGGGATACTATGCCCAGTGTTCCAGATGTTCTATTACAGGCTATTTCTAGAATTGTGAAGTAACCGAAAATTTAAGGAGTACAAATTATGGCTAAAATTCTCATTTCTTCTTTAGGAACAGGATCTTTAAATCCTAACAATACATCTAAGCGTCAGTATCGAACAGCAGTTTACAAAATTGATGGCCAGTCCTACGAAAGAAGCTTTATTGCTTCAGTTCTCTATGAACATTTACAACTAGACGGAATGATTTTCTTGGGCACAGTCAAATCCATGTGGGAAGAAGCTTACGAATCATTTTGTCTAGAGAAGGGATTGACAGTAGATGAAGATTATTATGTGAAATTGAGTGATACAATAGATAACTTAAATTATCAGAGTCCTCTTGACTCTATTGATTTGAGCAAACTGGAGGCGGTTTTAGGAGAACAATCCAAATGCATTTTGATAAAATATGGAATTCAAGACTCAGAGCTGCAAGAAAATTTAGATAAAATCATCCAGATTGTCGATTATCTTGAAGATGGAGATGAAATTTATATCGATATCACTCACTCATTTCGTTCTCTATCTCTGTTTCTATTTTTAGTTTTGATATTTGTTAACGACTTGAAGGCAGATCGTAATATTAAAATCGCAGGTATTTATTATGGGATGCTAGATGTTTGTCGAGAATTCGAGTATGCTCCTATAGTCAATCTCAAATCATTATTTGATTTAACTCAGTGGATTAAAGGGGCTTATAGTTTGAAAAACTTTGGTAATGGATATCTGATTTCCACACTCCTGGAACAGCAAGGAAACGATCAGTTGGCGGAAGGTATTCGTAAGCTATCTGATGCGATTAATATCAATTATGTACCAACAATCCAACAGCAAGCTACTACTCTCAAAAAAAGTATTCAATCCGATCAATCTAGTCCATTCAAGTATTTAAAGAATATCCTGGGAGATTTTATTGAACAACTTTCCCCTCAATCTAAAATGGTGAATCCAGAGAGTAACTTTCAATTAAAATTAGCGAGTTGGTACTGTAAAAACAAGCGCTATGCTACGGCCTATATTACTTTGGCTGAAGCAATCATTACTTATGTTTGCGAAATTAACAGTAAAGATTTTAAAAACAAAGATGATCGTGAAGACATGAAAAAGATATTAACCAAAACTCATCGGGATTTCTCTTTATCGAAAATATACGTTAAGATTAATCCAATTCGGAATGCTATCGCCCACGCTTCATTTGATAAAAAGCGATCATCTTATTCAAAGGCAATTCAAGATTTAGATAGTTATCTAAAGGAAACAAAGCAAATTTTCAAGACAGAAAAATTATAATCACTCTAATCTATTTGCAAGTAAAATTATGCAAACATCAAACTCAGAAAAAGCCGCACTAAGAATTGCACAGGAGGCAGTAGCTACACTGCTCAGATGGGCAGAAAGCCCCATAAACTTTACTGAATATATTTCAGATTCAGATTGTACAGAAAGAGCCAAAAAGCTTTTAAGTTTTGATGCTCAATCTTCTAAAATTGGAGCATTACAATTACTCTTTGATGAGGTCAAGCTTCGTCATGACAGGAATCAAAATAGGGTTAAACATTGGTGCCAAATGCAGGAAATACCTGACAGCGATCCCATGGTTCCTTATCCACTTCAAGATGGATATCCACCTGATCCAACAGCCTATAAAAAGAGAGTTCGGGAAAAACTCGATCCTCATCTTAAAGATACTCAGAGTTCAAACTGGCAAAACCTTTCTTTACTCTCCTTAATTCTGGAAAAATATGGATTCTGTTTAAACTATGACTCGGAAAATGTTGCCTTTGTTGATATTGCTCGAATAACAGGGGCAGTTGCAGCAGCTTTAGCCCAAAATCCATCGGCAGAATACTTTAGCTTAGTGGCTGGGGATTTATCAGGAATTCAAAGTTTTATTTACACAATTTCTACTGATGGGGCACTTAAGTCACTCCGCGCTCGCAGTTTTTATCTAGAGTTGGTTACAGAAGAAATCGTACAACAACTTCTTGATACTTTGGATTTACCTAGAACCAGTGTAATCTATGCGGGAGGTGGTAATTTGTATATCCTCACTCCATTTCAAGAGAATAAAGAGAAAATAAATAACCTGCAAGAACGCTTGAATCGTTGGTTATTGAAAGAATTTCAGGGTAAGGTTTTTCTAGCTTTAGATTATGAAAACCTTCAATGTGAATGGGTATCGGGTTCTGATTTTAAGCAATCTTGGAATCAAGCGATCAAAAAAATCAATGCTCAAAAACAGAGGAAGTTTAACCACCAGCTCGATCAACTTCTTGAAATCCAAGAAAGCTATACTCCTTGTAAAGTATGCCATCGAGATGATACTGAAGACTTGAAGTTACTGAACCCTAATGAAGCTGATTCATCATTGGCTTGTCCAACTTGTCGAGCAATGTTTAATTTGGGGGGAGTATTATTTAAGATTAACTCATTGGTGCGATCGCATCATCCTAAACTGCAAGATTCGCAACCTCTTCATACAATAAATTTTCAGATTGGCGATCGACCAGAGGATTATATTTATTATCATTTATTTGAGGGTAGAAAGCCGATCATTGATCAACCCGAACTGGTTTTATTAATTAACAACTGGTCTATCAATGATTATTCATTTTCTCGGTTTGAAGGAAAGACTTTACCTTGGCTATTGGGTAATTATTTTCAGCAAGGTGAAGAGGGATATATGAGGGCTGGTGAGTTTGCAGAAATTTCCCAGAAAGCTGGCTGTATTTCCAGAGTCGGTTATTTACGCATGGATGTAGATAATTTAGGTCAAATCTTTGCTAAAGGTTTAGAACAAACCAATAATTACTCACTGCCACGAGTCGCCGGACTTTCAAGACAGATGAGCTATTTTTTCAAAACTTATCTGAACGGTTTGGCGAAGAGTCGTTCAGATAACCTTCCTAAAAATATTCAATGTTTGCATAATAGTGAACGGCCTCATTTATTATTTATCTATGCTGGAGGTGATGATTTGTTTGTGGTAGGAGCATGGCATGAAGTGGTAGAATTTTCTTTTGATGTTTATCAAGCATTTAGATGCTATACTGGGTATAATCCAGATATCACATTATCGGCGGGAATAAGTTTAGCCCCAATTAAATATCCTCTCTATCAATCGGCTGATGATTCTGGGGATGCAGAACAAAAAGCAAAGAGTAATGGACGGGATAGTTTAGGACTATTTGGGCAAGTCTTTAAATGGGATGCTTGGTTAGGAAATAGTGAACAACTTATGCTCAGTCATGAAGATCGAGATTATCTAGACAAGGTAGAAAATGTTCCCCTCCAAGGTGTCTTACCTTTTGTTCGTCGTCTGAATCAACCTTCTATCGAATATTCACAGAGTTTTATTCGCAATCTTTTGATTGTCGCTCAGTTACGTGAACAAAAGATTAAAGAAGCAGAAGAAGAGAAAAAACGAGATATTTCCTATTTTCTCCATTTACCTAAGCTTGCCTATGCATTATCTCGATTACCCAAACAGGTTCAGGAGAATCCAGAATTTAAACCCATTCGGCAGTCGCTCATGAGTCCAAGAAATTCGCCTTATTTTCGAGCGATCGCCACTTGGCTAGAGCTATTAAACCGTGAATCCTAACCGGGTACTCACTTTTGAATGTATGTTACAACGGTCAACCCACTTAACTTAAGGCAAGGAATGATGACACAACCTCCAAAACCTCTTAATTCAAGAGATCGTCCAAATCAACATGGACATAGCCCGCAGCATGATATTACTAAAGAGATTATCGATACAATTCAGAAATTATCGACTGGATTGAAAGATTATCCTATTCGGGTTTTAGTGAATCATGCCGAAAAATTTGGCCCTGAACTCAAAAAAAATCGGCTGGAAACTAATCAAATTCGTAAATTTTTGGATGCCATCAATCAAATCAAATCTAAATTGACGCAATTTCATGGAGATAGCACTCAAGAAAGCATCTCTTTTGCCAAGATAGAGCCAGAGATTGTTTTACTCAAACCGAAGCTGGCTTATGCTGCTGCCCGACAACCAGCAGTTAAACCCCTCAGTAAGGTCATGGCAGCCGCTATTGACAAAGTAAACAATACAGATGATTTTGAGCGCTTTGTTCAGTTAATTGAATCAATAATTGCTTATCACAAAGCAGCAGGAGGTAAATAATTATGCCAGCAGCAACCACACAAAAACCTTTATTAGGTAAATTTCGTTTGACTAGTATATTAGTTGTTGAAACAGGACTTCATATTGGTGGAGGGGGTGAGACTTTAGAGATTGGTGGTTTGGATAAAGCAGTAATTCGTGACCCCCTTACCCAAGAACCTTATCTTCCTGGTTCTTCCATTAAAGGTAAACTGCGCTCAATTTTAGAGCGTTTTCTAAACAAACCTCTTAACCGGCCAGGAGGGAGTGGAACCTATCGTTATGAGAGTGATGATTTAGAAGATGGATTTTCAGAAATTGATGGACAATTAATTGGGTTTCAAGGAGCGAGGACTTGTCCAGTAAGCCGAATTTTTGGTTCTACTGGTGGGCCGTCTGGTCGGGGAAATCAAACTTTGATTAAGACATCTATAGTTCAATCCCAAAACATGAAAGACAAGGGCAAAAAAATAATTAATGACGAGGAATATACCAGCACAGAGGGGCGGAATTGTCCAGCACGTCTGATTGTTCGAGATAGTCATCTTCGTCCTAATTCAGCCGACAAACTTAAGAAAATTGATACTGGTCTTTATATGACTGAGTGGAAGTTTGAAAATGGATTGGATCGTATTACTGCTGCGGCCAATCCCCGTCAAGTGGAGCGAGTCCCAGCCGGATCGGAATTTCACTTTGAAATGGTCTACACCGTTGAAGATGCAGTACAAGCTGTAGAAGATTTAAAGAATCTGGCGATCGCCCTCGCTATTCTTGAAGATGATGCTCTTGGGGGGCATAGTTCACGAGGATATGGCAAAGTTAGTTTCAAAAAATTTCAATTTTACTATCGTGATGTTGAGCAGTATCGCAGTTTGGCTAGTGGTACAAAAGTATCGTTGTCAGATCTAGATCAATCAGCAGAAAATACAGCAGATTTTCTCCAAAAAATTGGAGAAGTTCAGACTTTATTGCCAGGAAATAAAAACAATGGTTGAATGGCGCTTGATCAAACTTAATTTTAATGATAGTGCAGCCCATTTTGGTGAAATTGGTATTGGTTTAGAGGAAACCAGTGAAAGAGTGCGATCGGATACTCTTTTTAGTGCCATGATCAGCATTTATGCTCGGCTATATCCAGAAGAAATTGAGTCATTACTACAGGACTTTCAAAAACCTATCCCTCCTTTTCGTCATAGTTCAACTTTTATCTATCGCCGATCAACAACAGAGTCAAATCCGAACAACCATACCTACTACTTGCCAAAACCGATGGTCTTTCCCCAAGGATATCCTGACGATGATTTGAAATTCACTAAAGCTTACAAAAAGCTCAATTACTTACCCTTGACCCTTTGGCAACGATGGTATCAGGGTCAAGGATTTGATCCTCAAAAAGATGCAGAGGAGTTGGAAAAT
Source organism: Roseofilum halophilum BLCC-M91 (assembly GCF_030068445.1). Classification (GTDB taxonomy): domain Bacteria; phylum Cyanobacteriota; class Cyanobacteriia; order Cyanobacteriales; family Desertifilaceae; genus Roseofilum; species Roseofilum halophilum. Next base: position 12,805 of record NZ_JAQPOK010000136.1, on the reverse strand, counting down.
ACTGCTCAGAAAACAGTCAAATCTAAAGGAAGACTAGAAAAAAGTTGTGTTTTTAGTTATGGAAAAACTCATCAAACCCAGAAATTGCCAAAAGTAGCCATTGATCGGATGAGCAGCGCCACGAATTTTTATCAGACGGGTGTTGTTCATTTTGAAAATAATGCTCAGTATCAGTCTGGACTGTATTTTTTACTCCAGTTTCCTCAAACTAATGTTGAACTAGAATATCGACTGAAGACTGTATTAAATTTACTGGGAGAAGAGGGACTCGGTGGAGAGCGATCGAGTGGTGCTGGACGATTTACTTATGAGTGGTTAGATTTACCGGAATGTTGGCAAAGGGTGATTAATTTTTCAGGTAAAACCCTCTCTCATAGCTTGATCAGTCTGTTTTGGAATCATCCTCAAACATCGACAGAAATTCAAAAAATTGTTGAGGCTGAAGAATCAGTTAGCTATAACGTGATTGAGCGTGGGGGTTGGGTTTCTTCTTCTCCCTCTGGTATCCAAAAACGCCGTCAGAAAATACGAATGTTTGAGGAAGGTTCAGTATTTTCTTTTCAGCCCCAAGGTGCTTTAGCAGATGTAACACCGGATCGGTTCCGGGGTGGTCATTCTGTTTATCGCAGTGGCCTTGCTCTTAGTTTACCGATTAGACGGGGGAAATAATATGACAGTTTCTGTAGAAAATTCCATCAGTAAGCCAGATGTCTATGAAACCAAGAACATTCAACTGACGAGCCGGATGTTGCATATTGGTTCTGCGGTTTCGCAATTAAACCCTTTTGAGTATGTTGATACAGGAGAGTCTATTTATCAGCCCAATCAAGAGGCTTTAGCAAGAGCATTCAAGGCTAAAGGGGGGAGTTTTCTGAATGATTATATTTATCGGATTGAACACCATCAAGAAATTATTTCTTTGCTCAGGAATGCATTTGGAGAGGACTGGAAAACCTTAAAAACGGATGATGGAGAATTGATTTTTCCTAAAAAACTACAGAGTCGCAAATGGACAGGTAAAAAAATTACAAGTTTACGTCCTATGATTCGGAATGGTTTTGGGGAGTTGTATATTCCTGGTTCATCGATTAAGGGAGCAATTAGAACGGCGATCGCCTATCATCTGCTCCGAGACCCCGATCGCTACCATGTCCCCAGTGAGGTTCGGGTGAGTGAGATCGAGAAAAAGCTGCGTCAATCATTCACTACCGGTGAATTAAAGCGGAAAGCTAAATTCTATGATGATGAAGCTTTCATGAATCAGCTCTTTTGTAATTTCTCATTGAAGGACAGTTGGAATAACAATAGCACTGGGCCCAATACGGACTTTATGCGAGCGGTTCATGTCTCTGATTCGCAACCTTTGTTAGAAAGAAAAGTTGAGAAACGAGGAAAAAAAATTATCCTAAATAGACGGGTTGTTGCCGAAGTCATGGTATCCAGTCATTTTCCAGATTATAAAGCTAAATATCGATCTCCGATATACACCGAGCTAGTGCATAATCTCCGTACCCAATTTTCAATTATGCTCGATCGCGAATTGTTGTCACGGTTTTCTCATAAGCAAAATATGCAGATTCCATTTAGATCCGTAGAAGACTTGATCGAAATATGTGAAAATTTTGCTCAAGAACAGTGGGATTTTGAGCATGACTATTGGGTTGAAATTAAAAACAATAATGCTGATGGTAGAGATTTAGATTTTAGTGAAATTAAAGATTTTTACAAACCTGAAGAATGTCCATACACTTTACGGGTGGGCTGGGCGAGTGGAATGGCTGGAACAACGGTTAATACTCTTCTTGATGATGATTTAAGAGCTGAGATTAGAGATGTTTGTGGAAACAAAGCGCCAGGTTTTGAAGCGCCAAAATCTCGGCGGACTGTGATCGATGCTAAGGGAGAGATTAAATATGTACCTGGATGGGTCAAATTTAAGGTGCTTTAATTATGCTGATTCGCTCCAATTGGACATTAACCGTTGATCGACCGATGACTTTACCTCGGAACTACGGACTGGAATTAGTCAAAATCTTGCACAAACGGATAAATCTAGAAATGGGTCAAGAAAAAATACCGACAACAACTTGCACGGGATTGTTAGGAAAATGCACAACATCGCAGAATTTTATTACGTTTCAGCCGGGAGAATTTTATCAACTTTATTTAACGGGATTAGAAGAGAATAGATCTAAAGCGATCGCCTCCCTTGATCTCTCCCCTTCTCTCGAATTTTTGGGGACAACTTTTAATGCGATCGATCGCAATAATCGGATCTCTAGCTATGAAGCGCTGTATCATGCACGGGTAGCGGCTGAACCCGAACCCGTCCGCGAATTTCAGCTAGAGTTTCTCACGCCAACAGCATTCTCGCAACAGGGAATTCAATTACCCCTTCCTGTTCCTACCCTCATGTTTCGCAGTTGGCTAGAGCGGTGGAATGAGTTTGCACCTGTGTATCTGGGGGGTCAGGAGTTGGTGGGTTATTTTGATAGCGCGATCGCTCTCAAGCGTCACAAAATTCATAGCCAACGCTATCCATTAAACCAAGGTTATGTGAATGGATTTGTAGGTAAGGTAACATTACAAGTATTAGCACGAACCGATCCGCTCTTGGCAAATGTGGCACACTTATTGCTAGAGTATGCTCAATTTTCAGGCACAGGGATGAAAACTCGACTAGGAATGGGTTGTATAGATTGGGTACAGGCTAATTAGGAGCAGATCTCTACAGAAGGATCGAGTAAGATGATGGCTGAACATCAACCCCCATCCAGAAACCCGATCTACCAACTCCCTAGCCTAAGAAGACCCTAATTAAGTTAGGATCGGACGTAATTTGCAAACCGTGATGGGTACTCCTCCAAGCCAGCAACCATGAAAGCCTGGGAGTATGGAGTACCATCGGGCTTATGGTCGCTGATGCACAATCGGGATTTCAATCCTAAATGTTGTTTTTCCCGGAGCAGAAATACAAGAGAGAGAACCCCGATGTTTTTCTGTAACAATTTGATAGCTCACCGATAACCCTAAGCCTGTTCCTTTACCTACCGGTTTAGTCGTATAAAACGGGTCAAATAATCGTCTTTGCGTTTCCTCACTCATCCCTAATCCATTATCTGTAATCCGAATTACCACATTTTCGCCCACTCTCCTTGTTTCAATCCAAATTTTACTGCTAGGACGATCCTCTGATTGCAGACTATACTCTGTGTCCTCTAAAGCGTCGATCGCATTAGCTAAAATATTCATAAAGACCTGATTAATTTGTCTGGCATAACATTCCACTAAAGGCAGTTGACCATAATCTTTAATCACTTCAATGTCTGCCCGCCAACTCATTGCCCGCAGACGAGGATTTAAAATACTCAAGGTGCTATCAATGCCTTCATGCAAATCGACCGCTTTCAGTTCTGACTCATCCAGACGAGAAAATGTGCGTAAAGATTGGACAATTTCCCGAATGCGATTGGTTCCCACTTGCATCGAATGGAAAATTTTCTCACAATCTTCCTGAATAAACTCTAAATCAATTTCTTCTATTTCCCTTTGAATTTCTGGATGGGGTTGGGGGTGGTAATTTTGATAGAGCTTCACCAAATCTATTAAATCTCGGCTATAGGTTTGGGCATGGGCAATATTGCCATGAATAAAATTAACCGGATTATTAATTTCGTGGGCTACCCCCGCCACCATTTGCCCTAAACCGGACATTTTTTCACTTTGAATTAACTGGGTTTGCGTCCATTTTAGTTGCTCTAAAAGCCTTTCGAGTTCTTGGGCGCGGCTTTGACTTTGCCAGAGTAAATCAGCTTGTTGAAGGGCGATCGCTACTTGAGCCACCACAGCTTGCAGAAATTCGACCTCATGATCTTGCCAAGGACGCACCCGTTGAGTCTGGATACAGGCAATAATCCCAAAATGCTCCAATTCGGTGGCAATAGGCAGAACTAGCATAGAGCGATTGCCTAAAGCCATTAATACCTCTTGGGCTTCCCGATCTTCAACCGTAGAGATATCATCGAGTTTAAAAATTTTTCGAGATAACAATAGCTCCGATAGGGGGCCAAAAGTATCCACAGAATGTTTACCCACAAAACTGGGTAGACCTTCAATGGTGACTTCAGAAACGATATCCCAATAGGCTCGATCGGCTTCTTCCACATACCAGGCAAAATGAGTGCGATCGACTTCTAGAAACTGTTGAATTTCACATACAGCCGTGTGAATAATTCGATCGAGATCCAGAGATGTCCGAATTTGATTAGCAATTTGATTAAGTAATTCTGAGTGTTGGGCTTGTTTTTCAATCCGTTTTTCTGCTTTCATTCTTTCTATTTCGGCTCCCGCTCGTGCGGCAAAAATTTCTAGAATCGAAGACTGCCAGTCTAGATCTATTTCCATGGGTTGAGTATCTAAAACGGCAATAAAGCCTAGTAATTCTTCTTGGGGATTTAAGATCGGCATCCCCACATAACTTTCTGCCCGAATATCGACCAAGTAGCGATCGCCAGGAAATTGGGACTGGAGATCCTGGGTATAGCAACACATCGCCTTATTTTGAACGACACTTAAACAGGGAGTCCCTCTGAGATTATACTGAAAGGTTTGCCCCCAGTCTGAGCCTTCCCAACCCGCTAGGACATTGGCGAACAGTTCTCCATCTTGGGAAGTCACTTCCACAATAAATGCATAGGGAACCTCTAGAGCTAGAGTAATATATTTAACACAAGATTGGAAAAAGGCTTCTCCCGTCTGCGAGGCAGTACCTTCAACAATGGACTGTAGAGCGCGTTCTTGACGCTTGCGATCGCTAATATCTCGAACGATAGCTAAACCATATAGTTTGTCTTGGTAAGGATAAGGAACGGCTTTAACCTCTATATCGATCGTATTACCATGGCGATCGATATCCTTCCCCTCACAAGTAAATGAGCGTCCGGCTTTAACCTCTGAGACACATTCATGAAATAAATGTAGCGTCTCTGGGTGAATAAAGTCAGTCACAAGTAATTGCGTAAATTCTTCGTAATCATAACCATGCATTTGGTGATAGGCACGATTCATGGTTACTAGCTTCCCAGTCTCTAAATCGATAACACCTAAACCATCGGTAACGGTTTCAAAAATTTGTCGGTATTGGGCTTCCTGTTGACGTAAGCGCTCCTCAGTTTGCTTGCGATCGCTAATGTCAATAATCATCCCATCCCAGACCACTGCCCCATCGGCCTGTTGTTCCGGCCGGGAAATGACTTGCACCCATTTTACCTCACCCTGGGGCGTAATAATCCGATGTTCATGCTGAAATCCTTTTAGCGATTCTCTCGATTCTTCGATCGCTTGTTGTAGGTAAGGTAAATCTGTAGGATAAACCCAATCAAACGATTCAATAAACTGCTCTGGATCGAGTCCATACAAATCTCGACTACCTTCAGAAACATAGGGAAAGGAAGGCGTGCCATCCGTTTCCATCCGAAATTGAAAAATTAATCCAGGCAAATTATCCGCTAACCGTTGGAGTCGGGCTTGTGCCGCCTGTAATTTTTGAGTGCGGTCGGTAACTTCTTGTTCGAGATCTTGATTGAGCTTTTGGAGTCTTTGCTCGGCAATGACTCGATCGGTAACATTAATAAACGTTCCTAAAATACCAATAACCTTCCCCTCTCGATCGTGCAAAGGGATTTTATTCGTTTCGATCCAATAATAGCTGCCATCTTGTTGTTGAATCGATTCAATCATTTGTAATTCCGGCGTATCGGATTCCATGACCCGGCGATCGTCAGCCCGATATTTCTCCGTTTGTTCCGGTTTCCAAGGTAAATCATAATCAGTTTTACCAATAATCTCTGAAGAACTTCTTAAACCCGCGAGTTCAGCAAAATATTGGTTACAACCTAAAAATACAGAGTCACGATCTTTCCAGAAAATCGGCTCAGGAATGTGGTGAATAGCTAAATGTAAAAACCTTTCAGCTTCAGAATGATATCTGTGTAGACGCTCTAAATCTGCTTTAATCGTTTCCAGTTCCTCAAAGGTGTCTTGCCAACATTGAGTCACTTGAGCGAGAGCAGCTTGTAGGTCTTTATTTTCAGACTCAAGAGAAGCTATTCGTTCTCGATCTTGATTAAATTTTGATGACATAATAGATCAAAGCAATTGCAGTTAACCCTAAATCAATCCATGAGTGATTCAATTGAATTAATGCTTAAATTATACTCATAAATCAAGGTGAGAGCCAAATACGCTACAAATGCCCTGTACTCTCGTGGGTTCAAATTAAGCCCAACTCTTGGGATAATTTGAATAATAGATCCTCTGCCGAGTTATCCACCAGTTCCGCATCTAAAATATCAAACGCTTCATCCTCCGGTTCAGTCGTATTTTGGGGATCAGAAGGCGGTGTCCCCTGGGTTTGAACCGTTTCTAGGGTTTGGGATAACTGTTGGCAAAACTGACGCTCCCGATGTTGCGCTTGCAAGATGGCCTGTTTTTGCTCATGATTGATGGCCATGAGGCGATCGCATCGCTGGGTCAATTCGCTGATTTGCGATCGCAACTGCTCAATCTCCTGACGGTAATCTGGAGAACGTCTCCGGTGGGTCAACTCCTCCTCCACCTCAAACAAACGCTCCTCCACCTCACCCAAGCGCTCCTCCACCCCCTCCCCATCCTGCTGCTCAAAATACTCCCCCAGAATCTCATTAACCGCCCGACTATACTGGATTTTGCCCTGACTTTGGCGATACTCATCCAGCAACTGTTCATTCTCGGTCGTCAAATAAACCGTAATCTTCTTCTTTCGTGACTTCACCATACATATAGAATTAAAAAGACGTAACCAAACCATACCTCTAACACCAAGGCCTATGACCAGAATTGAGACCAAAACCGACCCAATGGTTATTAACATGGGGCCGCATCATCCCTCCATGCACGGAGTTTTGCGGTTAATCGTCACCCTCGACGGAGAAGACGTGGTTGACTGCGAACCAGTCATCGGTTATCTCCATCGGGGTATGGAAAAAATCGCCGAAAGCCGCACCAACATCATGTTTGTTCCCTATGTTAGCCGTTGGGACTATGCAGCAGGGATGTTTAATGAAGCGATTACCGTTAACGCTCCCGAACAACTAGCTGGCATCGAAGTCCCCAAACGAGCCAGCTATATTCGGGTGATTATGCTCGAACTCAACCGCATTGCCAACCATCTCCTGTGGCTCGGCCCCTTCCTCGCTGATGTGGGCGCTCAAACGCCCTTTTTCTACATCTTTCGCGAACGAGAACTCATTTATGACCTCTGGGAAGCCGCCACCGGACAACGGCTGATTAACAACAACTATTTTCGCATGGGTGGCGTAGCCGCCGACCTCCCCTATGGTTGGGTCGATAAATGCATCGACTTCTGCGACTACTTTGACCCCAAAGTCGATGAATACGAAAAGTTGATTACCAATAACCCCATTTTCCGCCGTCGGATTGAAGGCATTGGTACAATTTCCCGCGAAGAAGCCATTAACTGGGGACTCTCTGGCCCCATGTTACGCGGTTCGGGCGTGAAGTGGGACTTACGCAAAGTAGACCACTATGAATGCTACGATGACTTCGATTGGGAAGTCCAATGGGAAACGGCTGGGGACTGCTTTGCTCGTTATCTGGTGCGGATTCGGGAAATGCGAGAATCGGTTAAGATTATTCGCCAAGCCTTGAAAGGACTCCCCGGTGGCCCCTACGAGAACCTAGAGGCCAAACGCATGGCTGGGGGGCCAAAATCTGAGTGGAGTGGCTTTGATTATCAATTTTTGGGTAAAAAATTAGCGCCAACCTTCAAAATCCCCTCTGGAGAACATTATGTTCGCCTAGAGTCTGGGAAAGGAGAATTGGGCGTGTTTATTCAGGGATCTGATGATATTTTTCCTTGGCGCTTTAAGATTCGCGCTGCTGATTTTAATAATCTGCAAATTCTGCCCCATTTGTTGCGCGGCATGAAAGTGGCCGATATTATGGCGATTCTCGGTAGCATCGATATCATTATGGGATCGGTCGATCGCTAAGTGATCTCCAATCCGCTTGTTTCGGACTGCGTCCGACATGAACCTGTCCGCGAAGCGGATTCATGTCCGTGAAGTGGATTCATGTCCGCGAAGCGGAAATCACCTAATTAAGGAGCTAGGGAGCGAGACGCTCCCACTCCAGTCATATCAAACGGGAGAAATCCCCTAATTAAGGAGCTAGGGAGCGAGACGCTCCCACTCCAGTCATATCAAACGGGAGAAACACCCTAATTAAGGAGCTAGGGAGCGAGACGCTCCCACTCCAGTCATATCAAACGGGAGAAACCCCCTAATTAAGGAGCTAGGGAGCGAGACGCTCCCACTCCAGTCATATCAAACGGGAGAAACCCCCTAATTAAGGCCCTAGGGAGCGAGACGCTCCCACTCCAGTCATAATCAAACGGGAGAAATCACCTAATTAAGGAGCTAGGGAGCGAGACGCTCCCACTCCAGTCATAATCAAACGGGAGAAATCACCTAATTAAGGAGCTAGGGAGCGAGACGCTCCCACTCCAGTCATATCAAACGGGAGAAATCACCTAATTAAGGAGCTAGGGAGCGAGACGCTCCCACTCCAGTCATATCAAACGGGAGTGCGGGCATCTTGCCCGCTAGTTATACCCCATTACCCCATTACCCCATTACCCCATTACCCATTACCCCATTACCGATTACCCATTACCACCACATTCATGTCCGCGAAGCAGAAAGCGCTGAGACTCGACGCAACCCTAACCATCCCCCTAAACCGCCAACCAATGCGCCAAACACTAGCAGCAGGATAAATAGGGTTTTGGTATCCGTATAGATAGTCCAATAGGAGTCCTGAAGGTGGGAGAGCATGGGAATTAGGGATAACTCTTGAGTGAACAGCTTCAGGGATACCTGCTCAAACCCTTGAACGATGCTCCAGGCGATCGCCCCTCCCACACTGCCGAGAATCACCCCTTGTACCATAAACGGTAGGCGAATCCACCAGCGCGAGGCTCCCACTAGGTGCATAATCTCGATTTCTCGGCGACGGGAGACCACAATTAACTCAATCGTAGTCGTCATGACGGCGATCGCACTCACCATTAATACCATCGTAATCCCCAAGCTCAACACTCGCAATCCTCGGTTAATTGTTGAGAGCATTTCTAACGCCGCTTCTCCGTAAATCACCTCATCCACCCCAGATAACTGCTCTAACTGGGGAACCAAACCCCGGAGCGCCTCTGGAGACTCAGCCTTTACCCTCAACTCATCCACCAAAGGATTCCTCGGTAAAATTTCCGTCGCCGCATCTGGAGAGTTTAACCCCAACTCCGTCAACAACGCCATCCAAGCCTCTTCCTTGGCAATATCCTCCACCTGCACCACCCCTGGCAGCTCCGCCACCTTTGCCACCAAAGGCTTCCCCCGAAAATCTGCATCCAAATATACCGAGACCTCTAACTGACTGCCGAACTGATTCGCCAAACCCTCTAACTGCCAAGCCACCTGCCAGCTTAACCCAAACAAAAATAACAACACCGTCACCGTACTAATCGCCGCCCAATTCATCCATCCCCCACGGCGCAACCCCAACTGTACCTCACTCCACAGATAGCCCAACTTAACCACCATCAGAAAAATCCCCATTAAATCGCGATCGCTTTGAAAATTATCATAAACCTGCTATCTTGTGACCCAGAAACAGCAACCATCCCGATTTGACCTAAGAGCGATCGTCCCCCAACGACCCAAAATCAGCAGTTTTCCGGAAACCCACAAAAAATTTGTGTTGATGGGGGAGAAGCAAGCATACAATTAGGAATCAGGTCACAGCGCTCCCCTAGGTTTTCTGGGAGTTGTCATCTAAAATAAACAAGTCCTAACGGTGAGGTAGTGAACAAATGTCAACAATCTTTGGAACTCCTGGTAACGATATCTTAGGGGGAACCCCCGGTTCCGACAACATATTCGGCTTAGAAGGTGCTGATTTTCTCGAAGGCAGAGAATCAGGCGACTTCCTATCCGGCAACCAAGGCAACGATTTCCTCTCCGGTAACACCGGTAACGACAGCCTCAGAGGAGGAATGGACGATGATACCCTCTTTGGCGGACAAGACGACGACACCCTCCTCGGAGATCTAGGGAACGACTATGTATCCGGAGACCTAGGTAATGATTCCTTACTCGGCAACCAAGGCAACGATCAACTCCTCGGAGGCATGGGCAATGATACTATCTATGGAGGACAAAATGAAGACACCCTCTATGGAGGACAAGGCGCAGACTTCCTTTCCGGAGACCTAGGAAACGATACCCTATTTGGCGACCTCGGCCCCGATACCCTAGTCGGTGGAGCCGGGAAAGATGTTTTTGTCCTATCGCGCAAGAACATTGCTGGCAGCCCCCCCACATCAGGCGGCCCTGCGCTTACCGATGCAGACATCATTACAGACTTTCAAGACGGGGTAGACCTCATCGGTATTCAAGAAGGTCTCCAATTTACCAACCTCTCCATTCAACCCGGTACTGGTCAATTTGCGGGTAGTACGGTTATCCAAGACCTAGTAACCGGCAACTTCCTCGCCATTCTTCCAGGGATTAATCCAGCTCAGATTACCACAGATGACTTTACCACAGATTTAGTCAATCCTATCACTGGAGGCCCAAGCCCCACGCCAACCCCAACCCCTACACCTACACCAACTCCTACACCCACGCCCCCCCCCGTCCCTTCTACGGTAACCCTGGAGTTAAATGATGGCATAGCCTTTGAACCTGATGCAGCCAATACAGCTACATTCACTGTCACTCGTGCAGGCGGAAGTACGGAGGCAGCATTAACCGTGAACTATACCGTTAGCGGCACGCCAAATGACGGTACTTCTTATCAAACCCTTAGTGGTAGTGTAACCATTCCTGCGGGTGCAACCCAAGCAGTGATTACCGTGACTCCCATTGATAATGTTCTCTTTGATGGTGCAAGAACAGTTGATGTCGCTTTAGACGCAAGTGGATTTTATGTTGTTGACCCGGCGGCGAATTCCGCTCAAGCCACTATCTACGACAACGAAACCGTTTTTGTTGATGATGCCTATACTGCTGCTGGTGACACGGTTGAAGGGGCTCAAGCTGTAGTTGGTCTCAATGCCTTTGACAAAATTAACCCTGCCATTCAAGCGGCTGGTGGTGACAATACTACTCCCGGAATTGTTGAAGTTCGTGCAGGAAATTACGATGATATTGTCAATATCAACAGGACTATTAATTTAAGAGGGCCGAATGCAGGGGTTGCTGGCAATGGAACCCGCAATGCTGAAGCAAATATAACTCGTATTCAGTGGGATGATGGCTCTTTAAACCCCAATGATGGCCAAGTCACTGTTGATGGTTTTCTGATTGATCCTCCTGATGGGCAAATTGGGATTCAAACGACAGGTGCAGGTACGAATAGTTTAATTACCAACAACATCATTCAGAATGTGACCAACGAACAAGGCATCTTTAACGGAGTTGCGGGTAATAATGGTCTGAATACCTCTAATCTGACCATTTCTAATAACTTGATTCAGAATGTGACGGGTACAACAGCAGGTGGGGCTGATGCCAATGGTATTTTCTTGCTAGGGGTTACTACTCTAAACATTCAAAATAATGAAATTAGAGATATAACAGGCGCAACTAACCGTGGTGTCAATGTGAGTGGCATTGTTGGAGGGACAATTTCCGGGAATACCATTAACAATACGACGGAAGATGCGATCCAGCTTGCTAATAATATAGGAGGGTTTACCACTCAAAATGTAACTATTTCTGATAACACAATTACCAATGCGAATACTACTAGTAATGTTAATAATGGGGGTATTCGTTTACGGGATGGAGCTTTTGGTACAGCCATAAATGTTACAGGCAACAATGTCAGCACTAGCTTCAATGGTTTAGCGATTCGAGCTGGTACAGGTAGCTTGGCTAATGTCACGGCTACTAATAACGCTTTAGTAGCCAATGCAGGAAGCTTTGCCATTACTAACTTGAGTGGTAGTGCGCTTACTGCAACTGGTAACTTTAGTGACTTAGCGAGAACTACTGCCCTGGTTGCTGGTGATGTTAATGGGACAGTAACTATCTAGCGAGTAGGGTAGGCAGGATAATAACCCATAATGTAACTTCTACAACCCTGCCCACCTTGTAAGGCTTTGCTTTATCAATCGGCCCAACCCAATATCGACACCATCATTTCCGGTGGGTTGATGGGTGGGGGTGGTTTCCGCTTTGCGGACATGAATAGAGGATTGATTTGGGGGTCTTCTAGATTTGGGTGTATCCCGCCCCTACCAGTATTGTAGGTTGGGTTGAGGAACGAAACCCAACAAATATTTGGGTTGACGTTGGGTTTCACTTCGTTCAACCCAACCTACGGTTAAAGAGGATTTGGTTTATGAATCCGCCCAATCGGATGTTGAGATCATCAATCTGGTGGGTTGATGGGTGGGGGTGGTTTCGGCTTCGCGGACATACCCTAATTAGAAATGTAGGGAGCAAGATGCTCCCACTCCAGTAATCTCAATCGATTGAGAGGGTGCGGGCATCTTGCCCGCAAGTTTAACCCATTTTCATGTCTGCTTGCGGAAACCGGATTTGATACAGCGTTTTTCGATGTTATGAGGTACAGTAATCGAAATGTTCCTTGAGAGTGTTGTCCCATGAAAAGCCTGAAAAATGGGGATTATAGCGTGAAAAATGGTTTTCCCATTACCAATTACCCATTACCCATTACC
>NZ_JAQPOK010000135.1 GCF_030068445.1 Roseofilum halophilum BLCC-M91 | reverse complement strand
TGCCGTATTTAGTTTTCCAGGTGCATTTCCGACGCTCACCCCTAATCATAGCAGAGGGCTGGGGAAAACACAACCCCAAATCCCTGAAACCCTTGCCCTGTATGGGCCGACGCGCCTTCTGAAACTCAAATCGCTACAACCTATACTGGATAAGGGATAGAGCCATTTAATCGTTAAACCCATTTTCCACACCCCCCCACCGTCGGAAAAGTGGCATCGGATTCCTATGGATTGAATCGATCGGAGGGATCTAGGTCGCAGTCTAGTGTGATTAACATCATATTGACAGATGTGGCAAGAATTCGTTGGAGATTTTTTTGCTAAAATATTAATAAATTGTTAAGATCATCTATAAATACCCCTGGTCAAGTTGCCACAGGGGGTTGCTAGAAGGGAATTGCCCTATGACAATTGAACAATCGTTTTACCAGCAACTCCGTCAGCGAGGATACTGGGATCGGACAGAGAGGTTATATGCTCGCGATCCCCAGAGTACGTTGGCCTTAGCGTGGTCAAATCCGAATTTGACCAGAGATCCTGGCACGATGTACAAACTGGTTTGGCTTCTATCTTCGACCAACCGACGGAAACGGCTCAGTCCGATTGATTTGCGGATTTTAGACCGCACTGCTACCGATTTAGCGACTCAAGGTCAACTGCTACCTGCCACTAAATCTTATGTGAAGTATTTGTGGCAGCAAGTCTATACCCAAGAGTATTCCCAAGCGCCTGTTCATGAATAGTTAACAATTATTAGTTTTTGGGTCGCGCTATCAGGTCGCGCAAGGCGGCTTGATTGAGTTTGCCTTGGGGGGATCTGGGCAGTTGTTTGACTTCTACCCAGGTTTTCGGTTGCTTATAGCGGCTCAAACGGGGGGCGATCGCTTCTTTGAGGGACTCTTCTAAAGTATCTGAAGTGACTCGCTCATCCTTGGGCACATACACCGCTATTACCCGTTCTCCCCAGTCTGGATCGGGGACTCCAATAACAGCTACATCCTGTACCCATTGCGTTGCGAGGATTACGGCTTCTACTTCCTGGGGCAAGACTTTTTCGCCTCCGGTGATAATCGTCTGACTGTGACGACCAAGAATATACAGGTAATGTTGGTCATCAAAATAACCTATATCGTCCGTCCGGAAGGGGCGATCGCCAGCAAACGGATGGGGAAAATAGCCTAAAGCTAGGGAGCTAGAGGCGATCGCCACTCGTCCCGGTTGCAGCGCCGGTAACTGGTTGCCCTGGTCATCTTCAATGGTAATCTGAGCATGGGGTAGGGGTTGCCCAGAACTCATATTCCCAGCAAAAAAGCGATCGGGCTTCAGGGTTGCCACTTGGGACGCGGTTTCCGTCATCCCATAGGTGAGCGCCACGGGGATTTTAGCCTGTTTTGCCTGTTGCAGCAACTCCGGCCAAGCGGGCGCACCTCCCAACAGCACCGCCCGAAATTGGCATAAACTAGGACAAGACTGGGATAACAGACGCTTGAGTTGGGTGGGAACCAGGGAAAGAAAGTAATTTTCGGGATTAAACGGTAGGGAACCGGTGAGAGACAGATAAGGCAAAAGGGCTAGAGTTCCCCCTGTGAGCAAAGTTCGCATCACTTGCATCAGTCCACTGACATGATAGAGGGGAAGGGTGCAACAGCAGTGAATGGGATCGGATTTATCAGTCCCTCTTTTTAAGGGGGATTGAGGGGGATCAAAAATCCTACATTCTGCACCATTAAAATAGCTGGAAAATCCGGCAACCGAAGCGCTGAGGGTTTCCCAGGTATGCATGGCAAAGCGAATTTTACCGGACGATCCGCCTGTCGCAATCATCACCGTACCAGGAAAGGGAGGAGGGGGCGATGCTTCCACCGCAGAACAGGGAACAGTTCCCCAAACCAGTTGGGGTTGTACCTGTTGCCAGACTTGTTGCCATTCTGCGGTTTTCCACTGGGGGTTACCGAGAAAAACTGGGGTTTGGGTGGCAACAGCAGCAAAAAAACCTGCTAGAAAGGGAACCGGTTCAGACTCATTCAGCAGCAGTCTGGGGGGTGTGGCATAGTGGCGCAGATGCTGATACTTGTCCCAGAATAGGGGATAAAGGCGATCGCCTTGGGGACAAACCAGATCAAAGGATTTGACTAAATCAGCGATGATCGCCCGATCCATCATTCGTGCCTATATGCTTTCATCAAATGGGCCAGAATATGGGCAATATTCCAGGCATCATCCACCCCTCGATGGTGGGTTCCGATCGGGGGAAGATTGAGAAATTCTAAGGCTTGTGCCATCCCTACCTCTTGCGGTAAACCGTAGAGAACTGCCAACAGAGTTTTAATATTAATATGTCGAGTGCTAAAGGGATAGGGCACTTGCATCAATTGACATTGTTTCTCAAACTGAGTGCGATCGTAGTTGCCATAACTGGCCCAAATGCGCTTAGGGGTATGATAATCTTTGCGCAGGCGATCGCACGCTTGCCGAAAGCTCACACCAGTATCCACTTGCTCTTGAGTTAATGTAGTCAGTTCAGTACAAAACTCACTCACGGTTGAAAGCGTCGGCTTTACTAGAATACTGTCCTTTTCTAAGGGTTGGCATAAGCTGACATCCACCGTAGCAATCCCCACTTCAATAATCTCATGGTGTTCACCGGGTGGCGATCGCTTGCGCCAGCAGGTGGCTTCAATATCAATAACAACAATTTGATCGAGTTTAGGCATAAGAAATCTTCGTTAAAGCTCGTCTCGAAAATAGCCCCAGAGAGCGATCGCACTTACCGCTCCTGTATGATAAAGCATGTCGGGATCTCAAGTCACTCAACAGGCAAAATGTCTTTAAGTCAACTGGCAGATTATTTATCGGGGACATGGGAAAATCGGAAACAAGCCTTAGATCAACCAGCATGGTATGTGCATTTGCGCCTCTGGCATCAACCGTTACCCTTTTTAATTGACGGGTGTTTTGCCCTATTTGCCGAACAAGCACCCAAAGTTAACCTAAATCAACCCTATCGTCAACGGGTGATGATCTTACGGTGTACACCATTGCCTCAAGAATGGCAAGTGGAATATCGACAGTTAAAAGATCCGGGACAGTTTCAGGGAGCAGGAAGCCACCCCACCCAGCTTGAGGCCTTATCCCCATCAGATTTAATTCCATTGCCAGGTTGTATACTAACGGTTAGGCAACAGAAGCAAACCTTTATTGCACAACCTCCCACGGATGCTATCTGTACATTTGAATATGAGGGCAAAACGCGACAAGTGGTACTCGGCTTTGAAGTGACTTCAAATCAGTTTAAAAGCTACGATCGCGGAGTCGATCGAGAAACGGGTCAATCTCTCTGGGGCGCTATTTTAGGGCCCTATATTTTCCAGAAGGTATACGGTGTTTAAGCAGGTGGCGGAGGCTCAATTTCTGCCCATTGCGGTGGGTTTAGCCTTTCACGAGTGGCTACCCGGTCTAGCGGAGGACTTAGAGCAACCCGTTTTTAAAATCGGTAGCTTTTTGCTCCTAGGAATGTTAGTTGTCATTCTGGCAGTTGCTTTGCCGAAAGTGCTGACCGCAGGGGTGCTGCCGGTTCTGGGGGCGGTCTTGTTTGCTACTTCATGTTTGCTGATTGGTCATTTCCTGGGCGGGCCCGAACCCGAAAGTCGTCTGACCATTGCGGTGGCGAATAGCACTCGTAATGCGGGACTTGCCTTGGCTATTGCGACAGCTAACTTTACCGATCCGGGGATCTTAGGGGCGATCGCCACCTATGCGTTATTCTCTTCCTTAGCTGGGGCGATTTACTCGAATCTTTATCAGAAGAAACTGGCCAAACAAGAACAAAAAACACAAACCTGAACCATGGAATGGATAGATCATGTTGAAGAAGCCTTTGGTGGCTTGATTGAGATCGTTCAACTGGCCTTTGAGATCATTGCAGTCTTTTGTATTCTCCTTGGTTTGGTGCAAACCCTGCGATTAGCCATAAAACTGATACCTCAAATTAGGCTAATGGCTCACGGGGATACAGAGACCCCTTTTGTGTTGTTGCGGATTAAATTGGGGTCTTGGTTAGCGTTGGCGCTGGAATTTCAGTTAGGGGCGGATATTTTGGCGACAACGGTGGCACCGAGTTGGGAAAGTCTGGGAAAATTGGGGGCGATCGCCATCATCCGTACTTTCCTCAATTATTTCTTGAATCAGGAATTAGCGGAACAGGTGCAATTACGAGAGAAACTCAATGAGCCAGCCCAGTTAACCTCTGAAGATTAGAGCCAGCCAGGAAAGAGTTCTAGGGCTTGACGCTGCCAGGTTTAAGTCCTAACTTCCTCGGTCGTCGATTTGCTGTACAGATACATCGATCGCCTCTACGTCAATTGTGCCATCGGGAGTTAGTCGGGTAAACTTGCCAGAGGACACTCGTAAGGGTTCCCCGCAACCGGGACAGCGAACTTGAGTATTATTTAAAGCCGGGAATGAAGTTTGACATACGGGACACGAAGACTCAATTAGGTTTCGTTGCAACCACCAACGCACACCAATCAGGAGAATAACAGGGGCGATCGCCAACAAAACAATTAGAATCAGAATTGAATGGACGATCCAGCCCAAACCCACCGATCCTAACAGCCAAACTCCCCCAAAAATGGCTAACCAAAAGCCAATACCGGATAGGTTAATCTGAAGTTTTTTCCAGCCGTCTAAGTTCACGATCGCCTCCTTCTGGGGTCTGTCCTCTTCTAGGATAATGGCTTAGTTGCCCAATTGTCAGTCATGGAGAAGTTGAGCTAACCGTTGGGTAAAGGCCGGTTTTCCAAACCCAGAGAGAGCTTGTTCCCGTAACCAGGAACTGTTACAACGGCGATCGCTTCCTTGGAAAATTTCCATACAGGCTTTGGCTACTGCTTCCGGGTCTCGGTAGGGCACTTGCCAGCCCAACCGCCCATCTTGCAGGGGATCGGCAGAACCATCATTATCGCCCGATAACACAGGCACACCACAGGCCATGGCTTCAAGATATACAATCCCAAACCCTTCTTGGGACGGCATAATATAAGCATCCGCCAGACGATAATGATCCACCAAGGCCTCATTGGGGACAAAACCAGCAAATATGACGCGATCGCTCACCCCCAGATCTTGGGCCAATTTCTCCAACCGGGGGCGATCGTCTCCCCGGCCAATCACCAAATACTTCACATCTGGGATAGCCTGGGCAATTTTCGGCAGCGCTCGGATCGTCACATCCACCCCCTTATAAATATCCCCACTCCACAACCGAGCCACCGTCATCAGCACCTTAGCATTCTCTAGCTCGTAAGTTTTCAGTAACTCCGCGTTTTTCGGCCCTGGAATAAACCCATTCCCATCGATCGCACAAGGGAGTAACTCAAATTTCTGGCGATCGAGGTTATTATTCGCACTCGTCCGATCCCGACTATAGCGGCTAATTGTCCAAATCCATTCAGCTTGCTGGAGCGCATTGCGATATTTAGGCGCTAAAGGCTCCCAAGCTTCCTTACCATAGGTCAAAACCGTATAGGGAATCCCCAAAGGCTGACATAATATTTGTACCAACGGTGCTAAGTACACATGGCCACAAAACACCCGATGGGGTCGTTTTTGCAGCAAGCGTAAAAACAGCATACTCGCTAAATGGGTGCGACCCAACCAAGCTTGTTCTTTTTTAAAGTAATAAAACTTCAGACCCGGTTTACCCTCAAAGGGATTATCGCATCCCGCTTCATCTCGCAACAGATAAACTTCAGCCCGTCGATCCGGGTGTTCACTAGACAATTCAACATAACTCCTAAGAATATCTTTAACATAGGATTGGATACCCCCTTCCAAGCTAAAGATTTCCAAAAACACAAATATATCCATGGTTGGGTAATTGGTAATTGGTAATTGGTAATTGGTAATTGGTAATTGGCGATCTCCGTGTCCCCGTGTCCCCGTGTCCCCGTGTCCCCCCATCTCCCTATCCCCCTATCTCCCCACGTTCTAACAACTCTAAATCCTGGTGTACCATTTTTTCCATTAATTGCCCAAAACTCACTTGTGGATTCCACCCCAATTTCGTCTTCGCCTTGGTCGGATTCGCTACCAATTGAAAATGCTCATCTTGGCGTAAAAACTTCGGATTAATCGTTACATGATCTTCCCAATTTAACTCTACACAAGCAAACGCCGTAGCCACCAAATCCTTTACACTATGGAGTTTTCCCGTACCAATCACATACTCTTCCGGCTCATCAGCTTGCAACATTCGCCACATCGCCTCCACATGATCCCCCGCATAGCCCCAATCCCGTTTCGCTTCTAAACTTCCCATCTCTAAATTTTCTCTCAAACCCAACTTAATCGAAGCAGCCGCTAAAGACACTTTACGGGTAACAAAATTTCTGGGTCGGCGAGGCGATTCATGATTATATAAAATTCCGCTACAGGCAAATAAACCATACCGTTCTCGGTGATGAACCATTGTCCAATGGGCATGAAGTTTAGCGGCTGCATAGGGATTTTTGGGTCGAAATGGGGTTTCCTCATCCTGGGGAGAACAGCGCACATCCCCAAACATTTCCGAACTGCTGGCCTGATAAAATCGGGTACTTAAATTAGCTTTTCGCACGGCATCCAATAAGCGAGTTGCAGTTCCCGTCACCAAGTCTAACGTACCTAACGGATCGTTCCAAGAAGCCGGGACAAAACTAGGAGCCGCTAAATTATAAATTTCGTCTGGATGCTTGGCTTCAACCATTTCAATCAGAGCTTCACTATTGGTTAACTCCACAGGATAAATCTCGATCTGTTCCGCTAACTCTCCCAGTTTAGACACACTTTTTTGTCGTTGAGGAGAGACTAATCCGACCACATGATATCCTTTGCCTAAGAGTAGCTGACTCAAATAATAACCGTCTTGACCTGTAACTCCTGTAATGATTGCTGTTTGGGTCATAGGATAGTTGATGAATTGGGTTTATGTTTTTATGTTAAATCATCTCTGGGTGCTTCAACCCGGAATTGTCCCCATTTTAGGCGATTTAGTTCGATCTCACCTGGAAAGCCAACGCCATGAATGTAGAATGACTCGAAGAACCTATACAAGCGCCTAAATCCAGTGAAGCAGGCGATCGCAGCTCGAAACTTTGCTACAATAGAAGCTGAAAACTCACTTGTTCCAGTCGTCAATATGGCAGAACTCCTTACCCCAACCCTGACACTGCCACAATTTTTGCAGCAACCAGAAACTAAACCAGCGAATGAGTATATTAATGGGGAAATTGTTCAGAAGCCGATGCCTAAAGGTAGACACAGCCGTTTGCAGGGAAAACTCTGCGCTACGATTAATCAAGTTTCAGAAGAGGGAAAAATTGCTTACGCTTTCCCAGAATTAAGATGTAGTTTTGGCACGCGATCTATTGTGCCTGATGTATCGGTTTTTCGCTGGGATCGTATACCCTTTACCTCCGAGGGTGAAGTTCCCGATAACTTTAATATTCCCCCAGATTGGATCGTTGAGATTCTTTCCCCTGAACAGCGTCCCAATAAGGTATTAAGCAATATTCTCTATTGTTTAAATCAGGGCAGCAATCTGGGCTGGTTTATCGATCCAGACGATCTCAGTATCTTATGTTTAATGCCTCAGCAACAGCCTGTTATCTGTCAAGGCGATGTCGTTCTTCCGGTTCTCAGGGATATCAACCTGACTCTAACGGTAAATCAAGTCTTTAGCTGGTTGAAAATGGTGTGAATCTATAGCGCTGCGCGCTAGGGAATAGGGAATAATGCTGATTTGATCGAGGTTTTGATCTTCATGAGTTTTCCTATGGGGCTGAGAGTTGATCCTGTAACCCCATTCGTTGCTACACTCTGTAGAAAACCTCATCAACCGATCCCTCATGAGCGATAATCAGGACACAAATCTATCCTTCTTCAAGTTTGAAGCTGATTTTGTGCAAGACCTGCGGTGTATTCCCATGCAAGTACGGATGAAATTGGATACTTGTGGCGTGAAACTGAAGTTAACCCATTGGCATCAATTGACTGTCGAGGAGAGGGAAGGGCTGATGGCTTTACCTTGTGAGACTCTGGAAGAACAGCAAACCTATCGGCAACGGTTGCGAGAGTTGGTATTGGCGAAAACGGGAGGATTTCCCAAGGATCTCGATATTGATCCTACTCCCCCTTGGATGGATGCAACAGTTATACCCACGGTTGTGCTGGAGAAGGCTGAGAGTGTGGAAGTTGATTTGACCCTGGAGCAATGGGCACAACTGACTCCAGCCCAGCGTTTTGCCTTAATTAAACTCAGTCGTCCGAGTCATGAAAATCATAATTTTGTCCCCGCATTGAGGGAGTTTCAGATTTTGCCATGAGCCAGGAGTTGTTTGTGGAGTTGAAGGGGGAGGGGTTACCGGTGCTGTGTTTACATGGCCATCCGGGTACGGGTGGCTCCATGTCCGTGTTTACCGATCGCCTCTCTAGACGGTTTTGGACGTTAACCCCAGATTTGCGCGGCTATGGTCGTTCCCAGGTGCGAGGGGAGTTTGAATTAGTCGATCATTTGACCGATCTAGAGGCATTATTGGAGCGCTTAGAGATTGGCCCGTTTTTGCTCTTGGGATGGTCTTTGGGGGGCATTCTCGCCCTAGAATTGGCTCTGAGGCATCCGCAACGGGTGAAGGGGTTAATTTTGGTTGCTGCGGCAGCGAGGCCCCGTGGAAATCATCCGCCCGTGAGTTGGGTGGATTATCTGTATACGGGGATAGCAGCCCTATTGAATGGGATTAAACCGGGATGGCAGTGGAATATGGAGCAATTTGGCAGGCGATCGCTCTTTCGCTATCTGATCTGCCGACATACCCCCCAAGCCTATCGCTATCTCGCTCAGGAGGGCACAAGGGCCTATCTCTCCACCTCTGGGGCAGCCAACCGTGCCCTAAATCGGGCCCTAAGACAAGGTTACGATCGCCGAGACGCTCTCGATCAGATCCCATCCCCCGCTTTAGTATTAGCAGGGGCCCAAGATTGTCATATTACCGCCGATTCTAGTTGGGAAACAGCGCAAGCTCTACCCAAAAGCCAATGGCACTGTTATCCGGAAACCGCCCATTTATTTCCTTGGGAAATTCCTGGCCAGGTATTAGCCGATATCGACCATTGGTTAGACTCTCAGGAACTTTAGGACTTTGGCTGGTAATGGGTCAACCGGGTTGACTCTATTGCAAGAGTGCCTATTCCTTTTAACCACTATAGGCAGGAGTCTGCTGCCCATTAATCTCCCCCAAGTCTTCATAGATAGTCAGGGAGTTAGGTTTACATTGTTTAATCACGCTACTGATGCCTTGGGCCGCTTCAGCCTTGAGATCGTCTTCGTAGCCTTGTTGAGCTTGTTGGGCTTCTTCTTGGCTCTGGAAGGGGCCGAAGTAGTAGGTACAAGCGGGGATTTCGGTTTTGATTTCAATCCAGTAGGCGAAACCAAGGAAGTTTTGGGTGTTTACTAACAAGTCTTTGAGATTATTCATTACTAGCCTGCCTATTGACTCTGCCGATGGACGATACAGTTGAGCGGACGCTATTGAGCGATAGTTAAGTTTCTTTACATTTTGTTATACATTGTGGAATTTATTTTGGCAATTGCTCTAGTGCCTAGAAATTTCCAAGGGAGCATTCCACCGTTGTCTGTAAATCTCATAAAGGCTCATGCCAGTGGCTACAGAAGCATTGAGACTGGGGGTATTGCCTTGGAGAGGAATCGAGATGAGAAAATCACAATGGCGTTGGGTCAGTAAGTTTAAACCACTGCCTTCTGAACCAATGACGAGGGCGATCGCTCCAGAAAACTTGACTTGATGGAGGGATTCTCCTGATTCAGCGACGGTTCCATAAATCCAAAAGCCTGATGCTTTCAATTCTTCCAAGGCCCGAGCCAAATTGACAACCCTAGAAACCGGAAAAGATTCTAAAGATCCGGCTGCCACTTTGACCACAGTAGACGTGATTCCCACCGCTCGCCGTTGGGGGATCACGAGTCCCTGCGATCCCACCGCTTCAGCCGTGCGAATCATTGCCCCTAGGTTATGGGGATCAGTAATTCCATCAGCAATAACTAAGACAGGATTGGGGGTTTGTTCTTTAGCCCTTTGGATCAGGTCTGAGAACTCCATATATTGATAAGGAGCCACCTGAACGGCCACCCCTTGATGACTCGCCCGATCTGTGATTTGGTCGAGTCGTCGATAGTCCACCTCATCAATGACGGTTCCGTTGGCCTTCGCCTGGTTGATAAGGGTATGAAAGCGGGCATCATACCTCATTTTCGCCGTAATCCAGATGCGATTAATATGCCGTTCCCCTTTGAGTACGGCCAATACCGGATGGAGTCCATAAATTAAATCGGGGTTAGAGTCTTCCACCCCTTCTGGCGATCGCTCTTTTGACTCTTCTTTCGGGGACTCCAGGGAAGTTTTAGCCGGAGATGGGCGAGACTTGATAATGGGTTTAGATTTCCCTTTGACTTGGGGGCGCGAAAAACGTTTACCCTCAGAGTTCCTTTGAGGACGGGGTTTATGGGATGCTGCCATAGGATTAATCGTATCTTAAGGATGTAGTTTGCCGGATTGGTATTCGCCCTGTCTGTCGAACAGGACACATTTCTGGTTATTCATCGAGGTTAAGCGTCTCGAATAACTGATGCAATCGAGAGGGATCGCTTAAATAGAGATAGCCAATGAGGGTTTCTAGGCTCGTGGCTTGTTGATAAATTTGCGGGTCTAAGCGTCGGGGGGGACGATGGACGCTATTGCGTCCCCGTCTAACCATTTCTAGCTCTTGAGAATTTAAGTAGGGGATTAAGGTTTGTAGATGTTCAGCTTGTTGTTCGGCGCGAACCTGTTGGACAACCGCTTGATGATGGAGTTGCGATCGCTTGGGAGGCATCAGGTAATAGGTTCGCATGTACAGTTCATACACGGCATCCCCCACATAGGCTAAGGCCGCTGGCGATAACCGTTGCAGATCGTGCTGATCGATCGCATCAGGAACTAGCGATCGCGGATCGAGTACCACGGACTCCCCCAGCAACAACTCCAAGAGGAAGCTATCCAGTAGAAGGACTGGATAGCTTGGTGACCCATCGTGGTCATGACTTCTTCAGATTTTCGAGGGCTTGGTCGATGTTCTCACACACCGAGAGGAACTTTTCTAGGCGAACCAGTTTCACTGTTTGCAATACACGGGCATTGGCAATCACTTGTAGACTTCCTTCTGTATCTTTAGTGGCTTTTTTCACCAGTTGGACTAAAGCTCCTAACCCAGAACTATCAACAAAATCAATCTTCGATAGGTCTAGAATAATATGTTTCGGCCCTTGATCGATGTAAGAGCCGATGGTTTTACGAAACGTGGGTTCAGAAAACGCATCTAGTAAACCCGTGAGGCGAAAAATTTGTGCATTATCCCTGACCTCCCGTGTGCCTCTTAAACTAACGGTCAGGGTGAGTGGTTCAGGCTTAATTCTACCCTCCTTTGATTTCAGATCAAATCAACGTTGAACTTTTCAGGGTTGAACCCCATGAACAGACCATCAGGATTGGATGGTTGGAGATCTAGATTAACATTTTTGCTCTCTGTTGTACCAGACCTCTAACCCAGTCCATCCTCCTAGAGGTTAAGCGGCGCGGGCGCTTTCCATGGCTTTGATAAAGTTTTCAAACAGATAATCGGCATCATGGGGGCCAGGACTGGCTTCTGGGTGATACTGAACGGAGAAAATGGGCAGTTCTTTGTGGCGCAGTCCGGCGATGGTTTTGTCATTTAAGTTCAGGTGGGTGACTTCCACTTGGGGATCGAGGGAGTCTCCACTAATGGCAAAGCCATGGTTTTGACTGGTAATCTCGACTTTTTGGGACAGTCCAGCCGGTTGATTCAGGCCTCGGTGACCGAATTTGAGTTTATAGGTTTGCGCTCCGAGGGAGAGTCCCAGGATTTGGTGACCCATACAGATACCAAACATGGGTTTTCCGGCCGCGATCAGTTCTTTCGCAGTGGCTACGCCTTCGGTGACGGCGGAAGGGTCTCCTGGCCCGTTGGAGAGGAAAATACCATCGGGGTTATGGCTGAGGATTTCTGCGGCTGGAGTGTTAGCAGGAACCACGATCACCCGGCAACCATAGCTGGCTAACCGCCGCAGAATATTCCGTTTGACTCCAAAATCGATCGCCACCACGGTATAGGTTGGGGGATTGGTTTTCCCGTCTTTGGGGTTGAATTCCCAGACTTCTGAGGTGGCTTCTGACCATTCGTAGGTCGAGGCGGTGGTCACTTCCCGAACCAGGTTTAAGCCGTTCATATTGGGGGCTTGTTTGACTTGTTCGAGCAGTTGATCTTCATCAAGGATTTCGGTGGAAATGGCCCCATTCATGGCTCCAAACCCCCTGATTTTGCGGGTTAGGGCGCGGGTATCGATGCCGTAAATACCGATGATATTATGTCGTTTGAGATAGTCGGGGAGGGATTCGGTGGAGCGCCAATTACTGGGAATGGTGCAAATGTTGCGGGCGATCGCACCTTTGACGTAGGGGCGATCGGATTCTTCGTCGTCTAAGTTAACCCCAGTGTTGCCCAGTTCGGGATAAGTAAAGGTTACAATTTGGCCGCAGTAGCTGGGATCGGTAAGGACTTCTTGATAGCCTGTCATTCCCGTATTGAACACAACTTCTCCGAGGGTGGTTCCCGTTGCACCGAAAGACCAACCGCGATAGGCTGTGCCATCAGCAAGGACGAGGAGGGCGGGTTGAGCATCTTTGTTGAGTGGCATAGGCATCAAGCAGGATTAAGAACGCTGGTTATTATCGCACAGGGAAAAAGGAAGCCATGGTATTTTTAGATTGTTTTCGCTAATGGATACTCAGAAAGGGTAATCCCTGGTGAAATGCTTGATTGTATTTGGCATAGTCGTCTCCATGGTTGCCTGTGAGCGATCGCCCGTTGAAGTTGCCGATGGGCCCCATTATTTTTCAATGTGTGATTGTGGTAGCCTAGAAAAGTGAAGCCGTCCTTTTCGGGCGGGGTTTCAGACCCAAAATTTTGATGATTGGCAAAGATAGTTTATTAGAGGCGATCGCCGGTACGAATCGAGGCATCTTGGCTTCTGAGTCCGAAAAGCAGGCGATTTTGTCCTTTGTGACTCAATTGGAAGATCGCAACCCGAACCCGCGCCCAACGGAAGTCCCCGAACTGCTCGCTGGGGACTGGCGCTTGCTCTATACCACCAGTGCCGAATTGTTGAATATTGACCGCATTCCCCTGTTTAAGTTGGGTCAGATTTATCAATGCATTCGGGCTGACGAGCAGGCAGTTTATAATATTGGGGAACTCGATGGCTTGCCCTATTTGGAAGGCCTGGTGAGTGTTAAGGCCCGTTTTTCTGTGGTCAATGAGCGGCGGGTGGATGTGCGCTTTAATCGGGGGATTTTGGGACTACAACGGATTTTGGGCTATCAATCTCCCTCCCAACTGATTACCCAAATTGAACAGGGGACAACATTTTGGCCGCTGGATTTTCCCATTAGCGAGGAGAATCAAAAGGGTTGGTTAGATATTACTTATTTAGATCGAGATTTACGGATTAATCGAGGCAATAAAAATAGTGTGTTTGTGTTGGCTCGATGTTAGAGCGCTATGGGCTGATCGTGGGGAATAAAAATGATGAATCCGTTTAACTTACGCCTCTCTCAAGGTCATTTAAATACCTTGAGTAGCTGTGGGCGTAAATTTCAGCATATCTTTTTGGAGAAAATTCCCTATGTGGTTCCTGTGGAACAACAGGAGCGATCGGAGTGGGGCAGTCAGTTCCATTTATTGATGCAACAGCGAGAATTAGGGTTACCCATTGAAGGGGTTTTACAGAGCGATCGCCAATTTAAACAGGGTTTAGAACGGTTAATGACGGCTCATCCGGGATTGTTTGTCGATGGGGATGACTTTCGGGAAAGTGAACATCAACGCACCATGGTGTTTGAGAGCTATTGGCTGACAGTAATTTATGATTTGTTCATTGCCCGATCGCACCAAGCGCAAATTATTGATTGGAAAACCTATCTGCAACCCCCAAAGAGCGATCGCCTGAAACAAAATTGGCAAACTCGCCTTTATCCCTTTGTGTTAGCCGAAACCAGCGACTATCTTCCGGAACAAATCTCCCTAACCTACTGGTTTGTTAAAGGTAAACCTTCGTTACACAATCGAGCGACTTCTCTAGAGTTCAGGTATGATAGCGAGCAACATCAACAGACAAAAACGGAATTAAGTCAACTCTTGCACCAACTCAGTCAAGGGTTACTAGACTATGCCCAGGGTAGTAATTTTCCTCAAGTAGCGGTCACTTCTTCTGAATGTAGTCGATGTCCGTTTGCTCGTCGATGTGATCGCCTGTCTAGTCATAAAGTAGCAGAGGTGACTCCCGATTCCGCTTTATGGTCTCTTCCTTCTCTCGAAAGTATTCCCGAATTACCGATTTAATCGCTTTTCTCTCTACCCCTTACCCGCACGTAACGCGCTCTCTCTAATCATGAAATCACCCAATAATTTTCCCTCCAATTCCCAATTGACCAATCCCCAATTGATGATTCCAGTATTGGGGGTATTTTTTCTTCTGTTTGTTGCTCTGATTTTCCGTCCCTTCGTGATTGTGAATGCAGGGGAACGGGGAGTATTAATGAAATTTGGCAAAGTCCAGGATAGCATATTAGACGAAGGAATCCATCCGATTATTCCCGTGATGACTACGGTCGAAAATTTGAGCGTTAGGGTACAGAAAAATGATGTGAATGCGGAAGCCTCTTCCCGTGATTTACAAGATGTGAAAATGGAAATTGCTATTAATTGGCATATCGATCCAGCCAGGGTAAATAAGGTATTTCAACAAATTGGCGATCGCGAGCAAATTCTGATTCGGATTATTACGCCCTCGGTTTCGGAAGTCGTGAAATCAGCAACAGCGAAGAAAAACGCCGAAGAAATTATTACTCGACGCACGGACTTAAAACAGGAAATCGACAAACAACTTAAAGAAAGAATTACATCCTATGGTATTTTAATCGATGATGTTTCTCTGGTTAATGTGACGTTTTCTCCCGAATTTGCCAAAGCCATTGAAGCCAAACAAATTGCCGAACAAGAAGCAAAACGGGCAGAATTTGAAGCCTTGAAAGCCGAAAAGGTAGCCCAAGCAGACATCAACCGCGCCAAAGGACAAGCAGAAGCTCAACGCCTGCAACGGCAAACCTTAACCCCAATTTTGCTACAAAAACTAGCGATTGAAAAATGGGACGGTCGTTTTCCGACGGTAATGGGGGGTCAAGGTGCGCTACCCTTTATTAATATATCGCCGGAAACCTTGACTCCTCCAGCACCGGCGAATACCCCTTAATTGAAGGATGAAACAAGAATGAGCGATCGCCCAGATGAGAGCCTAACCCCAGAACTGGATCGTTTACACGAAGAGATCCGAGATCTCAAACAAGATCAAAAAGCCTTTGAAGCTCAAAACGAACTACTCCGCACGTTTACTAACTTAATGCGGACTTCCACCGGTTCGCTGATGCTGCGATCGGTGTTACAGCAAACCTTGAAAATTGCCATTCGCTTTACTCAAGCGGAAGAAGGAAGCTTATTTTTCCTCGATCAAAAAGGAGCTGTGGTTGCCAGTGTCTTAGCACGGGGGGCAACCATTCGCGATCAAAAAGAGGCGATCATTGGGCAAGTGTTGGATCAAGGATTAGCGGGTTGGGTGAATTATCATCGGCAAGTGGGTTTAATTACCGATACAAAAACCGACGATCGATGGTTAACTCTTGCGGATGAACCCTATGTGGTGCGTTCAGCGTTAGGCGTGCCCATTTTCCGCCGTCAAACCCTCTTAGGCATTTTAACCCTGATGCATTCTGAACCCGGTTATTTTACCCCAGAGGCAGCTCGCTTAATGGAAAAAACGGGCGAACAAATGGGAGTGGTGTTGGATAATGTGCGGCTGTATGTAGAATACCAGAAAGTTGACCCGCGCTCCTCGAAACAGGCGATCGCTTCAGAAGAAGCCTCTCAGAAAGAATCCTCGAATCAAGAGGACTCCTTAGCGAACTTAGGATTATATATTCTCACGGAGCGAAGTAAGTTTTTATATGCCAATCGCCAATTAGCCCATTTATTTGGGTATCGGTTTGCAGAATTGGTGGGTTTGGATTCATTTCTGGATTTAATGGCAGCCGAAAGTAAGCGTGCTGTGTTTAACCAAATTCAAGATTGTTTTCAGGGCGATCTCAAGCAGTTAATCCATCATGGTAAAGGTAGATGTAGCGATGGTAAACTGATTGAGATCGATCTGTATGCAGAACGGACAAAACTGTACGGTAAAGGGGTACTCATTGGCGTGGTACAGCCATGCTAAATTACCGGATTTAATACATTGTTAAAGGTTTTTTTATGCCTAATTCTATTAACTTGCGCGTTAGATGGCTGATTATTTTAGGCTACTCTTTTCCAATTTTTTTGTTTTTAGGATCGAGTGTCTTTTTGAATAATCAGGTCAATTCTGCTTCTCAAATCATTGAAAACTTAGAACTGTTTAGTTCAATTTCAAACCAGGGGGATAATATGGGCTATGCTCTGAGAAATATGCAAGTTCATATGCGATATTTTATCCTTAATCCAAATCCACAAAATCGCTCCCGAGTTCTTGATGAGTTTAGAACTCTTGAATCTCAATTTCAAGACTATAGACAGTTGGTCAATCAAGACGATCGCTTTGATGCCAGTCTAGTTGATGAATATTTAGATTTTCTTGAAGAACAAGTCGATTTTTATCGTTCTTTAGTGAATTTAATTGAAATCAATAATATCGATGCAGCAAGAGAACAATGGGGGTCGTCAATTACCAATTTAAGATTAAATAGTGACCTAGAAAGTTTACAGAATTTTAGGAGTAAAGAGCAGGAAATTTATCTTGAAAAAAAACAAGAACAAGATTTGGCTCTCCAAAAAATTCCGGCATTAATTTGGATGGTCACTTTAATTTCAATTGTTGTTTCAATGATCCTGGGTTATCTGATTATTTCATTTTTATTAAGTCGTTTAAATGACGAAGCTTTAGTTCTAGCCACATCTGCCACCCAAATCGCTGATGCGATGGAACAACAGGATCAAAGCTCATCCGAACAGGCGATCGCCGTTAATGAAACCACAACCACCATTGAACAACTCAAAACCTCGGCTCAACAATCGGCAACACAAGCAGAATCGGCGGCTGCCTCAGTTCGTCAAGTCTTAGCCTTAGCCCTAGGAGAATGGCAGCAAAGCACCGAGTCTGCGGCTGCCAATAGCCAAGTTTCCTTAAAAGTTACCTCTAATCAAATCTCGGAACAAGTGCAAGTCCTGATTCAACAACTCGATCAAATCTATGGAATTACCAATCTATTGGCAGACTTAGCCGCTCAGACCAATATGTTAGCCCTAAATGCATCGGTGGAAGCCGTCCATGCTGGAGAACAGGGCAGGGGATTTTCGGTGATTGCTAAAGAAATTCGTAAGTTAGCCGATGATAGTCGCTCATCGGCACAAAAAAATCAGTCATTTAATCGCAGATATTCAGCGATCGGCCAGTGCAACGCTAAAATCGACAGAATCAGGCACTCATGCCGTCGATTTGATTAGTTCGGCTATTAATGAAATTTCAATTAATGTGCAACAAATTTCCTTAAATGCTCGCGAACAAGCCAATGGAATTGCCCAAATCATGAGCGCCATGACGGAAATTAATGGGGGAATTCAACAAACTGCTACCCATATTCGCCAAACCAAGGAGGGAACCCAGCAGCTTAATGAAA
The DNA here is from genome assembly GCF_030068445.1 of Roseofilum halophilum BLCC-M91. Taxonomy (GTDB): domain Bacteria; phylum Cyanobacteriota; class Cyanobacteriia; order Cyanobacteriales; family Desertifilaceae; genus Roseofilum; species Roseofilum halophilum. The sequence continues at coordinate 5,353 of NZ_JAQPOK010000135.1, read as the reverse complement.
CGGCCCAAAAATTAAATCGTTTGGTTTAATGGAGGATGGACAATCGATGATCTTAAAAGGAGTAATCAGATATGGTGGAGGTAGTGACGGTCAGGACTCCGGCGAGCGCAGCCAACTTAGGCCCTGGCTTTGATTGTATGGGTGCAGCCCTAACATTGTATAACGAATTTCGCTTTTCCCCCCTACCGGATAAGGGTTCTCTAGACATTGACATCAAGGGCATTGATGTGGCTCACCTGACTACAGAGGCGGATAACTTAGCCTATCAATCCTTTAAGCGGTTGTACGATCGCTTGGGAAAAAAAACCCCAGGGGTGAAAATTGAGATTGATATGGAAATCCCTCTGACGCGGGGGTTAGGGAGTTCAGCCACCGCAATTGTAGCGGGATTGATGGCGGCCAACCATTGGGCTGGGAATCCCTTAAACCAAATGGAAGTGATGGAATTGGCGATCGCCTTAGAGGGATTTCCAGATAATGTGGTTCCCGCTCTCTTGGGGGGATGCCATTTAGCCACAAAAGACGAAAGCGGTTGGTTAATCTGCGATATTCCTTGGCACGAGCGTATTATTCCGGTGGTTGCGATTCCTAATTTTGAGTTATCCACCGCAGACGCACGCAAGATCCTGCCCAGTAGGTACGATCGCCAAGATGCCATATTTAATATCAGTCATCTCGGCCTATTAGTGCGCGGCCTGGAAACCGGTAACGCAGAATGGTTGAAACGGGGCATGGAAGACCGAATTCATCAACCCTATCGTAAAACCCTAATTCCTGGCTACGATGAGGTCAAAGAAGCTGCCATCAATGCAGGCGCTCTGGGTGTAGCCATTAGTGGCGCAGGGCCCACGTTGATTGCTTTCGTCCAGGCAGATCGAGGGACTGATGTGGGTACAGCGATGGTAGAAAGTTGGAAAACTCACGGTATCCATGTGGATGCTTTATCGCTCATGCTCGATCGCAAGGGGACAACCCTTGAGGAAGGCTAAAGCAGTGCTGAAGATGATGACAAAGTTCTGTAGTCTAGACCACATAAAAACTCTATCACTAGATTAAAATAAATCTTCTGGCAAATGACTTAACTTTTTCTTAACTCAGGCAAGAGGAGTGTATACAGTATGGCGCATCGTATTGGTCGGCGTAAGTTTCTGGTCTATGGTTCTGCGGCCGTAGGCACAAGTCTTTTACTCAAAGCCTGTGGAGGGCCACCAGATACAAGCACTGAAAATAGCGATGGAACTTCACCCGTGGCCCAAAGCAACAGTACCACTGGAGCGGCGGGAGATACGATTAAAGTCGGTATTTTGCACTCCTTGAGCGGAACCATGGCCATTAGTGAAAAAAGCGTGGTGGAATCGACCCAATTGGCCCTCGATAACATTAATGCCATGGGTGGAGTGTTAGGTAAGCAAATTGAGGCGATCGTCGAAGATGGAGCCTCTGACTGGCCCACCTTCGCCGAAAAAGCCAGAAAATTGATCGATCAAGACCAAGTGGTAGCGATTTTTGGCTGTTGGACTTCCGCCAGTCGTAAAGCGGTTTTACCCGTGTTTGAAGAAAAAGACCACATGCTTTGGTATCCTGTGCAATATGAAGGCCAGGAATGCTCAAGGAATATTTTCTACACGGGAGCCGCTCCGAACCAACAAATTGAGCCTTCGGTCGATTGGTTGTTAGCGGAAAAAGGCACGGAATTTTTCTTAGTCGGTTCTGACTATGTGTTCCCCCGGACTGCCAATACGATTATTAAGGAGCAATTGGCCGCTAAAGGGGGAACCACGGTGGGAGAAGATTATCTGCCCTTGGGGAATACGGAAGTGACCCCCATTATTACTAAGATTCGCCAAGCGCTGCCCGATGGTGGGGTGATCTACAATACCCTGAATGGGGATAGTAATGTGGCGTTCTTTAAGCAGATGCAAGGGGCTGGACTGACTCCAGATAAGTATCCGGTGATGTCGGTGAGTATCGCGGAAGAGGAAGTGAAGGCGATCGGCGTAGAATATCTCCAGGATCAATACGCGGCTTGGAATTATTTCATGACCGTGGATAGTCCAGCCAATGAGAAATTTGTCAGCGACTTTAAGGCCAAGTATGGAGAAGATCGGGTCACCAATGACCCCATGGAAGCGGCTTATATTGGCGTGCATATCTGGAAGCAAGCTGTAGAAGCAGCAGGAACGGCTGATGATTTAGATGCAGTTCGTGAAGCGGCCTATGGTCAAACCTTTGATGCTCCAGAAGGCCCGGTGATGATGAATAATAGCCATCACTTGTCGAAGTGGGTACGCATCGGACAAGTCCGCGACGATGGCATGTTTGAAATTGTCAATGCAACGGGTGAGGCCGTTACCCCCCTTCCTTGGAACCAGTTTGTGGCTGAAACGAAGGGCTTTGCTTGTGACTGGTCAGATAAGGCAAAAGGAGGCAAATATAAGATTTAGGGTAATTAACAATTAACAATGAATAATTGTTAACCAGTAGTAGGGTGGGCAATGCCCACCCTACCCATTTTATTCATTAGATTTGGAGAAGATGGTGCAACTCTTACTCGAAGGAATTTTTAACGGGATTAGTATTGGCTCAGTTTTACTCATTGCTGCTCTGGGTTTAGCGATTATTTTCGGCTTAATGGGTGTGATTAATATGGCTCACGGCGAGTTGATGATGCTGGGAGCCTATACCACGTTTGTGGTGCAAAATGGCTTTAGGGCTATGGGCGATTCTTTTTTTGAAGTGTATATCTTTTTTGCCTTGCCTGCGGCGTTTATAGTGGCGGCTATTATGGGAATTATCTTAGAGCGGGGGGTGATTCGCTTCTTGTATGGCCGACCCTTAGAAACCCTGTTAGCGACCTGGGGCGTGAGCTTAATTTTACAGCAATTTGTCCGTAGTGTAAGTTGGCAAATGGTGGCAGGACTGGGAATATTTGCGCTGCTGTTTTTTGGGGGATGGTGGTTGTTATCCCGTCGCCCGAATTTTGTGCAGATTCGGAAATGGGCCATTTCCCTCCTCTTTCCCCTCTCTGCGGGTATTGCCATTACTACAGGGGCGATCCTGGGTAATATCTTCAAGCTGGCAGTCACTCAACCCTGGTTTGGAGCGCAAAATGTGGATGTTACTGCCCCCTCTTGGTTACGGGGGGGGCTTCCTGTTCTGAACTTCCAGCTCCCCTACGCTCGGCTCTTTATTATGGGCTTGACGGCGCTTTGCATTGTGGGAATTTACGTCTTTTTACAGCGATCGCCCTGGGGCTTACGCATCCGCTCCGTCACCCAAAACCGCACCATGAGCGCCTGCCTAGGCATTCCCACCAACCAAGTAGACGCACTCACCTTTGCCCTGGGTTCGGGGTTAGCGGGAGTTGCCGGATGTGCCATTAGCTTACTCGGTTCTGTGGGGCCGAATACGGGACAAAATTATATTGTCGATGCCTTTATGGTGGTTGTCGTGGGGGGTGTGGGTAAATTAGTCGGTAGTTTAGTGGCAGCCCTATCCATCGGCACATTGAATTATCTGATCGGCTCTGGCACGCTGGCCTTAGTTGCCACACCCATTCAACCCGTCGCTGATTTCTTTACTTTTTTCGCTACCACGAGCATGGCGAAGGTAATGGTGTTTGCTTTCATTATTGCCTTTTTGCAAATCCGTCCGGCGGGCATTTTCCCGCAAAAAGGGCGTACGGTTGATGCTTAGGAAATGGGGAGATGGGGGAATGGGGGGAACTCCCTGTTCCCTATTCTCCTAACTTCTGCAAGAAGTTTATTCTTCTTCTGTCTGATTTAACGGGGTTTGTTTGGCTTCAATTTCTAAGAGTTCGGGAACGGTGACGAAGCGATAGCCTTGTTCTTTGAGGGTGGTGATAATTTGGGGTAGGGCTTCAATGGTGTTGCGGCGATCGCCTCCCCCATCATGAAAGAGTACAATCCCACCAGGGGTGACGCTCTTTAAGACGTTATCGATTAACACCGGGGTAGACACATAATAGTCCTCGGAGTCCGAAGACCACATCATAATCCCATAGCCCTTAGATGCAGCATAATCGGCTAAACCGCTCTCTAGATTGCCTCCTGGGGGGCGGAACAGCTTGGTTTTAATTCCTGTGGTCTCGAAAATTAGTTTGCTGGTGGACTCGATTTCCTGGGCGGCTGTTTGCGGATCGAGAGTATGGGTATAGTGATGTTCAGTATGATTGCCCAGAGCATGGCCCGCATCCGCCACTTTTTTGGCAATTTTGGGATAGGTTTTCATGTGCTGTCCCACGAAGAAAAAGGTGGCTTTGATCTCATGTTCTTTGAGGATGTCTAAAACTTGTTCCGTGGTGTTCGGCCAAGGGCCATCATCAAAGGTTAATGCCACAACTTTGGGCATTGCCAAAGCCTCGGCTTTATTAATCACTTTGCCACGAAACTGTTCGGGAACATCGACCATTTTGAAAGAGGGTTGAAGTTTTGGCGGTAAGGGAACCGGACTCGGTGAAGCTTCAGGACTCGGGGCGATGGTAGGCGGAGGATCGAGGGGAATGGGGGTAGAGGTGGCCAATCGATTTTGATGAATCCAATGGGCATTGATGAGTTGCGCGTAAAACCACCAACAGGACAGAATAACACTAACGGCAGTTAAGCGACTGATGAATAATATTCGCATCAGTCGGAATGTTAAAGGCGCAGGCGTAGAAATACTGGGAGAGAGAGCGAGGACGCTGCTTTGTTGAGTGGCAGGAGTCGTAATTCGCACAGCTTGCTTCCAGAGGATGCGGCGATCGCCTGCTTGCCTAGCGATAATCCTAACTTGGTGAATAGAAGCTGAGTTGAGTGTCCACAGGCGATAACAGACAAAGCGCACCAAACGCTGCTGGAGATTTAAGCATTGATCTTTGCGTTTCGGGTGGTGAAAATTGACCTGAACATTGAGCCAGCGATCAGGGGACTGGTTCACCTGCACCGAAACCCCTTGCGGCGCAAGTAAGCTATTCATCCAATAGGTGATGGCCTGGGGATGACCTTCCTTAGCGAGGTCGAGGAGGGAAGGTTGGGCAAGACTCTCAGTATAGGTCATGGGTTAGCTAGGCAAGAGGGAAAAGGCAAGAGGCAATAGGCAAACAAGGCGGTTACTATACCAGTTAACAGTCACCCGTTCCTAGCGGTCAAGTTCCAATTTTTGCGTGTGGATTGTGATTGGTCAATCTTTGGAGTCTCGATCTGGCTTGACCTAAACACTCATCTTGTTCTTTAGAGCGCTTGCTCAGTTTCTCCTGAGCATCTTTGTCGATATCTTCTTTGGTTTTGCGCCAATACTCTAAGGCTTTGTCTGGCTGACCTTCTCTCTCCCAGACTTGAGCGAGTAAACAAGC
>NZ_JAQPOK010000134.1 GCF_030068445.1 Roseofilum halophilum BLCC-M91 | reverse complement strand
GACAAAAAGACTGCCAGTGATGGAAGTCTGAACCGTATCAATGACAATGACTGATTTTGCTAGTAGCCGGATGAGGTGAAAGTCTCATGTCCGGTTTTGAACGGGAGGGGGAGATGGTAACATCTCTCTCGACCCTAATAAGGATTAGCTGCAAGCGCCCTCTAGGCTACTCTTAAACTCAGAGTTAGTTTCTTCCGAGGATATCTAAATTAATTCATATTAGAGGAGATCTTCACCCCTTATGACAAAATCGCCCATGCAACGCCGACAGCAGTCTAAAGCCTTGATTGCTGTTGCCAATAATCTCTCTCCCTTTGGCAATAAACTGGTTCAGTCTGGGTTTATTGAGCGAGATGATATGGAAAAGGCTCTGGTGGAAAGCCGGAAAAGTAAGCGATCGCTCACTGAAGTGCTGGAGCAACTCACCGGTAAGCAACTTTCCCCAGATCTGATTCGCCAGTACAAAAAGCAGCAACTTTTTGAACTCAAAATTCTATACGGTGTCGATTCCCTCGATCCGGAAATTAATGAAATCGATACGAATCAAGTCAGTGAACTGATTGATACATTGATCCCTTTGGATCTGTGTCGGCGCTATCAATTGGTTCCCCTGTCTAAAAATAACGCCAATCCTCCCGCCGTATTGGTGGCCTTGGTAGACCCCGATAACTTAGCGGCTCAGGATGATCTCAATCGGGTCTTGCGTCCCCAGGGGCTAACCATGAACCGGATGGTGATCACCACGGAAGATTTTCAGGCGATCATCTCTAAATATCTGGATGAACAGGTTAAAAAATCACCCGATCCGAAAAAGGTTGATTCTAAACAACTAGAAATTGATATTAGCCAATTTGGGGAAGTCGATCTCGAAGAAGGTGAGGATGATGAAGTCTCCGATGCTGACCTGAATAAAGCCCTGGGAGATGCCGAAAGTGCCCCCGTGATTAAGGCGGTTAACCAGATTCTCGCGAAAGCTTTATCGGAAGGAGTCTCTGATATTCATGTGGAACCCCAAGAGGAAAACTTGCGGGTTCGGTTTCGCAAAGATGGGGTCTTGCAACAGCCCTTCCCTCCTTTCCCGAAAAAGATTATTCCAGCCATTACCTCCCGATTTAAGATTATCGCGGATCTCGATATTGCGGAACGACGCAAACCTCAAGATGGTCGGATTCGCCGGGTCTTCCAAGGTCGGAAAGTAGACTTCCGGGTGAATACTCTGCCCGCTCGTTATGGTGAAAAAATTGTCCTGCGGATTTTGGATAATGCCTCAACCCAGTTGGGCTTGGATAAACTGATTACCGATCCAGAAACCTTGGAAATGGTTCGAGAAATGGCTTCTCGACCCTTTGGACTGATTCTGGTGACGGGGCCTACGGGGTCGGGTAAATCGACGACCTTGTATTCGATTTTGGCTGAACGCAACGATCCAGGAATTAATATTTCCACGGCTGAAGACCCAATTGAATATGCCCTTCCGGGAATTAACCAGGTGCAGGTGGTGCGGGCAAAAGGCATGGACTTTTCCGCCATTCTGCGGGCGTTTTTGCGGCAAGACCCGGATGTGATTCTGGTGGGAGAAACGCGGGATAAGGAAACGGCAAAAACGGCGATTGAAGCTGCCTTAACCGGACACTTGGTATTGACAACCTTGCATACCAATGATGCATCGGGGGCGATCGCCCGCCTAGATGAAATGGGTGTAGAACCCTTCATGGTCTCCGGGGCACTCCTAGGAGTAGTCGCCCAACGGCTGATGCGACGAGTCTGTAGTGAATGTCGCACCCCCTATACCCCCACCCCAGAGGAACTCTCTCGTTTTGGTTTATCTGCGGCCAAAGAAGGAAATTTAACCCTCTATAAAGCCAACACCATTGCCCCCGATGAACGGGCAGCCTTAAAAGAACAAGGAGAACTGTGTACTAAATGTAATGGCGTGGGGTATAAAGGACGCTGTGGGGTCTATGAACTGCTGCGGGTCACTGAAAATCTACAAGTTCTGATTAACCAAGGCGCACCCACGGAACGGATTAAAGAAGCAGCCGTTGAAGAAGGCATGGTTACCCTGTTAGCCTATAGCTTAAACTTGGTGCGGGAAGGATCGACTACCCTAGAAGAAGTAGAGCGGGTAACCTTTACCGATAGCGGTTTAGAGGCAGAACTCAAAGCCAAACGAAAAGTAGGGCTGACCTGTCGTGTCTGTGGAGCCGGACTTCAGCAAGAATGGATAGATTGTCCCTATTGTATGACCCCTAGATTTAGTGATTAATATCCCCTTTTTCGATCTAGATGTATGGGGTTTAAATGGATTAACTGTTGTGTAACTGATTGTAGGAGGAATCCTTATGGACTACATGATCGAAGATGTAATGGAATCCTTGGTTGAACAAGGAGGATCGGATATGCACATTCAAGCCGGTGCGCCGATCTATTTTCGTCTCAGTGGTAAATTAACTCCCCAGCCTCAGTTTGGGGAAATGCTCGATCCTCAAGACTGTCAGCGCCTGATCTTTGGGATGCTCAACAATAACCAGCGTAAAGATTTAGAACAAAACTGGGAATTGGACTGTGCCTATGGGGTGAAAGGACTCTCTCGCTTCCGGGTGAATGTGTATCGGGAACGGGGCTGTTATGCGGCTTGTCTGCGGGCATTGGCTTCTAAAATTCCTAATTTTGAGAAGTTGGGCGTTCCAGAAATTATGCGGGAAATGTCCGAGCGTCCACGGGGAATGGTGTTAGTAACCGGACAAACTGGATCGGGTAAAACTACGACTATGGCGGCGATTTTGGATTTGATTAACCGCACCCGTGCTGAACATATTCTGACGGTAGAAGACCCGATTGAGTATGTGTTCCCTAATATTAAAAGTTTGTTTCACCAACGGCAACGGGGAGAAGATACGAAGAGCTTTTCTAATGCCTTGAAAGCGGCGTTGCGGGAAGATCCAGATATCATTCTGGTGGGGGAAATGCGGGACTTGGAAACCATTAGTCTAGCGGTATCGGCGGCGGAAACGGGTCACTTGGTCTTTGGAACCATGCACACCAATAATGCGGCGGGTACGATTGACCGGTTATTGGATGTGTTCCCTCCCATTCAACAGCCCCAAATTCGGGCGCAAATGTCGAGTTCGATGGTGGGGGTTTGTTCCCAAAATTTGGTGGCTAAAATGGGTGGAGGACGCTGTGCAGCTCAGGAGATTATGGTGAATACGCCAGCTATTGCTAACTTGATTCGGGAAGGAAAAACGACTCAAATTTACTCGGCGATTCAAACCGGTGGGAAACTGGGAATGCAAACGATGGAAATGGCGCTGGCGAAATTGGTTAATGATGGCAAAGTTTCCTATGAAGATGCGATCGGCAAATGCAATAAAGTCGATGAGCTGATGCGCCTCGTTCAACCTGCCAAACAAAAACTCTAAATGTAACTGATTCACCCACCCCAATAATTTGATGAAGTAAATGAGCTATGCCTAACTTTGTTGCTGATGTTCGAGATTCCATGGGAAATGCCAAGCGAGAAACCGTTAAAGCGGACTCCCTTGGCGCAGCTCGTTCTGAGTTGCTCAGTCGAGGGTTAGAGGTCGGCGAAGTCAAAAAAGCACCCCTATTTGACTTTGCCAACATTGACTTCGACGAGTTAAATGAAAACTTTGCGGCGGCGACTGCTAGTGTCACCGTAAAAGATAAAGCCATCTTTTCTCGCCAGTTTGCGGCGATGGTCAATGCTGGGGTGGGAATGGTGCGCTGTCTAGGGGTTTTAACTGAACAATGTGAAAACCCTAAACTGAAAAGGGCACTCAAAGCAATTTCGGCAGAAGTGCAAGAGGGGTCAAGTTTATCTGAGTCTATGGGTAAACACCCCGATTGTTATGATGACCTGTATGTGGCGATGGTTTCAGCCGGGGAAGTTGGGGGGGTACTCGATGATGTCCTCAACCGTCTAGCGAAGTTGCTGGAAGATTCGGCTAGGCTGCAAAACCAGATGAAGTCAGCTATGTCTTATCCCACTACTGTGGGGAGTTTGGCTGTGATTATTTTTATTGCCTTAACGGTGTTTCTGATTCCGACATTTGCTGGCATCTTTGAAGATATTGGAGTCGAGTTGCCTGCGTTTACTCAAATGATGTTGGTGATTAGTGGTTTTTTGGTCGATGCGAAAAAGTCAGTGACGTTGCTTGTCATCTTGATTGTTCTAAAAGTTGCCTATGATAACTGGTACAAAACCCCTCAAGGTAAGAAAATCATGGATAAACAGTTCCTGAAATTGCCTTTGTTTGGGGATTTGATTAAGAAAACGGCGACGGCTCGGTTTTGCCGCACGTTCGGTACGCTATCCCGTGCAGGGGTTCCGATTCTAACCTCTTTGGAAATTGTCCGGGATACATCGGGAAATCAGACGATTGCTGATGCGGTGGAAGCTTCCCGCCAAGAAATTCAAGGGGGGGGGATGATTAGTGCAGCTCTTGACCGGTATAAGGTGTTTCCTGCCCTGGCGATTTCGATGATTAGTATTGGGGAAGAAACGGGACAAATTGACCAAATGCTGATGAAGGTGGCTGACTTCTATGAAGATGAAGTGGAACAAGCGGTAAAAGGGTTAACCAGTATGCTTGAACCGGTGATGATTGTGGTCATCGGGGGTATGGTGGGTTCGATTTTGCTGGCGATGTACCTACCGATGTTTAAGGTGTTTGAAACGATGTAAGCTCTGAAATGATGACGGAGAAGTCAATCCGATGATGGATGGATTCTCCGTTTATGGTGAGATAGACGATAAATTAAGACGATGACGATTAAAAAATCCCATTATGAAGCCCTATTAGCAGAATACAGTAATCTGAAGTCGGCGATCGCCCTGTTGCGTCAATATCGCCCCTATGTGGAATTTCTGCCCAGTCTCCGACGACCGGAAGATAGTTTGATTTCTATCCCCTTGCCTATTGTGGATTTGAAACCGAGGGAAATTATCTCTGAAGGAACTCATCAGCCTCCGGTTGGATTAATCCAGCTCCCTTGCGATCTGGGTTTGCTTATGTGCGATCCAGAGTGGAAAATTAAGACAGGAGTAGAGATTTTTGTTTTTATTCACCGTCCCGGTGAAGATTTTTCCGATCTATTGGGACGATGGCGACAAACTCAAGTTTGGTTAGATGGGGATTATCAGTGGGTGATGCCTCTGAATTATTCCCATATTATTAGTGAAGGTTCTGAGAAAATTTTGCCCATCTTTATTCTCTTTCCAGAAACTCCCGAACGGATTAAACGGGGATTACAAGGTGCTGGATTACCATTTTTACTTCAAAATCCTTCCCTCTTACTTGAAGAAGATGCCAAGGCTTTTGAACTAGAAAATGTGGATGCCCAATCTTATGATATATAGGGGATTATTCTAGGATCTTCTGCAAAATGGGAAAGTAATCTTCTCCCGGAGCAATCATTGTAATGTTAGAGGGAATTGTTTTGGGTAGGTTCTGTTTAGCTAGGAGTAAATGGTTGCAGCTTTGAAGTAGCATTAAATTCAATCCCCAGTCATCTCCCGTTCCCCGAAAATCTGTTCGTAAGCCGATCACGGGTAGTTTCTTAGCGTAAGCATATCCAACTTCAAAACAAGTGCCAGAATCTGCGTCTGAACCATCTAATATTGCTAAGACGAGATGGGCGCGATCGAGTCCATATAAACAGCGCTTAAATATATCTTCAGTTTTAGTCAGGTTTTTTGCTTCTTCTTGGGGTAAAAAAACAGTGTGGCCAGCAGATTGTAATTGTTGCGCTAATTTAGCATTAAATTCTTGCTCGGCTTGTGTAAATAAGGGAGCAGCGAGGTATATCCAAGAGGGTTCATTAAGCATAAATGATGGGTAAGATCGGTGTCTAATTATATAGTAGTTTATCATTTATGAATTACATCGGATACCATTCGGGGGCGAGACTGAATGAGGGGACGTACGAACCAGTAAATAGCTATGGTGGTTACTGCATATTCATAGATAAAGTAATCAACCATTTGGGAGGATAAGAAGAGAATGGAGGGAATAAAGTGAAGCAGGGTTTGATGGTCTTTAACTGCTATTTTCCAGACTACGCCTAAAGTCAATACAAAGAATAAAACACCAATGATGCCCAGTTCAACCCAGATCCCCAAGAAGAGGTTGTGGGTATTAAAGCGAGAGTGACCATAGATTTGATGACAAAAGACTTCCTGAAATACGCCAATTCCTACTCCAGAAACTGGGTATTCTAATGCGGTTTTGGTGGCTTGTTTCCATAAAATGAATCGATCATCTACGGAGGTGTGGGGGACTGCTGGGGGGTGAAAGGTGGCTAAGTTGATGGAGGAAGTCTGGGCGATCGCCGCTTGTGGTGTATTGAGATTGGCCCAGAGTTGGGGAATAATGCGCTCGGAGGAGGGTTGAATGAGGAGTAAACAAACGATTAGAAACAGGAAAAGGTTGGTTGCTAATCGAAAGGAGATATAGTTATTGATCCTGACTAAAACTAAGCCGATCGCAAAGACGAGCCAACCGTTACGACTTCCGGATAGGGCAATGAGGATAATGAAGGGATACACCCAATATTGGCGAGGAAGATAGGAGCGATCGCGATTCCATAGTAAGGTGATGATACTACTGATGGCCATCAGTACGCCAAAGGGATTGGGGCCTTGGATAATGGAGTGGATACGGGGATAATGATCGGGGTAGCTGAAGAAATTGATTAGCTCATTGTGGGGAAAGGCTTGTTCTAGAAATCCTCCCATCCCGATCAAAGTCAGAATAGACAACGCTATTTTATCGGCGGTTGAAGTCTGGGGTATTGCCCTCAGCAGAGCCACGAAAGCACATAAAACGATCGCATAGATTGAGTATTTTAAGCTATAGTAAAGGGCGATCGCTCTCCAATCACTCAAAAGGGCGGAAATCCAGACCCAACTATAAAACAAGCCTAGTAATATCCATAACTGACGATGACAGCGAAATTCCCGGATTAGGGCTGGCCAATTGTGGATAATTGCCACGAGTCCCACCGATCCCATGAGGATAAAATGAATACCAATGCCCACATCAGGAACTTTCAGCCGTGATAGGAGGGATGATCCAAGCAGTAGTAGCAATAAGGCTTGATTGAGGTGACCTGAAGAAGGCTTCATAGACGGGGAAGAGCTTGTTGAGAAAGTAAGCGATTGAGTTGATGAACAAATCGATCGGTACTGTAGGTTTGTATCACATAATTTCGGAGGGATTCAGGTTCATAGAATCGAGGGTTGGGGTATTTTTTTTGTAAAATTTTGTAAAGGGTATGGGCGATCGCCTCCACATCTTCAGGATCGACTAAACTGCCCCATTCTCCTCCCGCTAAGGGATCGATCGCCCCATCCTGATTTCCCCCCAATACGGGTTTTCCGCAAGCCATGGCCTCTAAATAGACAATACCAAAGCCTTCTCCTTTACTGGGAAGAGCAAAAACATCGCACAGATTATAATGGTCGCAGAGTTCTTCATCAGGAATTAAGCCCGTGAGGGTAACGGATGAACTCAGATTTAGAGTCTCAATTTTCGCTTCAATCCACGGGCGATCGTCCCCTTTCCCGACTAATACATAATGAAGATTGGGAATTTTTGGGCGCAGTAAAACCAGAGCATCCAAAAGGATGCCATACCCTTTATATCGGGCGGAACGTCCGAGACGACTCACGGTTAAAATGACCGGTTGTTCTGGAGAGAGTCCATAGCGTTCGAGTAAATACTTGGGTTTGGGTTTAATCTCAAACCGTCGATGATCGAAAGTATTGGGTAAGACAACCACTTGCGCTGGTTTTAACTTCTGTTCTAACAGTAGCCGCGATCGCGTATACTGACTGACAGCGACTACGCGATCGGCATGACAAAGTGCCCTCTGTAGCCCAATTTCCGCAATGTCCCAAACCTCAGTTCCATGAGCAACGACCCAATAGGGAATCCCCAACCATCGCTTAATCCAATGGAAGACCACACTATAGTTAACATGAGTACAAATCATTAACTGGGGACGCTTTTGAAGACTGAGTTGTAGTAAAATGAGTGCTAAAAGCAGACTTTGCATCCAACGAGGAAAGCGGCCAAAACCCCAAAATCGTGTTTGAGGGAGAAAATCATGGGATGGGGGAATCTTTCGGTCATATTTGAGTAAGACATGATATTGACATTCAGGATAGAGCTGTTGTAAAGCCTGGAGGAGGAAGGCAGAATAGACCTGGATTCCTCCTTTGAAGCCAAACATATTGGGAAAAACCAGTAAAAATTGAGGAGTCATAAGTTTCAGCACCATTACCACAGGAGAAAGATTTCCCCTATAGGGTTCTCACTTGAAATCAGCCATTTTTATGCAAGTTCTCGGAAATTGTTACATTAATTTACATTAATAATCACCGACAATACACCTACAATAAGGGCATATTCGCCAATTGAGTTAAGGATAAAACACCATGTCAGTTATCGCCGTCATCGATTACGATATGGGTAACTTGCACTCGGTTTGTAAGGGACTCGAAAAAGCCGGTGCAACCCCAAAAATAACCGACCTGGCCGCAGAAATTCAGCAAGCAGATGCTGTGGTTTTGCCAGGGGTAGGGGCCTTCGATCCAGCCGTGGAGCATATTCGATCGCGCCACCTAGAAGATCCGATTAAGGAGGCGATCGCCAGTGGTAAGCCCTTTCTGGGGATTTGTTTAGGGTTACAAATTCTCTTTGACTATAGTGAAGAAGGACAACAACCGGGTCTGGGGATTCTCCCTGGAGCAGTCCGTCGTTTCCACTGGGAACCGGGAATCACCATTCCTCACATGGGATGGAATCACCTCCACTTCACCCAACCGGATATCCCTTTATGGAAGCACCTATCAACTGCTTCTTGGATGTATTTTGTCCACTCCTACTATGTCGATCCCCAGGATAAAGGGGTCTGCGGGGCCACGGTAACCCATGGAACTCAAAGCGTAACTGCGGCGATCGCCCAAAACAACCTCATGGCTGTTCAATTCCACCCCGAAAAATCAGACCGTGCCGGATTGCAAATCCTCTCTAATTTCGTAGAGCATGTCCGCTCTCAAACCCAAGTTTGTGTTTAATCTTACCCATTCTCAAGATTAGGACACAACGTCTGTATCCTAATCTTGGAGCCTTACTTTTAGCTTGTTGATTTTACAGCCAAACTATTGTGTTACCTCTGGTCGTCAAAGAAAGCACCCTTTTTACCTTTAAATTCTGGTTGAATGACCAGATTCAAGAGGGAATGAACTACCAACAGGAAATGTTTTGTCGGTTATACACCCTCGCGCCCCAATTTCGGGCCCAACTCTATCAGTTTGGCTGTAAACTGACTCAAAATGGAACCCTAGTCGTTATTAGTATCACAGACCAGGATTGCAGTTTGTGGGTAAGCTTACGAGACCCCATTGTAAAATCAGTTCTCATTGATGGGCAAGTTCTCGATCTACCCAGTCCCCTGAAAGAGCGCGACTGGCCCGATGCCTTGCCCCCATCTTAGACTCCAGAAAACCAGAGCTTGCCGCTAAAACGTTAAATTTGTCAATTAACTTAACCTAATTGCCCCCCCCATTTTGGCCAAAAGTGAGTTAACTTAACAGAAAATAGGCGGCAATTGAGATCCCTAGGGCAATTCAATTGCTGGTTAACCGTAAGGTTCTACCCTAGTAACGTCCATCTACAAAAACCACTACATTTTCGTGTTTTTGTAGTACGACAAAGCCAACCCTAACTTTTACTCCCCTTGTATTTAACTCCCTGGTAAAACTCCAGTACCCAGATGGCTAATTTAGCCAAAGACCAAGAGTGTCTTGATTTTTGAGTGTACTGGTGTAGCCGGATCGGGGGAGCCTTTCTAGAGTAGGGGTCAACGAACCCTCTCAGAAGAGTTTAGGGTCTCTCCCCCCAGACTTACTGGAGCAGAGAAACTAGAGAGAACCCTCGAATTTTCTAAAATCTGGCCCACAGATCTCTCAAGTATTGTTAAACTTGAAAGGTTTGTTGGTAGAGAATGGTGAAGAAATACTCACCAAGACAATTTCTCAACTTGATTTCTTAAGATATTTAAAGGAGCATGAGGAACGCGGCATGACCCAGGCTAAAAACCTACTCCCAACCCTCGAACCCCCCGAACTTGAAGAGGCACTGTACGCAATAGAGGAGGAAGAGCTAGAAGAAGATTATCTAGGCACAACTCCGGACGAGGACGACGGTAAGTCTGGCAAAGTTCGTGCGATCCGTCGGAAGACCCAAGTCAAGAAGAAGCATTATACAGAAGACTCTATTCGTCTGTATTTACAAGAAATTGGTCGTATTCGACTGTTAAGGGCTGACGAAGAAATCGAACTGGCTCGTAAAATTGCTGATTTATTAGAATTAGAGCGTCTCAGAGACGATTTAGAAGAAGGGCTAGAACGAGAGCCAAGTGATGCAGAATGGGCTGAATCGGTGGGAATGCCTTTACCCCAGTTTCGCTATCGTCTGCATTTGGGACGACGGGCTAAGGACAAAATGGTACAGTCCAACTTGCGTCTGGTGGTTTCGATCGCCAAAAAATATATGAATCGGGGCCTATCCTTCCAGGATTTGATTCAGGAAGGGAGCTTAGGCTTAATTCGAGCCGCCGAAAAATTCGATCATGAGAAAGGCTATAAGTTCTCAACTTATGCGACTTGGTGGATTCGTCAAGCGATTACGCGGGCGATCGCCGATCAATCTCGTACCATTCGCCTTCCGGTTCATCTGTACGAAACCATTTCTCGGATTAAAAAGACCACTAAACTGCTCTCCCAAGAAATGGGACGCAAACCCACCGAGGAAGAAATCGCAGAACGCATGGAAATGACCATCGAAAAACTGCGGTTCATCGCCAAATCTGCCCAACTGCCCATCTCCCTAGAAACGCCCATTGGTAAAGAAGAAGACTCTCGTTTAGGAGACTTCATTGAATCTGATGGCGAAACTCCAGAAGACGATGTTTCTAAGAGTTTGCTGCGGGAAGATTTAGAAGGAGTCCTCGGAACCCTCAGTCCTCGCGAACGGGATGTTTTGCGTCTGCGCTATGGCTTAGATGATGGACGCATGAAAACCCTAGAGGAAATTGGGCAAATCTTTAATGTTACGCGGGAGCGGATACGGCAAATCGAGGCAAAAGCCCTGCGTAAACTGCGCCACCCCAACCGGAATAGCATTTTACGGGAATATATCGGCTAGATTTTGGCCTTAATTAACCCTGATAGACGGCAAGTATTAACCTGCCGTCTGTTGGCTATGTAGCCACCCTAAAAAGGACAACTTGGCTTTCCCTCTTGCCTTTTGCCTTTTGCCTCCCCCTAGCCCTATAGTCCAAAAAGACCGAGAAATCCATCACTAGAAGCGAATTGAATCCCTAGAGCAACCACAAAGCCGACCATCGCTAAACGACCATTCCAGATTTCTGCTTGGGGGGTGAATCCGACCTTCCAAGCGTTACGGTTCGGTAAAGTTTCCCGATCTTCCATGGATTGAAACCCTCATACTCAATTTGTCAGTGTAAATAAATATTAACAAAATGAGAGAGACTTGGCTGTAGTTTTGATTACGGTTCAGAACTTCTTATGGTTTTGCTCCTCAATTGGGAAAACTGCTAATCCAGTTTGAGCCGAAAACAGATGAATCTGGTTAGGAACCATGGAAAACCAGAGGGTTTCGCCGCTCTGAATGGAGCGCGGCCCCGCCAATCTGAGATTAAGCTTTGTAGACTCTCCTGAGAGTCGTCCCGAAACTAGGGTTTCATGGCCGAGTTGTTCCACCGCAGTGACCTGAATGGGTAAATTTTTAGGTGCGGGGGCGCTCTCTTGAAGATGTTCCGGGCGAATGCCTAAGATGAGGGCAGATTCCCCAAATTTCTGTAAGGGATATTGCCAGGCTTCTGGTAGGGTAAAGCGAAATTGGGGATGGCGTAATAACAGGGGGGCAGACAGCTCGACGGGGATAAAATTCATCGGTGGAGAACCGATAAATTGGGCGACAAATTGATTGGCGGGGCGATGGTAGAGGTCTAAGGGGGGGGCTACTTGTTGCAATTCTCCTTGATTCATGACGGCGATGCGATCGCCCATGGTCATTGCTTCGACCTGATCGTGGGTGACATAAATGGTGGTTACTCCGACTTGACGTTGGAGTTGTACAATCTGCGATCGCGTTTGGGTTCGTAATTGGGCATCTAGATTGGATAATGGCTCATCCATGAGGAAAACTTGGGGATTTCGGGCGATCGCCCGTCCCAGAGCCACCCGTTGCTTCTGTCCCCCAGATAACTGCTTCGGTAGACGCTCCAACAGGGTCTCAATTTCCAATAATCGCGTCACCTGTTGCACCTGCGCTTGAATTTGACGCTCTTCTGGGGAAAGATAGCGCAAACCAGGAGGGAGCGATCGCGTCCATGCCACTCCCCCGCGCTTGATCCACTCTTTCATCGAGGGGGCTGAATTCCCCCGTCTCAAGCCAAAGGCGATATTCTCATAAACCGTCATATGGGGATACAGGGCATAATTTTGGAACACCATGGCCGTATTGCGAGCTTTTGGCGGTAAGGTATTGACTTGGCGATCGCCAATCCAAACCTGTCCCCCCGTCAAACTCTCCAAACCCGAAATAATCCGCAACAGGGTACTCTTCCCGCACCCCGACGGCCCCACCAGCACCAAAAACTCCCCATCCTCCACCGTCAAATTAACATTCCGCAAAACCGGAGCCTTCTGGTTCTGAGCATTTTTACCCTCAATCTCAGATGGAGCTGATGAAACAGCCCGATCAAAGTGCTTATAAACATTTTCTAAAACTACTGTTGCCACGTTATCTCACACAATCAAGAATTAAAAATTTACCTTAATTTAACTGATTTTTCCATTACAATTTCATCTACGCTATCACCTGCCTTATCTATACTCTACGATTATGAAAAGCTAAAGCTTTTCCGAAAGTGACAGAAAAGAAAATATGACTAAAGACCGTGATATTCTTACCAAACAACTGGCGAATAGAAATCAGCTATTTTTCGATCTGCGGTAATAATAGGAGCTTGATTTGCTTGAGCCATGGCAACAATGACTCTATCTGCTGGATCTCGATGATCCCATGATAATCGCACACTGTCTAGCCAAATTTCTTCATCTATCGGGACGAAACGAATAACATCAGACTTTTTCAACGTGGCAATATACTCATCAATATCCACACCCAAGTCTAATTTATTATTTTTAATTTTGATAGCGATTTCCCAAATTGATATGGATGAAATCAGTCCATTTTTATCCTGTTCCATGCGATCGATTGCTTGTTTGGCTTTGGGAGAAAGGTGAGCAGGATCTAAACTCCACCAAATCAAAGCACAAGTATCCAGAACAATTTTTATATTTCCTGCCATTCTTCAGTTGTTGGGTTGGTTAGGTCTTCAAAATATTTAACTTTCCCGCGCATATTTTTGAATAACTCTGAAGTTGGGATGGATTTCTTATAGGGAGAAATGGTAATAATCGGTTGATCGCCATCGGTGACTAAAACTTCTTCCCCTTCTACCTCAACCCGTCGCAACACATTGGACAAGTCACTTGTTAATTGATTTTTGTTAATTATTTTCATATATTAAACCATCGAATCATCTAAGTTGTGTCTATTATAGCCAATTTTGGGAACCACTATAGATTTACTGTCATTGCGAAGGTCGCGGAGTAGAATGAAGCAATCTCGCTAATCTTAGCGATCGCTTCCCTAGGATCGCAATGACAACTCAAACCCATAGATTAGGGCTGTAAGTAACTCCACTAAAGTCCTGCTTTCTTCCTACCAAGTCGAGTGAGCAACTTGTAGATCTCTCCCTGGCGCAACGACAAATCGAACAACATAAGATTAGTTTACCCACACAGTTTCCTAATGATGGCTTGTTACTTTCAAGAGAAGACCTACTTCGATCGCGGTCTCTCCAAGAGATAAAGATCCTTCAAGGTTTCCTGAGACTGTAACTTAAACAACCGATCACCGGTTCCATCCTTACCCATCTCTTCCACTCGATCCACCTCTAACCGCCAAAACCGTTGACTGCTGCTAACTGCTTGTACTTGTCCCCCCGCAGGGGCTAACACCATACCCACCATACGATCGCGCGAGCGATGGGTAGCATTATCGCTACGTTGGCTAAATTGCAGCGCCTGCGTGCCAATATCGCCGCGATTTCCTTGGCGAATGACCTCCACAGGAACCCGTTTTCCGAATCCCATCTCGGACACCAACAGAATCCGATCCTGGGGACGAGCCACCACACAACCGACTAACTGCTCCTGTTTTCGCAATCTCAGGGCTTGATAACCCTGGGCAGTGCGGCCTAAAACCGGCACTTGTTCCGAATTCATATCTAGGCGTAAGATCCGGCCTCCCGATGTTCCTAACAATAATTGTGACCTCGGCCCCGCTAAATACACATACTTGAGGCGATCGCCCTCCTTCAACTTCAGCGCCGTTAACCCACTGGCTCGCAAATTGGCAAACTCCACCAAAGGCAGTCGCTTAATCCGTCCCTCCTCCGTCACCAACACCAAATCTTGATCCTCACCATACTCCGTTAACACAAACTGAGCCACCACATCCGGCGGTTGGCCCGTGCCACTATGGGGCACTAAACTGTTTAGGGGAATACCCTGGGAATTACTACTGGTGGGCACTTGACCCACTTTTACGCTATAACCTTTGCCATCCACCGTCAACAGCAACAAATCCGCATCCGCTCCCGCTCGATAACAACTTAGAGCCGAAGCCATCCCCTCCCCTGCATCCGCACTCAGCTCAGGGACGCGGCGCACATATCCCCCATAAGTAATCTCCAGATAACTCATCTCCAGAGATAAAGATAACTCCTGGATATTCTCTTGCTGACGGACAGAAGATTTCCCCTTCTGGGTACGTTTCGATCGCCTCGACGATCCTCCAGACTCCCCTGACTGACTACGCTTGGGAGTCTCAGAGTCCCTATCATTAGCCATTTGAATGCGTGTACGTCGGGGGTTATCATAGCGACGCTTGAGGCTACGCAGTTCTTTTTTCAAAGATTTGAGCAATTCCGATCGCTCATTGAGCAATTGCTCCAATTCTTGAATTCGTTGAGTGAGTTGGTCAAACTCAGTCTGTAAATTTTGGCGCTCTAACCCCGTTAACCGACGCATGGGCATGGCTAACAAAGCATCCGCTTGAGCCGGTTGTAACTTGAGCGCTTTTTGCAATTGCGCTTTAGCCGTTGTGCCGTCAGCAGCATTTCTGAGAATAGAGATCGCCCGATCCAAATTTTCCAAAGCCAATAATAACCCTTCCAGAATATGGCAACGTTTGCGCGTCTGTTCCAACTCATGGTTATATTGGCGTGTTAGGGTCTGTTCCCGAAAATTGAGGAACTCTTGCAGCACTTGGCGCAAACTCAACTGCTGGGGACTTCCATTCACCAGCGCCAAAAAAATCGCCCCAAAATTGGTTTGCAACGGGGTTTGATGATAGAGATGGGCTAAAACTTCACTCGGTTGGGCATCCATTTTCAGCTCCAATACCACCCGCATTCCAGAGCGATCGCTCTCATCCCGAATATCCGAAATGCCGTCTAACTTGCCATGATTGACCAAATCGGCTACTTTCTCAATCCACCCCGCCTTATTCACCTGATAGGGTAACTCCGTCACGATAATACAATCGCGGATGCGCTTACGTTTTCCCGGTTGAATTTTCTCAATCGTAGCCACCCCGCGCATGGGAATACTCCCCTTACCATTCAGATAAGCACTCCTGATCCCTTCTCGATCCACAATCACCCCACCCGTGGGAAAATCCGGTGCGGGAATTTTCTTCATTAACTTCTCATCGGACAGCTCTGGATTATCAATTAAAGCAATCAACCCATCCACCACTTCCCCCAAATTATGGGGCGGAATATTCGTCGCCATCCCCACCGCAATCCCGGAACAGCCATTGAGCAGTAAAATCGGCAATTGGGCTGGTAGCACCACCGGTTCCGCTTGAGAGTTGTCGAAGTTGGGAGTAAAATTGACCGTAGACTCGCTAATTTCGGCTAACAAACTCTCATGGCTAATGGGAGAGAGGCGCGTTTCCGTGTAGCGCATGGCTGCGGGGGGATCGTTATCCACCGAGCCAAAATTACCATGGCCCGCGAGTAGGGGATAGCGACAGGAAAAATCTTGCACCATCCGCACCAGAGCATCATAGACCGCCTGATCCCCATGGGGATGATATTTACCCAACACATCCCCCACCACTCTTGCACATTTACGATAGGGGCGATCGGGGGTTAACCCCAATTCATGCATCGCATATAAAATACGCCGATGCACTGGCTTTAACCCATCTCGAACATCTGGGAGGGCACGGCCAACAATGACGCTCATGGCATATTCCAGATAAGACCTCTCCATCTCGGTATGTAAGGCGGTGGGAATAATTTGTTCGCTTTGGAAAAGTCGCAGTTGTTTAGCCATGGGTTGAATGAAGGTAAGGGTGAACTCAGGATTTAGAATGCTGTCTCAGGTAAGTTTTTAGGGTACACCTGACGGAGTAAAGATGGCCAAAAATGGCTGGCGTTCGCGCCAGCGATGGGTCACATTATCGCCCCATCGATTCCGGTTTTTCCTCTTTCTCTTGTAAGATGGTAGAGAAAACTTGAATACCAAATGTAACGGATGTGGGGCACAATGAACCTAAGTGAGATCGGGCAGTTGAGCATGGTTAGGATCGGCTCGGTAACGGTGGAATACGGCAATTAGGGGGAGATGGGCAGCTCAATCTATTTCTCATTCCTCTCTATACTATGCAAGAGCAGGGGTTGTCTCATACACTCATACGGTAGTATCTAGACAGGTGTATCTAGCCAAGCAATCTAGCAACTGGGAATCTGAGCCTTTATGTATTCTGGAGTTGAAAATTAAGAGAATCGATCATGAAAACTGTTCTAATCGTAGAAGATGATCCCATTAATGCGCGGGTTTTCTCTAAAATCCTCACCAAACGTGGTGGACTCAATGTTAAGCATACCGAAAATGTGGATGAGGTCATGGAGATCGTCAGCCGCAAGGAAGCGGATATTATTCTCATGGATGTGTCCCTAGCCAATAGCATGTATCAGGGGAAATCGGTTGATGGGATTAAAATTACTCAAATGATTAAAGGGGATGATACTATATCAGGAATTCCGATTATTCTAGTGACTGCCCATGCGATGCAAGGCGATCGCGAGAATTTCCTTCAACAGAGTGGAGCGGATGGCTATATCTCCAAACCCGTGATCGATCATCAAGAGTTTGTGGATAAAATTAAATCGTTATTGCCCCAGGATTAAGGCCATGTTATCCGTCAATTGGGGTAGCCCTGTACATAGGAGATGGTTTCCTCATCGGCCAAAGAGAACCATTGTACTGAGTGGGTTGATGAGCCTTGTTTTGGCCTGGGTTTTGGCTGTGGTTCCAGCACTTTCTCAGTCTCGACCCCTACCCGCTACAGAGTTGAGGGGGGTATGGTTAACCAATGTGGATAGCGATGTCTTGTTTTCGAGCGATCGCCTCACAGATGCTCTAGAACAACTCGATCGGCTCCATTTTAATACCATTTATCCGACAGTGTGGAATGAGGGCTATACCCTCTATCCCAGTCAAGTGGGAAAGGAGTTAACGGGACGTTCGGTACTGAATATTCCGGGTTTACAGAAGAGAGATATGCTCAAAGAAGCGATCGAGCAAGGCCATAAACGAGGGATGAGTGTACTACCCTGGTTGGAGTTTGGATTTATGGCTCCGGCTGAGTCTGAGTTGGCCAAGCGTCATCCAGACTGGATTACCAACCGTTCTGATGGTTCCCAAGTGGTGATGCAGGGAATTCATCCAAGGGTTTGGTTAAATCCGTTTCATCCCCAAGTGCAGCAGTTAATGGTGGATTTGGTGACTGAATTGGTGAACCACTACGATATTGATGGCATTCAGTTAGACGATCATTTTGGCTTGCCCGTAGAGCTGGGCTATGATGCCTATACCCGTCAATTGTATCAATCAGAGCATAATGGCCAACTCCCCCCAGAAAATCCAGAGGATGCAGCCTGGATACGCTGGAGAGCCGATCGCATCACCACAGTAATGGCGCGGATTTTTGCGGCTGTCAAAAGTAAACGCCCCGATGCCATTGTTTCCCTGTCTCCCAATCCCCAGCATTTTGCCTATAGTCGCTACCTTCAGGATTGGTTTAGCTGGGAGCGACAAGGGTTTGTAGAAGAACTGTTAATTCAAATCTATCGCGATGACCTAGAACGGTTTCAATTGGAACTGAAGCGACCAGAAGTACAAGTTGCCTTAGATCATATTCCGGTCGGAATTGGAGTATTAACGGGATTGAAAAATAGACCCGTTCCCATGAGCCAAGTTCAACAACAGGTGGCTGAACTCAGAAACGGCAAATTTGCCGGGGTCTCCTTCTTTTTCTACGAAACCCTATGGAATTTGAGCCTGGAGTCTCCCCAAGATCGCCAAGCCGACTGGGAAAAGATCTTTCCCCAACCGGCTGCACGTCCGAGTATTCTTCACTGCTGGCAGAGTTAATAATTAACAATTGTTAATTATTAATTGTTAATTGTTATCAACGTTGCATGTTGAACTCTGCCTCAGAGAGTTGTGCTAGAGTTTCTTGAATTCTAGGGGTTTCCAGAAACATTTTCGTATCAGCCAATAGACGCTGACCCCAAAGATTGGCTTCTAGAAACTCCAGATCGGCATAACCGGGATCGAGTTCGAGGGCTGCCGATCCCATTCTCAGACCCTGTTCGCGATCGCCTTTCACATATAATGCCACGGCCAAAGCTAACTGGGGTTCAGCCGCTTCTGATTCAATGCTCACCGCTTTGCGCCAAGAGGCGATCGCTCGATCGATCTGACCCTGTTCATACTGAATCAAACCAATATTATTAACCCCTGGCCAAAACATCTCATCTTGGCTCATGGCCTTTTCATATTGGGCGATCGCCTCGCTCCAGCGATTGAGCTTATAGTAAGTATTCCCCAAATCAAACAGAGCTGCCAGTTGATCGGGCTTAAATCTTAACCCTTCTTGGAGATAATCGGCCGCCTTTTGGTAGTCCTCGTTTTGGAAATGGGCCGAACCTAACGTAAACAAAACCAACTCATTCTGGGGTTCTAGCGATCTGGCCTTCTCCAAAGACTCGATTCCCCGCTCCACGTCATCCGTCTGCAAATACAAGCGACCGAGCAAAAACCAAGCCCGGATATCATCGGGTAAAAGTTGAACCGCCAACTGAGCGCGAGGAAGAGCCGGTTGATATTGTTGGAACTGGGCCAGTTGTTCCGCTTGTCGAGCCAACTGAAGCCCTTCGTCCTCCAACTCTTTGTACTCTAACTCCAAGGTACGGGGAACGATCGCCTGGCCCCAGGCGGGCTGTAGACCACTCACCCCACTCCACAAACACACCAACAAAGCAAAATAAATCGGTTTTGGCACAACAGAAGCCTCAGACAACATAACGCACAGACCACTTTTCATAATTTTAACCAACATTGAGGGTTTACCCAACTTCAGGTTGAGATCCCTTTTCTCTTTACGAGCATTTGTGAACCCATCTAGAATAAAAACAAATTTCTTTCTTCTAGGATTGAGTAGCTCTTGGATGGTGTTCCCATCTAATCTGCTTGCTTCCGATCGCAATGGGTGCTATCTCATGGAGCGTTATCTCCGGCAAATCTACCACCAACAAGCTACTGGTGAGTTAATTGTTACCGCTCAAGATCAAACTTGGCACTTATTCTTTTATCTGGGTCATCTGCTCTATGCCACAGGAGGAATTCATCGCAGTCGCCGATGGTATCGCTATATTAAGCTGTTTTCCGTTGATTGGAGTGCCATCGAACTCAAAAAGCCCACAAGCATGTGGGAATATTATCTGCTGCGCTACGCTCTACAGCAACATCGAATCAACCTCAGTCAAGCGCAATCGGTGATTGCCTATAGTGCCATTGAAATCTTATTTGCCCTGCTGACCCACTCTTCTGATGACCTTTCGAGTCGGTGGAAACCCAGCAAACGCTTATCGGGAAACACGGCCACTCCGCGATCGTCCCTGGCTTTAAAAATTCCACCCCTAATTGAAAGAACCGAAAACCTGTCTAAACAATGGCAGAAGATGGAATTAACTTCCCTATCTCCAGATTTAGCGCCCATGTTAAACCGGGAGCTGCCTAAACGAGTGAATGCCCAAACGTCAACCAAATTGATTGAGTTATTCAACGGAGAAAATCCGATTTGGGATATTGCTTTAGAAATGAAGCAATCTCTCTATACTTTATCTCGCAGTATTCGTCATTTTTGGAAACAGGGGATCATTGATTTTCAATCCTTACGGGATCTCGATCCACCGGTGTCTTGGACGACTCCTAGGATGGATCAAACCCTGAATGGGGAATCGGATACCCAAACCTCTGGCCCTCTAATTGCCTGTATTGATGATAGTCCCCTGGTTGGCCATGCCTTGGGCCATATTTTGATTCCTGCTGGTTATCAATTGCTGAAAATTCATGACCCGATTTCTGGTATTGCCCAATTAGCGCAAAATCAACCCGATCTGATTTTATTGGATGTGGTAATGCCGACGGTAACCGGCTATAATTTGTGCAGTTTTTTGCGGCAAACGTCTTTGTTTAGTGAGACTCCTATTATTATTTTGACCAGTCGAGATCATATTATCGATCGCACCAAGGCGAAGTTGGCAGGGGCAACGGATTTTCTGACGAAACCGGCGAAACCGGAGCAACTGCTGAAGTTGATCGAAAAACATCTCAATCCGATTACTCCCGTGACTGAACCATGAAGAAACCAGCAATGTGGTGGGTGGGGTTGGTTTTGGGGTTTGGAGTTTTAACCATTGCCACTTCGGCCGTTTTTGTGCGCTTGTGTCTTGAGTCTGGGGGAAGGGCTGGGGCTGGATTTAGCTTGGTGTTGGCGGTGTTGCGCTTGGCTATAGCGTCCCTGTTGTGTGTTCCCTTGTGGAAAGGGGTGAAGCGCAGTGGCGCATCGCGACAGGCTTGGAAATGGGCGATCGCGGCTGGATTCTGTTTAGCCGTCCATTTTTCCCTGTGGATTACTTCCCTATCCTATACCTCGATTGCGGCGGCCACCACCCTAGTGACCACAAACCCCCTTTGGGTGGCCCTAATTCTCTGGGTTTGGCAAGGCAAACGACCCACTCAACTCACGGTTTTGGGCATTCTCATTGCCTTAACTGGGGGAATTATGATTGCCTTTGGAGGGGACAGCGCGACTCCAACCGGCTCTGTTTCTCTGCTGGGTAATGCCTTGGCCTTAATGGGGGCTTGGTCTGCGAGTTTGTATCTGATTCTGGGACAAAAAGCCCAACAGGAAGGATTAGGGTTGGGCCATTATATTGCTTCGGTTTATACCCTAGCTGCCCTGTGTTTATTCCCCATTCCCTTTCTCTTGGGCGTTCCCTATACGGGTTATTCGATTGATTTTTATCTGTATGTGGCTCTGATGGCTATATTGCCCCAACTCATGGGTCATACCTCCTTAAATTGGTCGGTACGTTGGATTTCACCCACGACGGTTGCTCTGGCGATTCTCTGTGAACCCATAGGGGCAACTTGGCTCGGTTATGTTATCTTTGCCGAAGTTCCTACCCCATTGGTGTTTGCGGGGGCCGTCATTTTGTTGTTGGGCGTTGCCTTAGCCATTTGGGGAGAAGGCAAAAGGAGCTAATTCTATTGACCGAACTCTAGGCGAGCTTGTTCGACTAAATCTGCGGTAACCATTTCTGAGTCGGATTCGCGAGCGAGTTGTTCGATACGGCCTCTGGCTTGCGATCGCACAAAATAGGGAATATTCTTCAGTTTAACCTGAGCCTCAGCCGTCCACTGTAATTCATTCATGGGTTTTACCTCTGCGATCGGTATCATCTATTTTAAGCCATGGCGCTACCGTTCGGAAAACCTTAGACCAACTCTGACCTACTTAGATAGGGTGTGATGAAATTTGCGAGCATGTTTGACGATCCGGATGATGACGAGTTAGCGATCGTCGGCGATCGCTAACTTCCATTTCCAAGGCCTAAATGTCAATATTCACCGCCGTCTTCTGCGACCACCGCTACTGAATCCAGAAGAGCGACGAGACGATCCACCACTGCCAAAACTAGGCTGGCGCTGTTTGGGTTTGGAGTTGTCAGACGAGCGCAAATTAGAGCCACCATACCCAGAACCCGTTGAGCGATTGGAATTGGTAGAATTGGGTTTGCGATTCGTGCTTGTACTGGGAGACCTTAAATTTCCAGTCGTGCGGAGAGTTTGACGATTTTTAACGGCGGCTGGCGGTTGATTATAACGACTTTGATAGCTGTTCACCGCTTGGCTATAGGTACTGCCATAGCCACCATAACCGGTCATCACGGTTCCGGCTTGATAAACCGGGGGCACATAATAGCTGGGACTAAAGAGCATATTCGCCACTGCCTGTCCCGCTAACGCACCAGCAAAGGGTGTCCAAAAATTAGATTCTCGACGCACGACAACCGTTTCCGTTTGTCCCGTTTGCGGGTTAGTGCGCTCTTCGGTGACATTATGAACATATTGGATTTGGAAATCCGGAGTCATATAGAGGATAGCCCGATCGCCCTCAATTTCGGCATAAGTGCTGTTTCCGGCTTGAATCTGCTCATCAGTCAGTCGCGCCATCTGCACATCGGTGGTACGAAACAGGGGAGCGCTACCAGCCGGAGTATTCAGCAACATTAAACGATACTCCCCCGTGCCATCATCATAAGTCGCTTGTTGTACCGGATATTCTCCACTAGAGACGGAGTTACGCACCGGAGCGCTCGCGGTTTGGGTTGAACTGACCTTTTGCTGGGACGATCCGCCACAAGCGGTTGTGGTCAGCAGTAAGGTAAAACACAGAAAGACAGTTAAGAATTTACGCCACATAGAATGAATCAGGTGATATTATCGGGTTTCAATAAGGCCATTGTGCCATGAGCTAGAGGGGGATGAGTTCAGAGAAATTTAGTAACAGTTGATCCTCCGTGAGGCGATCGCCCAATCGAGCAGGAGAAAAATGCACTTGAACCGCTCGCAGTCGCTCTTGATAATGGAGATTAATCATCGCCTTTAATCCTTGACTTAGGGCGCTGAAGCTGGCTAAATCCGTTTCTAGATCGGGTGATTGTCCTTCAAAGGCGATCGTCATCATCACCACAATATTCTCCGTAATCGGCAGGGATAAAAGATCTTCCTCCTCTTCAGGATCGCCTAAATCCGGTTGACTCAGATAGCGCTGGGCCGAATCCGTAAACAACTCTTGCACATAATCGGCCGCTTCCGCTTCCTTCCACATTACATCCCCTTCATTCGCTGCCGATCGCCAATAGGATTCCAATTGCAGTAAAGATTGTGCAATCTCCACTAAGCCCTCGCCCAAAACCCCTAAATCTCCTTCTGCATCGATCGCCTCTTGTGCCTTTTGATTTAAAACACCGAGCAAAGGCGCGATCTCATCGCCCGCTAAATGGAGCATCAGCCGACAAACCACAAATCGAGTTCTAGCCATAGAATGTAAAATCACGATATTCTTTACCTAATTATTCACTATCTTGACTCTCAAACCCACCGACTCCAACCGATTTTTACGCCTTATGCCGATTATTGTCGGCATAATTGGGGGAACTCTGTTAATGGTGAATCGGCTATTTACCCCAGAGTTAACCCCCTCCCAAGGCCGTTCTGATGTGTTAGGGGTGATGATTAGCGCCCTGTTAATTTTAACCGGATTACTCTGGCAACAGATTCAACCTGTCCCCCCTGAGCGCGTTCAGTTAATTGGAGAAGAAGGCTTTGAATTATCTGATGAGTTACCCGATTTTGTCAAAACTGAGTTAGCTTGGGCTTCTCAATTATTGCTGACCAATACAGTTACGCGATCGCTCGTCATTTATCATCGAGGTCAAGTGATTCTGCGCCGAGGCATTTTAGGGCCAAAGTCTGAGGTCAAACCCGGCCCCATTGTGCAACGGGTTCTCGATAAAGGCAAACCGGTTTATTTAGTCAATCTCAATATTTATCCGGGCAAAATTGAATTTGATTATTTACCTGAGAACACCCAAGGGGTGATTTGTCAACCCTTGGCAGAAAATGGCGTAATGATCTTAGGCGCGAATGCACCGCGCAGTTATACGAAACAAGATGAAGCTTGGATTGCCGGAATTGCTGATAAAATTGGTAATTCCTTAGATTATATCAAGTCCTAGGTAATACCCTATTTGATATGACCTAGGGCTTGATAACATTGGTAATTGCGATTGTCCCAACAGACAATAATCACTTGCTCGATCGCAGGTTGTTGTTGCAGAACTTCACTAATGGCGCGTAGGGCAATAGAAGCGGCCCAGTCTGGGGGACAGCCTAATGCACCGGTAGCAATGGAGGGGAAAGAGATGGTTTTGAGTCCCTTTTGCAGCACTAAATTGAGAGCATTGCGGTAACAGTTGGTGAGCTGTTCTTCTTCCTTGGCGCGTCCGTTTTGCCAAGCGGGGCCGACGGTGTGAATCACATATTGGGCGGGGAGATTAAAGGCGGGAGTGATTTTGGCTTCCCCCACATCACAGGTAACCAGGGCGTTACAGGCTTGGCGTAATTCTGGCCCGGCGGCTCGGTGAATGGCCGCATCAACTCCAAATGTGCCGGTCATCAGGGGGTTGGTGGCATTAACAATGGCATCAACGGCAATCTGGCTAATGTCTCCTTTAACGACTTTAATCCGGTCTCCCACCTGTTGCCAAGGTTTTGCTCCCTGTCCTGACTGGGGAACGGCGGAGGAAGTACCCACTCTCTTTTGGCGCTGTTCTTGATATTCACCATAATGGGACTGTCCCCATCCCCGACTGCGAGCGTGGGATTCAAAATGACTGCGTTTGCTAAATTGCTGGTATTCTCGCCGTTTCAAGTTGGTACTCAAAGAGTGCAAGGAGTCTGATTCTTGACTCATGGCTGGGGAGGCGGGGGCGGACTGAATGACTTCCATTCCTTTGGAGATCGCTTGTTCGGCTCGGTCATAGTGCCCAAGTCTTGCCTGTTC
Source organism: Roseofilum halophilum BLCC-M91 (assembly GCF_030068445.1). Classification (GTDB taxonomy): domain Bacteria; phylum Cyanobacteriota; class Cyanobacteriia; order Cyanobacteriales; family Desertifilaceae; genus Roseofilum; species Roseofilum halophilum. The sequence continues at coordinate 5,236 of NZ_JAQPOK010000134.1, read as the reverse complement.
TGCGGCTTCTTTTTTGGCGCGGGAGGCGAGGAGAGCGGCGACTTCTTGCTGTACTTCTGGGTTAAAGGGAAATTCGTTTAGGCTTTGCCGGTTGACCCAGGGTAAGGTAAGGGAGCGATCGCTCTGTTGGCGTTGACCGGTTTCTACATCATCCCAAGCTAGATGCAGGGTGAGGATCGAGGGTAGGGTTTGGGGGGGGATTTGCAACCGTAAGGCAAGGGTGAAGGGGTTTCCCGCGATCAGGTTTGGGAGTTGATATTGACCGTTGGGGAGGGTTGCAAAGTCGTTGAAGACATCGAGCAGTTGCACTTGAGAGGGGAGGGTGAAGCTTAAACTGACGTTTTTGCCTAGGGTAGCCATTAGGCCTTGCAATTCCATGGCGAAAATGTCGGGCAGTTGGTCTGGACTTTCGATATAGTAGTAGTTGCCGTCGCCACTGGCGGCGATCGCCTCTAACAGGGTTTCGTTATAGTCATCGCCCACGCCCATGGTGGTTGTACTGACTCCCCTCTGGGCGAGTCCATGGACATCGGTGGCAATCACATCGGGGTTGGTTTCGCCCACGTTAGCAATGCCGTCCGAGAGCAAAATCACCCGGTTGAGAAAATTGGGTTGCAGGTGTTGACTGACTTGTACTCCTCCTTCTATCCAACCCCCATGAAGGGCGGTTCCTCCCCCAGCATTGATCTGTTGGATTTGTTGCAGGATATAGGATTTATTCTGTACCCGTTGACTGGGAACAGGGGTATTAATATTGTTGTGAAAGGTGACCACACTGACGCGATCGCTCGGTTGCAATTGATTGACGGCATAGGCAGCCGCTTGTTTTGTGAAGGTGATTTTGTTACGCTGGGCCATGGAACCGGAGCGATCTAGCACCAGGCTCAGATTGATGGGTGGCCGTTCCAGGGTAACCTGGGGTGCAGGGGGCGTAAGGCGGATTAAAAGATCTAGGGTGGTGGGAATTTCTGTGCATAAAGCGGCACGGAGGGGGATAAATTCGATCGCAGGTTGCATAAACACGCTCTCCAAAGCACTTAAGGGTAACGCAGAGCTAAGAGGGCCTGGGCAATGGCTTGCACCAGGTTTTCCTGCTCTTGGGGACTGGTGGGTAGGGTGACATCCGATCGCAGATGAATTTCTAAACCCGGTAAGATTTCTAGGTGTTTCCAGTTTTCTGGGGTGGGTTTTGTTGCCTCGGAAACGGCGGGGGTTTTCCGGCTAGGGGGACTGATGTTCCGTTGGCTCCCAGGGGAGGCTTCTGGCGATCGCTGTTTCACTTGTTCCAGAAACGCCAGAGCTGGATTGGCGGGTTCTAAGGAAAGTTGCACCCCTCCCTGCAACAGGGATTCTAACTCGGTATTCGTTTTTGCCACTACAAAGGATTGCAGGGCACTCACCCCGAATCCCTCACTGAGTAATCGTCTGATTAACAACATTTGTAAGAGATGGCGGTAAGTATAACGGGCCTCCCTCCCCTGTTTTAATGGCTCATCAAGCAATCCCTGGCTGGCATAATGGCGGACTAAACGAGGGTTGACCTCTTCACGCGATCGCCGGGAGTGGGATTTATGATCCGGTAGAAATTGAGGCAACAACTCATTTAACACCTGGGCAAATTCCTCTAGAGACCAGAGGGGCTGCTCTTGTGAAAGCTGTTGCAATGTTTTCATAGTTCGAGTCTAACAATTACAATAAAAAGTGTCAATATCAATCTTTTATGTCATTTTTGGCTGACAGATGGCCATGAAAAAATGGGTCAGCCCAAGGGCTAACCCATCTTCAGGGTACAGAGTAGTTGTGTCTCAGGTACAGCGCTTTCCGCCCTCTGTGGGGGAATGGGGAGATGGGGAGATAGGGGAGTGAACACAGAGGTTGATAACCTCCCATTACCCATTACCCATTACCCATTACCCTTGCCCTGAGCGGAGTCGAAGGGCATTACCAGCGCAGTGCGCTACAGAACCTGTTCAACTTCAGCAATTTCGGGAATAAATTCGCGCAACCGGCGCTCAATTCCCATTTTCAGGGTCATTGCAGAACTCGGACAAGATCCACAAGCGCCTTGTAAACGGAGTTTCACAATGGGGCCATCAATTTCGCTCAGTTCCACATTTCCCCCATCAGCCATCAAGTAAGGACGGAGGTCATCTAAAACTGCTTCCACATTATCTGGGGTTAGTTCCAGGGGAGGGGTTAAAGTGCTAGACATAGGTTTAATTCACCACAATGGACTAAAAATTCCTTCAATTATCCTAGCGCGATTGAGGAAATTAGGGGATCGGCTTAAACTAAGCTCGGCTCTAATAGTTTAATGTTGGAGTAAGTAAACTGGGTGGTCACCTTTTCGTCTGGGCGTTCCGTATTTAGGGTTTGATGGGTGAGTATAAAATAATTTCCAATCAGTTGATAGCGGTCTTCAAAGTGAACATGCTGCATGATTTCACCGCTTTCTGTATTGCGGAACACGGCTTCATAGCGAGTGGGTAGATATCCCTCTCCCGTATCCAAGGTTTCATGGGTATCGATATAAAAGGTCATTTGACCGACGACCCGTTGCACGTAGCAAATGACGCGATCGCGCAGTTTATATTCTGACCCCATAGATGCACCGGAAACCTTAATTTCTACGGCCCCGGTATCATCAGTTTCGCCCAGGGTAAAGCTGTTTTTGCCATGGGTGTCCTCAAAGGTTCTCCGTTTGCGGTGGGTAACCACATCCTTGAGTTGGGTTTCCACGGATTTTTTCACCGTCTCATTCTCAATCCCGGAAATTTCAACGGTTAGATCTCGGTTAATCTGAATGGAGCCACTGTAGATTTCATTGCCTTGTTCAATATCAATCTCAGCACTGATTCCGGGAAATTTGTCATCCCAGGTATAACGGTTTTCGTAAGCGCTTTGGAACAGGTCACGAGCGTTGGTGGTTTGAGTCATTTTCGGCATGATTTGGATCGATATTATTGTTTCACCTATCCCGATCTTAATCGCTAATGGGTCAGATTTCGGTGAGGTGAATCATTGATATTCTGAATCTATACGCTACGTTGGAGCTACAGAAAAGGTTTATACTTTTCGGTGCTGGTTAATGACTTGCCAAGCGCGTAGGGTTTCGGACACGCTCCAAGCTTGGGCGATACAACCTCTGGGGGTGAAGGGCGGATCGCCATCAAAGATTTCACTGATGCTTCCCATGCCATGAGTGTGTAAATGGTGCGCCATGGGGGTGAGGAAACTGAGCGCTCGATCGGGTTGGTTGTAGACTTTGAGGTGGGCGATCGCAAATGGCCCCAATAACCATCCCCAGACTGTACCTTGATGATAGGCTCCGTCTCGATGGGCTAAATCTCCACCATAACGCCCGGTATATTGGGGATCGTCTCGACTGAGCGATCGCAACCCATAGGAGGTGAGCAGCGATCGCCCGCAGGCATCGACCACCCTCCGTTGCTGTTCTGGACTCAGGGGACTTTGGGGTAAGGAGACGGCAAAAATCTGATTGGGTCGCAACCTCGGATCGTTTCCTTTTTGAGTATCTATTACATCGTGGCAATATCCAGCTTCACAGTTCCAAAAGCGCTTAAATCCTTGTTTTGCCTGGTCTGCCAGTTTTTCATACTCCCGATCTTCTTTGCCTAATTTCCGAGCAAACCCGACCATGGTATGCAATGCATTATACCACAGAGCGTTGACTTCCACGGGCTTTCCTTGCCGGGGAGTCACTACCCAATCCCCATATTTAGCATCCATCCAGGTCAGTTGCGCCATGGATTCTCCCGCATACAAGAGGCCGTCTTCGGAGTCGCGGTGAATGTTATATCGAGTTCCCCGACAATGCCAGTCGATGATGTCGGCTAATATGGGGAATAGTTCGGCGATAAAGCGGCGATCGCGGGTGGCCTGATAATATTGGCGAATGGCTTCAAAATACCATAACGTAGCATCGACGGTATTATAAGCGGGGTCTTCTCCCCCATCGGGGAACACATTGGGCAACATGCCCCGATCCACATATTGGGCAAAGGTAGCTAGTAATCGCTTGGCTACTTCTGTGCGTCCTGTGGAAAGGGTTAAACCCGGTAGGCTAATCATGGTATCCCGTCCCCAGTCCGTAAACCAGGGATAACCCGCAATTACGGTTTTGCCTTGGGGGTTATGGGAGAGGGGACGACAGACAATAAATTGATCGGCAGCGAGAATCAACTGTCGAATCCAGTCCGGAGCCTTTTCGGTGTTGAGATAGGGTGTAGCTTGCCAACGGTGGAGTAACTGCTGTTCGTAGTGTTTGTGCTGCTGTAGCGCCTCTTTCGAGTCCAGATTGACCTGACTCTGGGTACTGGCAACTAGGGTTAGGGAGTCTCCAGGATTGAGGGATGTGGTGAGGGTGCAGGCGTGAAAATGGTTATCGCGATCGCCGTCTCCCCGATAGCGCTCTAGGGGGAGATCGTAGCCTTGTATCCAGGTGTCCTCTAAGCTGAATTCCCCTCCAGGGCTGAAGATATACCAGGGGATGGCGGTTTCCGGCGCTTCCAGTTTTACCCCAGATTCTATCTTCTGGGTGTGGATCGTGAACTGTAAATCTTCTTGTAGAGTATTGTAGGGGCGAGTGTTGGCGATCGCCTTAATCTCTAAGTTTACAGGCAGACTACTCCGCACCAGATCGTAGCGAATGTAGGTGGTATTTTCCCCTTGCTGCATCCAGATCCGTTTTTGCAGCAGCCCATCCCCGAAAGCAAATGTCCAGACGGGGGTTGTGCCCTCTAAACGGAAACTTTCGATTTGGCGATCGCCATGAGGGTCGATTTTACCGCCCACCCATCGATTGGTAAACAGGGGATAGGACTTGTTGTCATAGGTAACGGTTTCATCCAGTTGGGTTAACAGCAGGGTTCGCTGTACCGGAGGCTTGAGAGCCGCTATCAATAACCCATGATAGCGGCGACTGAGGCCAGAGGCGATCGTCCCCGATGCATAGCCCCCAATACCATTTGTGACTAACCATTCGCGGGACTGTGCTGTTGCTGGGTTGCCACAGATTTCTCGTCCTACCTCAATCACCATAAGCTCTTTTTTCTGGGCGATCGCCACCTGCTGTTTATTAGGGTCGAGAGAGATGTTACCATCTCCCCCTCCCGTTCAAAACCGGACATGAGACTTTCACCTCATCCGGCTACTAGCAAAATCAGTCATTGTCATTGATACGGTTCAGACTTCCATCACTGGCAGTCTTTTTGTC
>NZ_JAQPOK010000133.1 GCF_030068445.1 Roseofilum halophilum BLCC-M91 | reverse complement strand
CGCGGTAATGGGTAATGGGTAATTGGTAATGGGAAAACCATTTTTCACGCTATAATCCCCATTTTTCAGGCTTTTCATGGGACAACACTCTCAAGGAACATTTCGATTACTGTACCTCATAACATCGAAAAACGCTGTAACTCATTTTCATGTCCGCTTGCGGAAACCGGACTTGATATAAAAAAGGATCACCCAATGGTAGGGGCATTTTTTACATCTGGATCGGTTTCTTGCAGTAACTGCGCTGGGCGAAAATTGAACAAACTGGCAATAATATTGCTGGGAAATACTTCCCGCTTCGTATTGTAGAGTGTCACCCCATCATTAAACGCCTGGCGAGCAAACGCAATCTTATTTTCCGTCGATCGCAACTCTTCCATCAACTGAGCCATATTTTGATCCGCCTTCAACTCTGGATACGCCTCAGCTAAAGCAAACAACCGCCCCAAAGAACCCGTCAGCACCGCCTCTGCATTGCCTAACGTCTGCATGGCGGCAGGATCGCCTGGATCTTGAGAGGCTTGGGAAGTCGCCGTTACCGCCGCATTCCTGGCTTCAATGATCGCATCTAACGTTTCCCGCTCATGCTTCATATACCCCTTCACCGCTTCGAGCAAATTAGGAATCAAATCATGACGACGACGCAACTGCACATCAATTTGGGCAAACGCATTCTCATAGCGGTTGCGTAGCTTCACCAAAGAATTATATGCGTCAATGAAAATAGAAGCCACCAGCGCTATCAATGTCCCTAGAACAGCTAGGGTAAGGACGATCTGTGCCATAGGATGAGACCCCTTTTAGATGGCATTATATCAGGGGTTCGAGAGCAAACTGGATTAGGATAGATAGCGATCGAGTAGTTGATGCCTTACAATGATTCCTGCTTTAAGCATTTTAACCTCGATCGGCTTAAGCAATTCTCTTTAACTCCAAAGCCACATTATTTAACTGTTGAATACTCTCACCGATCTGAGCTAGGGCACTGGCATTATTATTGGCCCCAGCATTAATACTGGTAATTGACTCAATGAGCTGTTCTACACCAATCAACTGTTGTTTTAAGTTCAAGGTAATTTGCTGGTTACTATGGACAACATCAGTCACTGAATTTTTGACCTCTTCAAAAGTTTGGGTAGTATCTTCAGTAATCTGAAAGCAGGTTTGCACACTTTCTTGACCCTTTTGACTGATCTGAGTAGTTCCATTAATAGCTTTTTGAATTTCCAGTACCCGATTATTGATATCCACTGTAGAGTCTCGACTTTGATCGGCCAGCTTACGAATTTCCACAGCAATTACAGAAAAACCTTTACCACTTTCTCCAGCTCTTACCGCTTCCACAGAAGCATTTAGCGCTAACATATTGGTTTGATTAGCAATGCTACGAACCACATCTGAAATTTCGCCAATTTTATCGATTTGCTCGGTTAACTCCAGAATCTTATTGGCCATGAATTCGACTTGTTCCTGAACATTAATTACCTCTAAACGGATGGTTTTTACAGCAGTGTTTCCCCTTGCAACTATCCTTAAGGTTTCTTGAGCTGATGCATTAGCCAGATCTGCTTGTTCTGCGGATTGAGTATAGGATGTCCCCAATTCATTGGCTGTTGCGGTTGTTTCATTAATAAAACTGGCCTGTTGTTGGGCAATCTCTTCCTGTTCTTCGACACTCTCAGCAATTTGACTCGAAGAAGCGGCAATATGACTGGAAAATTTAGTGATGGGATTGACTGCAATTTTATTAATCCAAACAATGGTCATAATTTCTACAAAAATCACCACAACCAACGTTCCCCAGTTGACTAAATCAATCAGTCGATAAGCGACAGATAAATGTTGCAATCTTTGATCGAGAAATTGGTTTTCAATTTCATGCATTTCATCTAAGTTTATCCGAATTTCATCCATGATAACCTGGCCTTTTTTCGATGTCACTAAAATCAATATCTCTTGTTCTTTTTTCGCCCTTTTGAGTTGAATCGTTTCCGCTAGTTCATTAAGTTTTTGCTGCGATAAATTTTTAATGTTTTGTAGATTCATAACTTGATCTGAGTTATCAGAAATCAAATCTTCTAAAATTTCAAAATTTCTGTCTAACATTTGAGTGGCTAGGTTGTAGGGTTCTAAAAAAGTTTCATCTCCAGTATAAATAAATCCCCTTTGACCCGTTTCTGCATCTAAAAGATTTTTTTCAATGTTTTTTAATTTGATTTGAACATCGTAAGTATGGAGTACCCAATCTTGGCTCTCTTCCAAAAATAATGTTGTATAGTTAGAAACAATGCTACTGACCCCAACAGCACTGAGAATGGCTCCAAAGCCAATGACTAAAACTTGTTTAATATTCATCGAAGCAAATAGGCTGAGTATTTTTGTGTTGACCTGGGTAAGGTTCTCTATCGATCGTATCTTTAAATGAAACGACTCAAACCTATCTTACCCAATCTTCATTGACGCGCGTTAAAATCAACTTATTGTCCAAAAACAATGCGCTATTATACCTAAAAAAGAAAAATTAAATTGGGAGAATATTGAATGAGATCCATGACTAAATCTGCTGCTTTCTTTGCCCTCAGTGCCTTGAGTTCCCTAACGTTAAGCACCCAAGCTTTAGGGCAACCCCTAGGGTTTTCCTGTCGGGATCGCCAAATTTGTCCGGTCTTCAATATCTTACTGCAAACGACAGAAATCTTTACAAATACTTGTCCACCCACATCGGATAATCCCCAAGACTATGCAAATTATTTAGGCCAATGGATCGATGGCATTCCCCAAATTCAAGCTCAGGTTAATTCCTTAAACAGAAATAATTCTTATACTCCAGCATTGCCTGCTTCACCCAATCAAGTGGTAGATTTTCTCAATGCTTGGGTAGATATTGCTAGAATTGCCCAAGTTCAAGCGAACCGTATTGAGCAACATCTGGAAAGTTGCCCCTCTCGCCTCTCTGCTCTCCCGGTTGGTTCTACCCTGCCTGCTATTGCTACAGATACGGAATTTCCGAAAGTCTGCCAGTTCGATCCCAAGACTTTAACTTGGAAGTGTTAATATCAATTAAAAATTAAAAATAGGACTTCAAACGATGTTAATCCTTATGGAAGCGGGATCATTTCCTCTTGCCTTTACCCTGGTTTATGTGGTGGGATTTATTGCTGCGGTAGTGATTGGCTCGATCGCCTGGTACAACTCTAAGCGTCCCGCAGGATGGGAAGATGCTCAAAAACCGGACTATATTCCCGATGTGAACAAAGACAACAAAGATACTTAAATAGACTCTTGGCTTGATTGCAGGCGCACCATAAAAAAGCCGTCCATCTGATGACGGTGGGGCCAAATCTTGATCCAGCCTTCAGGGGTGGACAATGGGGCTAGGGGTTCTGGCGATAATGCTGGGCATCGCTGACGCGATCGCACTGGAACAATCCTCCACTGGGGATTCTGGTCTAAAAAGCGGCCGATTACCTGCTCGTTTTCCTGGGGATCGAGGGTACAGGTGGAGTAGACCAAAATTCCCCCCGGTTTCACCCAAGAGGCGGCTTTTTCCAGCAGTTCTTGTTGTAGCACCGATAACTGCTCGATGGACTCTGGAGACTGTCGCCACCGGGCATCTGCATGGCGGTGGAGTGTGCCTAAACCGGAACAGGGAGCATCAACCAAGACGCGATCGCCTTTTACGCTAAAATCGCCAATTTCCCGCAGATCTGCCACCAGGGTTTTAATGCTGTGTAAATCCAGACGTTGGGCATTTTGGATCGCCTTTTTCAACCGCGAATGTTGGCGATCGCATCCCCAAATTGTGCCGCGATCGCCCATTAACTCCGCCAAATGAGTTGTTTTGCCCCCAGGAGCAGCACAAGCATCAATCACCACCTCCCCCGGTTGCGGATCGACCAAATACCCCACCAATTGGGCGCTCCCATCTTGGATACTCCACCATCCTTGCTCAAAACCGGGTAACTGCTGCACTGCTCCCACTTTTTTCAATAATCGCAACCCTTGGGGAGAATAGGGCAGTCGCTCTACAGAAATACCAGCCTCCTGAAACGCTGTTTCCACCTCTGCCACCGAAACCTTATGAATATTCACCCTTAGATCCAGAGTCGGAGGACGGTTAAACCACTCACATAACTGTTGAGTTTCCGTTTCTCCCAGTTGGGTTAACCATTTTTCCACAATCCAATCCGGGTAACTGTGAAGCATCGCCAACCGTTGCGCCACTGGATCGGGTAATTTCAGGGGATCGCCAGGTGACCTCATATACTGCCGCAATACCCCATTCACCACTCCCGATAAGCCTCGCAACCCATTATTTTTGGCCAACTCCACCGTCGTATGCACCACCGCAGGGGCTGGAATTTGATCCAGATAGCGCAGTTGATACAATCCCAGATGAAAGATTAAGCGTAAATCCGCCGGTTGTTCCTCAATGGGTTTACGGGCAAACTGACCGATCAGCGCATCAAGCGATCGCCTCCGTCGCACCACCCCATACACCAACTCCGTCACCAAACCCCGGTCTACTCTCGCCAATTTCGCCCCACTCAACCCCCGATTTAAGGCTACATCCGTATAGGTATCGCGGCGATCGATCTCCTTGAGAATGGCAAAGGCAACTTGACGAGGATTGGAGTTAGGCATGTCAACTTTATCTCAGACCGACCCGTTAATCATAGGGGTTGGAGGCGATCGCAGGAAAGCCCTTTTTCAAAAAACCAGAAAATCTTAAGCTTACAAGAGTTTGAATTCTAGTTTCTCACAAAAGCTATAATAATATTCTATCTTCTCAATTCTTGTCCCTCAAGATAAACTCAATCTAATGGTTCAAAAAATCGCTCTCTTTAATCATAAAGGCGGAGTCAGCAAAACAACCACCACATTTAATCTAGGTTGGATGCTGGCTGAAAAAGGAAAAACTGTCATTCTCGTTGATACCGATCCCCAATGTAACTTGACCGGTATGGTTTTGGGAGAAGGAACAGAAGAGAATCAACAGAGAATTGCCGCCATTTACCAAACCTCTTCCAATATCAAAACAGCTTTAGCACCGGCTTTTGAATCACAGCCCAAACCCATTGAAGCGGTCGATTGTATTCCGGTGCAAGATCGAGAAAGATTATTTTTATTGCCAGGTCATGTCGGCTTTGCTGAATATGAAGTAACGTTAGGCATTGCCCAAGAGCTAAGTGGCTCAATTCAAGCCCTGAAAAATTTACCCGGATCGATTACAGAGTTATTAAACAAGACGGCACAAAAGTATAAGGCTGATTATATTTTGATTGATATGAGTCCCAGTTTGGGATCGATTAATCAGAACCTACTGATGACCAGCGATTTTTTTGTCATTCCCACAACGGCTGATTTCTTTTCCGTGATGGCAATTGATTCTTTAACTAAGGTTTTACCTAAATGGTATAGTTGGGCTAAGACCGCAAGCTCTCTTCCCGTTCTCAAAGAAGCTGTTTACCCATTTCCCGAAGTGAACCTGAAATTCTTAGGAATTATTGTGCAAAATTATCGCATTATTAGAGGTAAGGAAACGGCAGCTTTTCAAAACTGGATCGAAACAATAGAAAAAAGTGTGGCTCAAAAAATGATTCCCGTTTTAGCCCATAATCACATGATAGACTCAAGTTATACAAACAACACACAGAACAGGATTGTTCTGGCAAAAATCCCGGATTTTAATAGTTTGATTGCCTTGTCTCAACAGCACCAAAAACCAGTTTATGCCTTAACACCCGAACAGCTAAAATCTGCCCTTTGGTATGGTCGGGTTTTGGAGAAAGCCCAAGAAAAACAGGATCAATTTAAAGCAACCTTTTCAGAATTAGCCGATCAAATTATTACTCGTACTTCTCCTGCCCATGCAATCAGCGCTTGATCAATTCCGGATGAGTATTGCTCGTGTTCGAGATTTGATTTCTATCCATAATTCTGTTAGCGCTCAATCCACTGCTGCTCTAAATTTATCGGATATTTTAAGAGCAGCTTTAGTGTTGGCAGTAAGTGCTTTAGACTATTATATTCATGAAGTCGTCACCCTAGGTATGATACAAATTCATCAAGGGCAACGCGCTGAACCGCAAGTCTCACCGAATAGTTCTCAGTCTGCCTTTTCACGGTTTCAGGTATCCTTGGGTGGGGCAAGACAAGAACGATTAATCATCAATGATATTGCCTCTTGGTTAGAGAATGAAATCCAGCAAAGTCAAGGTTCATCATTTTTGCAGCAATCTCATACAGTATCGTCCTTACTGCCTATTCTATCCAATAGCCTAGTCAATAAACTGAATCGTAGCTCTTGGCTAGAAGATGAAATTAGGCAGAAACTCAGTTACCAAAGTTATCAGCAACCGGAAAAGATTGCGGATGCGATTAGACTGATTTCAGATAAAAAGCTATGGGATGAGGTATCAGCTAAATTAGGGCGATCGCCAAAAGACATTAAACAACAACTGAGCTTAATTGTGGATCGGCGCAATAAAATTGCCCATGAAGCGGATATCGATCCGAGTTTTGGCATCGGCAATCGCTGGCCAATTGATGAAAGAATGATTAATGATGCAGTTGATTTTATTGAACAAGTTGTGGAGAATATTCATCAAATATTATAAATTTTGATTATGTGGGAAATTGAAACTAAGGAAATACAACCGGGTCAGATTATCCAATATTGTATCCGTAGCGGTGATGACGATCTGCGCGTCCAAGATGTTTTGCAACTGTGGCAAAATAATCCTGATTTTCGCTTATTTTATAGTCGCATTCTGGCCGATTGTCCCTTTAGGGCTTTTCGCTGGGAAACTCCCCCTTGCACTTGGGCAACCCGCGATCGCCTCTTTGAATACGTCCTCATTAATCAACCGAGCTTAAACCGCTCTCCCGATCCGGATGCTTTTAAGACCTATTTTGACTTAGCCTCTACAGAGCAAACCGTGGTGAGTTTTCCCAACCTGAGCCAGGATGCTCGTTTAATTGTCCCCTGTGCGATCGCCCCTGACTCCGTTTATGTTCACTTAGCTTCCTTTGTACGACAGGCTCTGGGGTCTCAACAGCAGCAATTATGGCACACTGTAGCCAGGGAAATGGCGGCTCAGTTACAGCGATCGCCCCAAATACCCATGTGGTTAAATACTGCCGGAATGGGGGTTCCCTGGCTCCATATTCGCCTGGATTCTCGACCGAAATACTATAGCTACACCCCCTACAAGGGATAGGGGGATGGGAAAATGGGGAGATATCAATATAGAAGTTAAGGATAGGGGGAGAGGCGATCGATCAGGCCAAAATTGGGTAAGATGAGTTTCGGACACGAAGTGAGTCGGTCTGGTCAACTTACAGTTAGGGGAGATATCTATGGTTCATCCACGTAAACCCATTCATCGCTCTACTGGGAAACAACCCTCAAACCGACTCAGCTTGATCCTCGAACCGATTCAAAAACACACCCTATGGGTGTGGAGTATTTTCGCTCTAGTGGCGATCGCCATTAGTTATGAAGCCTTAAGCGTTCTCCTCAATCCGGAAGCCGTCGAATCGGAAGCGGCGATCGCCGAAGTCAGAGAAGACCCAGAACCCCTAGAAATGAGAGAGGAAACTGACCCTAACTTTACCCTACCCTGGCTCTGGTTAGGGGCGATCGCCTTGGGATCGGGCGGTCTCTTTCTTCTCTGGAAAAGCCTACAAAATCCCAGCGCCCATAAACGGGCAGCTCTCAACCGTCGGCAACGTCGTGGAACCGTCCTCTTAACCGAAAAACCCCAACCCTTGCGAGTCCCTCAGCGCCAACCTAGAGCGAACTTTAGTCCAGAACATATTACCCCCAAACCCTTAGAAGCGCCTGCACCTTCGACAGACCTAACGTCACCCCCCCCCGCTCCACCCCAAAAATCCTTTAACTTTGAAGTCAACCGCAACCCCAAACCGGTTCAGCATCAGTCCTTACAAGTGCCCAACTTTCCCAAACTCACCCCAGACATTCCCCAGGGAGCGACGGCGAAACCGGTTCGCAAAACCCCCCCCCAAGATCATCAAGAGCAAAAAATTCGCAAATCCTCTTAGAAAATGGGGAAGATGCCCCATGACCCATGACCCATTGCCCCAGATAAAATGATAAACTGCCAGTGAACTGAGGTAAAAAACAGTTTACCGATTAACCATTATCCATTAACGATTACCAGCGTCTAGCGCTACTATTGACTATGAGCAAGGGCACGCTATTTGATAAAGTCTGGAACAACCACAAGGTTGGCACCCTTCCTTCTGGACAAACTCAACTGTTTATTGGACTGCATCTAACCCACGAGGTGACAAGTCCCCAAGCTTTTGCCATGCTGAGGGAGAGAAACTTAAAGGTATTGTTTCCCGATCGCACCGTCGCTACGGTCGATCATATCGTGCCCACACAAAACCAGGCTCGGCCCTTCGCCGATACTTTGGCTGAAGAGATGATGCAAGCACTAGAGCAGAGCGTCAAAGAGCATGGGATTCGCTTCTATAACGTGGGATCGGGTAACCAGGGCATTGTCCATGTCATTGCCCCAGAACAGGGGATGACGCAACCGGGAATGACGATCGCCTGTGGAGATAGCCACACCTCAACCCATGGCGCATTTGGGGCGATCGCCTTTGGCATTGGTACCAGCCAAGTCCGGGATGTGTTGGCCTCCCAAACCCTCGCCCTAGAGAAGCTCAAAGTGCGCCGCATCGAGGTCAATGGCAACCTGCGTCCGGGGGTTTATGCCAAAGATGCGATCCTCCACATTATCCGCAAACTGGGCGTGAAAGGAGGCGTAGGCTATGCCTATGAGTATGCCGGAACCACCCTAGAACAGATGTCCATGGAAGAGCGGATGACCATCTGCAATATGTCCATCGAAGGGGGAGCCAGATGTGGCTATGTCAACCCCGATCGCGTCACATTTGACTATCTGCAAGGTCGGGACTTTGCCCCCCAAGGGGAAAGTTGGGATAAAGCCGTTCAATGGTGGGAAAGTATCCGCTCTGATGCCGATGCCGAGTACGATGATGTGGTGGTGTTCAAGGCCGAAGAGATTCCCCCCACAGTCACTTGGGGGATTACACCCGGTCAAGGAATAGGAGTAGATGAAGTGATTCCTACCCCAGAAAGTTTACCCGATGGCGATCGCCCCTTAGCCCAAGAAGCCTATCAGTACATGCAACTCGAACCCGGAAAGGCGATCGCCGGAACCCCCATCGATGTCTGCTTCATCGGCAGTTGTACCAATGGCCGCCTCAGCGACCTGCGGGAAGCCGCTAAATTTGCCCAAGGTCATCAAGTCGCCCCCCAAGTCAAAGCCTTTGTGGTTCCCGGTTCCGAAGTCGTCAAACAACAAGCCGAAGCAGAAGGCTTAGATAAAATCTTTACCGAAGCCGGGTTTGAATGGCGCAACGCCGGATGTTCCATGTGTTTAGCCATGAACCCCGATAAACTCGAAGGCGACCAAATCAGTGCCTCCTCCTCTAACCGCAACTTCAAGGGCCGTCAGGGGTCTTCCTCCGGCCGTACCCTACTGATGAGTCCCGCAATGGTCGTCGCTGCGGCCATCTCCGGCCAAGTCTCCGACGTGCGGAAACTGCTGTAACCGTCTCCCTCGCTAGTAATCTCAAGTCCGGTTTCCGCAAGCGGACATGAAAATGAGTTAAACTAGCGGGCAAGATGCCCGCACTCCCTCAATTATTTGATATTACTGGAGTGGGAGTATCTTGCTCCCTACATTTTTAATTATGGTATTCAAGCGGATTTG
>NZ_JAQPOK010000132.1 GCF_030068445.1 Roseofilum halophilum BLCC-M91 | reverse complement strand
TGATTATAGGGATCGATAATTTCTAGGTCAGTAATGTTTGGATTGCCATCATAAATGAGGGCATTTAAGAAGCTAATGAGGATATCTTTGCTTTCTTGGGAACCAAAGATGCGCTTAAAGGCGAAATCGGTTTTGGGGCTGATAAATTGCATAAGGGTAATAGTAGATGGAGTTGTATGCCAGAGCGCAATAGCGCGGGAAGCTGGAAACAGAGGGATTTTCCCCCTCCCGTGGGCACGATCGCCAGTAGATCCTGGTTCTGTAGCGTGGTTTCAATAATTTCCTTTTGGCCCGGACGAAATCGATCGTAACCAAAATAGTGCTTGAGGGTTTCCTCACTTGGTGGAGACTGGAGCCATAATCTTCGGGAGGAGGCGATCGATCTGATTCTACCGTAATACAGCGTTTCGCGTCCTCCGTGGGGGAATGGGGGAATGGGGGAGTGGGGGAATGGGTTAACCCGGAAAATGCCAGGAATTCAATCTGGCTAATGACCGAAATCCCAATCCAGCAGGGAAATTTGTTGGATTTGTTGGGGAGTAAGTCCAGTGAAATCGACGGTTTGAGTCATATACAGAGGGAATGATTTGACGATATTCTTCTACTCTATCCATTTTCTTCTATCTCTCTAAGGATGTTTTCTAAGCAAATAACTAAGGAGATCAGATCGTTAGTTACTGTATCCCAAACCACATCTTCATCTACATTGAGATAGTCATGAACTACTTTACTTCGCATTCCCACAATCGCTTTCCAGGGAATTTCAGGATAAGCTTCTCTAAAATCAGGGGACACTCGTCTGGCTGCTTCTCCAATAACTTGTAGGAGATGAGTTAACGCTAAACGCAATTGCTCGTTACGATCAAACTCTTCTCGACTCACGCCTGACACAAAACTAAGAGCTTTATTGGCAGTGTCTATCATATGTCCGAGATAGACAAAGTTATCCTTGTGCGACATAACAAACCTCTGCTTCAGCCAGAATGCGATCGCGAATTCGATGGTTCAGAAACTTAGGAGTCACTAGATCGATGGGGCGGCGATCGAATAAATTGGACAGTTCTTCTTCAATTTGGTAAAGTTTGAAGAATCCAGGAGTAAAACCCGGCTCAAATTCTACTAAGATATCAATATCGCTCTCTGGGGTAAAGTCTTCGCGCAAGAAAGACCCGAACAGGGATAGCTTATTAATATGCCAGCTCTGGCACAAGTTGGCAATCTCCTCAAGAGGAATTTCACTTTTTCTAATATTCAGAGAGCGTCGCTGGATTTGTTGGGGAGTGAGTCCAGTGAGATCGACCGTTGGATTCATGGAAGAAGACCATGTGAGAAGGTTTGATCCTATTTTAGCGGAATTTGCTGTTGAGCGATCGCCAGAACCGGGTTTCTAATATCAAATCCAATTTTGTTGACCCCCATATTCAGCAACTGACGAGTGTTCCCAGTCACACCCCCCCGATGATTCCTGCTCATCCGGTTATCGGGTTTGGGTGTGCTTCCGGTTGGCTGCTGGTGACGTTTGCCTATTGCTTGATGACGCGGAAAATGCGGGGGGTGTGACCTCTCCCTTTCATTTCCGAAGAAAGGCTGGGGGATGAGGGGCAATTCAAAGCTGTTCCCTCTCCCTCAACCAACGGTCTAAATCCTCTAAACTTGTGCAATCGAGGATCGCAATCCCCAACTCATCTAAATCATCTAAAGACAACTGTTGGATCTCGGCTATAGTCGCTTCAGGAACCTCCCCAAACCGTCGCTGAAGTTGACGCAAAATTAATCCTAATGCTGCTTCAGCCCGACCTTCTTCGCGTCCTTCTTCGCGTCCTTCTTCGCGTCCTTGTTCTAGCCCGTCTGTCCTTGCTTGCACCACATAACCCTGCTGGTCAAGTATCCACCGTTCCTTTCTTTCTAACTCTTCTGCTTCCTTGGCACTCAAATTGGCTCGATTTGCTATTCCCAACGCTTTGCCGATTTCTGGTACTTCTTCTAGAGAACTGGGAATCATCTCTAGATTGGGTGATTCCTTCATAAAGTAAATCCATTTTTCCGTCAGAGTTTCTAATTCTTCCAGGGATTTATTGAATTTCCGCAACTCCACAAAAATCAATTCAATCTGTTCGTCAGGATACTCTAATGAGGGTAGGCTTTTCTCTTTTAATGAAAAATGGGTAATAATGGGTTCAACCTTGGGAAATAGGGGAAAATCGACAATCGTTAGGGCAATGACGGGTTGCAGTCCCACATAAGGTTTTCCCGTGCTGAGTTGATTGCCATAGGTTTTGGCCCAATTATACAAGACTCGCTTTTTGAAAGCCGGTACATTTAGCACTTGCATTTCAATCAATACAGTTGTACCGTTGCCTAGGATGGCTTTGACATCGAGATAGCTATCTTTTACGGTACTCGTATCGCCCTGATTATAGGGATCGATAATTTCTAGGTCAGTAATGTTTGGATTGCCATCATAAATGAGGGCATTTAAGAAGCTAATGAGGATATCTTTGCTTTCTTGGGAACCAAAGATGCGCTTAAAGGCGAAATCGGTTTTGGGGCTG
>NZ_JAQPOK010000131.1 GCF_030068445.1 Roseofilum halophilum BLCC-M91 | reverse complement strand
TAAAATCGGTAGTTAAATGCTCTTTCCATGTGGGATTCAAAGGAGTTCTCACATTGTAGCACCTAAGATGTAATTGTGGTAGCCTATGGTTAGTAAAGCCGCCCTGGAAGGGCGGGGTTTCAGACCCAATTTTTCTGATGATCGTTTTTCGACATCACCCTATCGAGCTTATTATCTATGACTTTGCCTAAATCTGAAAACCGAGACCTCTTAGAGCGCTTAATTTTTGACGATCAGATCCCCGAAGATTGGGCTAGGGATGTGTGGGATATGAGTCCCACCTTGGGCGAAACGGCTGCTAAGTTAGTTGATGGGTTCGCAGCCGTGATTGAATGTTGTTCAGAAGAAAAATTAGATAATTTGGTGCGATCGCTCTATCGTAATCAACTAGAAGAATAATCACAATTACCCTAGCCTAAACTATGTCACCCCAACAACTCGGATTACTCGTCGGCGGACTCCTTCCGGCCCTATTGTATGGTTTTGCCGGTATCTTCGCTAAAGTTAGCACCACTGCCGGAATGCCCGTCGGCGCTCATTTGGTCTGCATTGGCGTAATGGTGAGCTTGGTCGGAGCAATCATGCAGCAAGTCCTACCCGCTCCCTTCCCCTCAACCGGGGCGATGATTTCCTCCTCTATGCTTGGCTTACTCTGGGGCTTAGGAACCGGTTTTGTGGCTCTGGGTTTACTTAAATATCAAGCCCCCTTGTCTAAACTGGTTCCCCTCTACAATATGAATACCTTAATTACTGTGTTGTTGGCTTTAATCATCTTTCTGGAATGGAAAACCGTCGATCCCCTTAAACTCACTGTAGGCGCAATTTTAGTGATTGTCGGTGGTTTACTGGTTTCTAGAGCCTGAATCAATGAACAGCGTGAAAAATGGTTTTCCAATTACCCATTACCTATTACCTATTACCGCGCGAAGCGCTATAACATGACTGAACTGAAAAACGCGACTGTATTACTTACCGGTGCATCTGGAGGATTTGGCCAGGAGTTTATCCAACAACTGGTGAAAGCAGAAAGTCGGTTAATTTTAACGGATATTGACGCAAAGGCGATCGCCAAAATCCTAGACACCCTAGACACTCCCTTAACCGATCGGATCGTCGCTACCCTAGAAGCAGACCTCACCTCTAGCGCGGGGTGCGAGCATCTTTATCAACAGGTCAAAGCCCTGAATCAACCGGTTGATATTCTGATTAATAACGCCGGTATTGCCCTATTTGGTCGCATCGATGAAGTGCCGACAGAAAAATGGGAGCAACTGATGGAGCTAAATTTGCTCGCGCCCATCCGCTTAACGACCCGATTTTTACCCGAAATGATTGAACGGCAAAAGGGACATATTGTCAATATTTCCTCGGTTGCAGGTTGGTCAGCTCCTGGGGGTTTAACCCATTATGCCACCAGTAAATTTGGCTTGCGGGGTTTTAGTGAAGGTCTGGGAGATGAGCTAAAAGCCTACAATATCAAAGTTACGGCTGTTTATCCCTATTTTAGCCGTACTCCGATTCTGCGATCGCCTCGCTATGGCACTCTAGCAGAAACCATTCCCGGTTTTCCTGAAAGTCAAGCCACCCAACCGGCGATGGTGATTGCCAATGTGCTGCAAGGTATCCTCAAGAATCAAGCCCAAGTTTTCCCCGATCCCACAGCTAAAGCCATTCATTTAATTAAGCGTTATTCGCCACCGCTCTTAGACTGGCTCAGTCAGCAATTAACGCAGAAAATTTCCAAAAAGCAGTAGGGGCGGGTTTCAAACCCGCCCCTAGATATACCAGCGTTGTAGATCGATCGCCCAACGATTAAGCAGCTCGATCGGTTTCAGAAGGCGATCGCAACGGTAACACTTGACGATCCAGTTTACGATCCGGGGCTGCTAGGGCAACCACCTTCTGTACGACTTGCGGGAAAAAGCGCCCCATGAGGGAAGCCACTTTTCCTTGCCATCCGACCACAATTTCATCGTCTCGATCGCGTAAACCCGCGACTAAGGATTTGGCCACCATTTCGGCGCTATCGGTGGCTACCCAACGGAATTTTTCCGTATTCCGCACCATGTCGGTGTCGGTGAGCGAGGGCAGCAGAGCGACAACGCGCACGCCTTTAGAGGCAAGTTCTTGGCGGAGGGCTTGGGTAAAGCCGACAAGAGCGAATTTGGTAGCGGAGTATGTGGCGTAGGTGGGAGCGGCAACTTTACCCATGAGACTCGATACGTTGACAATTGTCCCCTGGGAACGGGAAACCATGCGTTTGGCAATTAACCGCGTAATGCGGAAGGTTCCCAGGAGATTGACGTTAATTTCTTCTTCGATTTTACGGGGGTTGGTGGCTAGAAAGTCCCCTTGGTGAGCCACTCCAGCATTGTTGATTAGTAGGTCAATGGGGCCATAGTCCCGCCAAGCTTTGGCGATCGCCCCATCTAAGGCTGGAGTATTTGTCAAATCAACCGCTAGGGGCACAGATTCAACTTCAGGGTATTGCTTTTGGAGTGTTTCCACCATTTCTTGCAAGCGCTGAGGATCGCGGGCAACCAGGAGTAGACGTTTAACGCCTTGGGCAGCGAGTTCTAGAGCGATCGCTCGCCCAATGCCTCGTGATGCTCCGGTTATGAGTACAACTTGTCCTTGGATCATGGATAGAACCTCCTTCATCGGACAGGGTTGACAACGGCCACAGGATGACGACGCTATCTATAGTATTGTTGCAAGGGGTTGACAAATTTAGTGTGAAATGCATCGCATGGATATGTGACAGAAATCACGCCATCTGCTACAGCCCTTACGGACTAAGGAATAGAGAAATCTTGATGACTTCAATTATTCTTGATCGGGTTTATAAGCTTGCAGCACTTGTAGACTTCCTCCTCCGTAGAGGGTAGGGGGTTCCACCTGAAAACCCATGTCCTGTAAGGTTTGTCTTAAGTCGGTTTTTAATAGCTGCCAAGCAGTTTCCGTTTCAAACAGGAACAGGAACAGATATAATCCAGGAATGAAGATGGGGTTGGTAGGAGGATGAAAATCGGCGATCGCCAACACTCCCCCCGGTTTCAATACCCGATACACTTCCCGCAAGATCTCCTTAAGCTGCTCTGGCGACATTTCATGCAATGCAGCGCTCGTATGCACCAGATCGAAACTCTCATCCTCTAAAGGCATATTTTCCGCAAACCCTTCCACAAAATCCGCTTGCGGAACATTTTGTTGCGCTCTTTTCAAGGAAAGGGGAGATGCATCTAACCCCGTCACCTTATCCGAATACGTCACTAAAACCTGCGTCGCTTGACCGCTCCCACAACAGAGATCTAAAATTTCCGTATCTGAATTTATCGTCAAATCTTTCAGAGCCAGGCGACGAAACCGATATTCTCCACCCACCGCAAGAGCAGACACCCGCGAAATCGAGTCATATAACCACTGATACTGATAACTTAACTCTCTTAAAAAGGTTGCCATAATTATAATTATAGTGCTTGGCGCTGGTAATGGGTAATGGGTAATCGGTAATGGGTAAACTATTTTTTCCCTTCAATTCAGGATATCATGTCTGGCTCAACAGCCGAATTGTAGGGTGCGTTAGCGAAAGCGTAACGCACCTACTACTGAGAATACAACGATCTCGATGGGGTGGGGGCGGGTTTAGAAGATTAATGGGTTGGTTTTCTAGATTTCGGTATAACCCGCCCCTACAGATTTTTTTTCCTAATGTATACAAAAAAATAACTCTGAAAGATAAACAGAAAGACCTCTTTGCTCTAAATTCTAAGTAATTTAATACCATAATAATGAATTAAGATAGGGATAATCGACCTTGGGGTTCAGGAATGGAGCGCCCCAGTTCTTTTGCTGTTTCTATCCATTCTTGAATCACAATTTCGGCATTTTGCACCGCTTCCTGATAAGTCGCTCCATCGGCTGCACATCCAGGCAATTCAGGGACTTCTGCAATGAAGGCTCGATCGACTTCACTCCAATAGAGAATGATGTTATAGATGATTTTCATTCAGACTCCTAATGAGATAATTCTGCTGGACACATTCTGCCAGCAACTTAGCTACTAACAGATCGTCATCATCATGATAAATACCGCAATGGGGAAGGGCGTTACAAATTATGATGGATTTTAATCTCTAATGATCGAATGTAATCAACAAAATCAAGCACGTACATTGAACCTTTCAAAATTGTCCGTTTATCAATGTACAAACTGGGCTTAAAAATCACGTAGTCCAAGAAATAATTGTCTTTGCATCTCAAGGTTAAGGAATTCTGCCGATCTTTTTGCCATTCTACATGCAACAGTCCATTTTCATTGACCGTTAAGCTGGTAGGTTTAGAAATAGTGGGAATCGATCCCACAAATAAAAGCATCGTCTTCAGTGATTCTAAAGACAGATCGTAATCTTCCTCTGTATCACATAATTCTTTTAATTCTCGAAGTCGCTCCCAGAGATAGTGTTCTTGTAATTCAATGGTATTCACACCATGACTGAGAATTTCTTCAAAAGTTGACAATTTATCTACTTTATCTCTTAAGGAGTCACTAACTAACATTTAATTCTCCTATTTTCGATTGCTCTACAAACTACAAAAGACTTAGGGTTCTCTACATCTCCCAGTGAATCCTGTGCTGTGTAGACGGTCTAAACCTCACTTGTATCTTAACCGATCGCCCAAAATGCCCCAAAGCGCCATACTATAATACCCATGGTTAATCCTTTGCTCATTAGGCCAGATGTTCCATGACCCGATTATCACCAGATGAACGTAACGCCCTGTATACCGTGGAATCGGAACGGGTAGGGATTCATAAATCGATTTTGGCAGGATTATATGAGGTGCAGCAAAAACCCCAACTTCAGAATGGAGAAACGGGACTGGGGATTTCCCCGGCCAACCGTATTGCTTTGGAATCCGTTGATGAGTTTGAAGGTCAGGTTATCTATGCGGCCAATACGATACGGGTAATTACGGATGCCTTGATCGGTCAAGGATGGCAAGGCGATGACCTGTGGGATACGACCCTGGGCTATTACAGTAAAAAATTTATTGAGCGGGTGGCAGAAGGCTATTCTCCGCCACCGGAGGAGCTGAAAGCAGCCCGTTTAGAGCCTTGTGATGGTCAGAGGCTCTATGCAGTTTATGTGCAAGATTTACAAACGGACTATAGCCTGGAAAATCTGCCGTCGAATCTTTCCTATCTGGATATTGCCCTGTTATCGCTGGTGGAGCGCATCCCCCAATATTATCAAGGTTTGCCCCATCAACGGGATGGACTGCTAGAGGTGTTTCGGATCTGGCGCAATTTTGATACCCGTGAAGAGGCGATCGCCGCCCTCACCGATATCCCCCCCTCCACCGCGCCCAACTGGGAAGAAACCTACATCGATCCGCCCCTGCTCGAATTCCTCTCCCGTCTCTCTCGCAATTATCTTGGCTATCCCCATCAACGGGAGGCCCTGATCCGTCTCACCCAGCTCTGGCGCAACCTGGACTCTAGGGAAGAAGCCATCTCCTCCCTAGAGCGGGACACCTCCCCAGAACCCGCCCTCTTTTATCTTGACCCTGCCCTAATTGCCTTTGCCCAACGGGTTCCCCAATACTACACCGGTCGCGGATACCAACGCCAAGCCCTCACCGAAGCCTTCCGCATCTGGCGCAAACTCTCCTCCCGCACGGCAGCCCTGGCAGACTTAGGCTTAGAGGTGAAAATGCTCAGAAGCAACAGCACAGACCCCAATTTACTGGCCAATACTGCCGCCCAACTGGATCGGGAACTACTCGGTTTTATGAGACGGGTTCCCTTTGCCTATACGGAAGAAGAGCATCAGCGCAACGCCCTAATTCGCATGGTACAACTGTGGCGAGGACTCGACTCGCGGGAAATAGCCATCTATACCCTGTTTGAAGACCTGAAGCGGATGAATAATACTCACCGCAACAGTCCGGAAGCTCCTCGCCAACCGGGGCCTGTGGTTTTGCCTCCCCGTCCCAGTCGTTGGACTCCCTACAATCTTCAACTCCATGCTTCAATTATTCCGGGTGGTTATTTTACCTGGGCTGAGGCTACCCATGGCGGGACGCGCTGGCCTCCCAATCAATGGACGGTCAATGCTATTGTCAGAATAGCGGTTTTGGCACAACAGGCCCGCGATCGCATCGGTCGCCCCTTTTATATCACCAGTTGGTATCGTCCCCCAAATATCAACCACCGAGTTGGGGGAGTCTCTAATAGTCGGCATCTGATTGGAGATGCCATCGACTTCTATTGTGATGGACTCACCGGCAATCAAATTTATTGGTTCCTCGATCCCTGGTGGCCTGGGGGTTTAGGGCGATATCAACAATATCCCTATATCGCCCATCTTGACGCTCGCAACTATCGAGCGCGATGGATTCGCTAAGATAGTCGATTAGATTGTACAGATTCTTTAGGATCGATCCTCTCAGAAAACACGCTGAAAAAGAACGAACGCCTACAATAGAACAAAGCTCCTAGTCGGTGACCCTATGCAGCATCGTATCCTTGTTGTTCCCCCTACTCTAGCCCAAGCGTCTCCCGACGCTCAATCCGATTCTCCCTCTTTGGGTCTTTTACCGATGATCTTTATGGGTCTATCGGCTGTCCTACTCATTGCCCTTGTAGGAGGTGGGATCTATGCCAAACTTGAACTCGATAAGGCGAATAAAAAAGTTAAGTTTGAGGATTTTAAGAATAAAGAACTCCAGAAAAAGCTCAAACTCGCCTTGAGTACCATTACCAAAATGGAGGCTAACCCGGACTTGGTTCACTCACGGGAATTTAACCTTGACTATCTGCGAATGCGGATGGATGAGGAGGTGTTCCATTTTGCCATTGTCAATCAAATTAAAGTTAAAGTTAAAGAGCAAATTACCATCGCCTTACGTCCCACCCAAGCCAAGGAAGGGAAAATAGGTGAGAATAATGCTGCATCTGCCCGTAAAGTGAGTGAGGTCTTTGATGTGACCTATGAAACGGGAGAAGGTTCAGTGATTCAGAAGCGGGTCTTATTCCGGATTCAAATTAATATGACTCGTCTGCCGACTCAAGCGACCTCAAAAACGATTCAGGATATTATCGATTGTATTGAAACCTATCTGAGTCCCCATCCCGACCCCAATTGGCAACCGGCGATTCAGGGGCGGTTGGTTAATTTACATTGGGATCAAAAGGCGAAACCTACACCATTACTGGTATTAGAGCAACTGAACGAAGGTAGCAATGTAACCTTTAAGACCAAGACTCACGCACCTTCCCCAACTCCTCCTGCGGGGAAAACTTCGCGTTCGAGTAGTAGTCGAACGAAGAGCAGATCTTCGGGAAGCCGTAGCAGTGGCAAAAGTAGCAGTAGTCGAAGTTCTGGAAGTCGTTCCCGATCGCAAGCTCGGCGCTCTAAGTAGGCGCTCTCAATCTCTAATATCAGGGTATAAAGGGTTGTGCAACCCCCAACGCCCTCCGTGCGTCCTGTGAGGACGCATTTTTAGTTTATGGGGTTGCAGAAGAAATGTAACGGGCCCTGAGGGACTCGAACCCCCGACTTACTGATTAGAAATCAGTTGTTCTATCCGACTGAACTAAGAGCCCTTGAGGGAGGTGGTACTGACTCCTTAGCGTGAACAAGCACACCTTCTAATTATATGCCAAAGGCCACCAAAGGGGTAGTATCTCACAAAATGAGTTGCTAGATATATGAAAATTACGTTAAATTTAGTTAAGATTCATGGAGAAGGAAACGTTTCGTTCCCCAAAGAGACTAGGCGATCGCCCAAAATATCAGCACCTTAGTCATCCTATCTGTTTTGTGTTTATAAAGAGAGCTTCTGGATTATGAAATTATCTTGGAAAGTCATACTTCTGTGGACTTTGCCCGCCCTAGTCATTGGATTCTTTGTTTGGCAAGGAGCCTTTGCCCCCAATGTGGTCGATGGAGGTCGCAATGCCGCAACCACCCGCATGACCTATGGCCGCTTCATTGAGTACCTGGAAGCGGGTCGTGTCACTCAGGTTGACCTCTACGAAGGAGGCAGAACTGCCATTGTAGAAGCCGTCGATCCCGAACTAGATAACATCATGCAGCGCTTGCGAGTAGACCTTCCGGGCAACTCCCCAGAAGTGATTTCCCAAATTCGCCAAGCGGATGTGGATTTAGATATCCATCCCCCCCGCAGTGATGGAGCCGTTTGGGGCTTACTGGGTAATTTAGTCTTCCCTTTACTGTTGATTGCTGGCTTGTTTTTCCTCTTCCGCCGTTCGGGTAATGTACCGGGGGGCCCGGGACAGGCGATGAATTTTGCCAAGTCAAAAGCTAAATTTCAAATGGAAGCTAAAACCGGTGTCATGTTTGATGATGTGGCCGGTATTGAAGAAGCTAAAGAAGAATTACAAGAAGTCGTTACGTTTCTGAAAAAACCGGAACGGTTTACGGCCGTCGGCGCACGCATTCCGAAAGGGGCGTTGTTGGTGGGCCCTCCGGGAACGGGGAAAACCTTGCTGGCTAAGGCGATCGCCGGAGAAGCAGGGGTTCCGTTCTTTAGTATCTCTGGTTCGGAGTTCGTGGAAATGTTTGTCGGAGTGGGCGCTTCACGGGTGCGCGACCTGTTTAAGAAAGCTAAAGATAATGCCCCCTGTATCATCTTTATTGATGAAATTGATGCCGTCGGTCGGCAACGGGGAGCGGGTATTGGCGGCGGAAATGATGAGCGCGAACAAACCCTAAACCAATTGTTAACTGAAATGGATGGGTTTGAAGGCAACACCGGCATTATCATTATTGCTGCGACTAACCGCCCGGATGTGCTGGATCAAGCCCTGTTACGTCCCGGTCGCTTTGACCGTCAAGTAACTGTGGATGCTCCAGATGTGAAGGGACGCTTAGAAATTCTCGATGTTCATGCTCGGAATAAAAAACTGGCTCCGGAAGTTTCCTTAAAGGCGATCGCCCGTCGTACCCCTGGCTTTACTGGTGCAGACTTAGCGAACTTGCTCAATGAAGCCGCTATTCTCACCGCCAGACGGCGCAAAGAGGCGATCACCATGCGGGAAATTGATGATGCCGTAGACCGGGTAGTTGCGGGAATGGAAGGCACTCCCCTTACCGATGGGAAGAGCAAGCGCTTAATTGCCTATCATGAAGTCGGTCATGCGATCGTCGGAACCCTACTCAAAGACCATGACCCCGTACAGAAAGTCACCCTCATTCCCAGGGGACAGGCCCAAGGGTTAACCTGGTTTACCCCTAGCGAAGAACAAAGCCTGATTTCTCGCGCCCAACTCACCGCTCGGATCTGTGGGGCCCTGGGAGGTCGCGCAGCCGAAGCTATTATCTTTGGCGATGCAGAAGTGACCACCGGTGCGGGGGGAGACTTGCAGCAAGTGACGGGAATGGCCCGGCAAATGGTCACCCGGTTTGGCATGTCCGATCTGGGCCCCTTATCCCTAGAAGGTCAAACCAATGAAGTTTTCTTGGGTCGGGATCTGATGTCCCGTTCTGAATATTCAGAAGAAATTGCGGCCCGCATTGATGCCCAAGTCCGCGTCATTGTGGAGCATTGCTACGATGAAGCCCTGCAAATTATGCGCGATCATCGTAATGTTATCGATCGCCTTGTCGATCTGCTCATTGAAAAAGAAACTATTGATGGGGAAGAGTTCCGGCAGATTGTGGCGGAATATACGACGGTTCCAGACAAGGAAAGTTATATTCCTCAAATCTAATCCCCTCTCTGTGAAAATAACCCGATGTAGGGGCTTTCCAGCCGGAAAGCCCTTTTTTTGTTGGTGTCGATTACTGTACTGGATGTTGTCCATAAAAGGGAAGTGCATCGACCCAACTGGGTCGTTCTCCCTGCTCCCAAGCTAATGCTGCCAACTCTAAAACGCTTAAAACGGTTTCGCCTAAATTGGGTGGGGTTTGAATTAAGGGATAGGAGTGCTGTTCTAAGGTCTTTTGCCATCCTTCTGGGGTAAAGACTCGATCCGCAATGAGAGGGATAAGGGGATAGGAGTTAACCGGATAGATGGCTCCAAAGCGCTGTCCCCGTTGAGCAGGCATTTCTACCGCTATGACTCGATGTTGCTCTCGACTAGACCAGGCTACAGCCGCCAGGGTAGAAATCGCAAACAGGGGTAGATTAAGTTGTTGGGCCAGGGTGCGAGCAGTGACCAGACCGAGGCGAGTTCCGGTAAAGCCTCCAGGGCCTTTGGCAACGGCTAACCAGCTTAAGTCTTGCCAATTGAGGGGTTGAATGAAGGTTCCTAATAAATGGTGCAGTTGACTTGAGGTTTCATGGCCAAGGTTCCAGGTTTGCACGTGGGGATTTCCGGTTGGATCTTGGAGAGCTAAACCGAGTTGGGGGCTGGTGGTATGGAGGGCTAAACCGGACATAGACAAAGTGTTCTGTTCTAATGATGTGTAAATATACCTTTATTATCCCCAACCTAGCCAATGCAGCCAACGACCGACTTCTACCCGCTCCCATAAGCTTTCTGGAAGGGATTGATTTAAGCGCAGGGGAATTTTAGGGGTGGAAAAGGATTGGGTGTAAGCTGGACTGAGAAACACTTGATAGCGTTCTTTCTCTGGGGTTAATTGTTTAATAAAGGCGAGGGAAACTGCATTGAGTAATTGGTGTAGAGGTTGAAAGGGGGAGGTCACTGGATTGGAATATCTGAGATTGCCAATACTTAAATGGGGTGTGCCAATGGCTGTGAGCAGGTATTTGGGCCCGGTTAAGTGGTTAAAGGGGCGGATTTGATGTTCGAGGGCGGGGGTGACGGCATCATTGGTATTGGCTAAGATTAAGGTAGGAATTTTTACGGCACTAATTCCGGTTTCACCAAATAAATGGCCGATTACGGGACTAATGGCAATGACTTGTGCAATGCGGTGGTCTTTGAGAGAGGGGGGTACAGTGGTGAGATCGGCGGCTGCACATTGTAACCAGTCGGCTGGAGAACGACCCAAGGGGAGGCGATCGCGGCAAAAATGGCGTAAACTGGCTAAATCTAGCTCTGCACCGGCTAAAACGAAGGCGGTATATCCCCCCAAGGAATGACCCACCATCGTCACTTTATTGGTGTTCAGTTTGCTGTAAAGGGGGCCCGGTTGATGATTGAGGTTTTCCAGATAATCGAGCAGAAAGCGGATATCTAAGGGGCGATCGATAAATTCTTCTGGGGGGACTAGGGTGGCTAAGTGGCTAAATTTTGACCCGTGGGTTAACCATTTTAGGCTACTTCCTGGATGCTCGATCGCGGCGACGGTTAATCCATTGGAGGCTAAATGGTAGGCTAAACCGGATAAGTAGTTGCGATCGGAGCCATATCCGTGGGAAATGACCACCAGAGGCCCAGAGGCTGGCGATTCAGGAACCGTATAGAGATCTACGGGGATCGCCCGCTTTCTATCCCAATCTCGCAGGATTAATGATGTTTTGTCTACCGAGTCATCCGCCGGTTGGGTGGGATCGATGTCCCCGGTGAGAGCGTCTGAGGGTTCATTGACCAACAGTTCCCGACTCAGTAAGGGTTCTAGAAGACGACTTTGCCAATAACCATGGTTAAACTGGAGGGCAAAGGAAAGGGCAGCTGCCAGATTGATGGTAATTTCTTGACGGGGATAGGCTTTGAGAATTGAGAGAACACTGAAATGGTTTTGTTTTAAGGTGCTAGTTACTGCTTGTTCTAAATAGTCGAGGCGACTATCGGGCAAAATGGGAACCAGGCTTTGGTAAATTTCTAGACTTAGGGGAGAGTGGAGTATATTTCTGAGGATGCGATCGCCCAGTTCGGTATCGATGGGAAACCGATAATCTATAAGCTGTTGCACCCTAGGGGTGAGGACAGTGCGATAGGGGTGCAATGCTGGGGATAGGGTTCCGGTTTCGCTAAAGTTCTCTAAATCGGCGATCGCGATTTGCGTCTGCCATAATCCTAAACGGAGATTAATGCGATCGGCTCCATGGGCGGGTTGTCCCCATGCCCACCAGCTAGTCAGAAACGCTACGACAATTCTTAAACCCCATTGCCTGTGCGATCGCTTCATGATCCTCATGCTTCACTCAAACTAAACAGTTCTGGGCACACCCGTTAACGGGTTTCTTCCTGTGCTTCTCTCAGTAATAGCACAAACTGATAGGTTCCCACCGGCATCTCCCTCTCCGGAATCCAGTTTCCATTGACCCAATCCCAAATATAAAGCTGTTTATTGAGAATCGTCACATAAGAAATTTCTCCTAAATTGCCCGTCACCAAATACATCGGCACACCTAACCGATAAGTATTATTGCAATTCTCAGTACCTGATTGAATTTGGTTGCAAATCTGACGGTACAATGTGGGATTTAAATCAATCAGTTCATGGAAATTTCGGCGGTGTTGCGCCCAAGCTGCTTCAGAAATCCCCACCGATCCTAAAAAGGCCGTTAAACCCATTAACAGGCTGGAAATGAGACGAGTTTTCACGATCTAGACTCCCTTTGAGAATGTCCCTTTGATTATACTTTTCCCAGGCAAGTCCTAGACATAGGGACTCTGAAGGGCACAAATCCCTAACTCTTAGGGTTATTCATTTTCGGGAGTAAATTGCGCTAATAGCTCTTCACGAGAGCGTTGCAGCAGCAGAGGGGTAAATTCTTCTGAAGGCAGGGTGGCGATCGCCTCTATAATACCTGCAAGCTCCTCATCTACTTCTCCAAAGCGAACCCGTAGGAGATTATTAATTAACCGGAGAGTGGCTTGCTGTTCTCCTTCTTGCCGTCCTTCTTGTCGTCCCTCTTGTCGTCCTTCCTGTCGTCCTTCTTGTCGTCCTTCCTGTCGTCCTTCTTCGCGCAGTTGGGCGATCGCTTCTTCATACAGTTGAGTTAAAGTCACGATTAGCTCCTCATCATCTCGATCTGCTTCTTGATTTTGCCTGGTGGCTAGAATGGTTAAAAGTTCGTAA
>NZ_JAQPOK010000130.1 GCF_030068445.1 Roseofilum halophilum BLCC-M91 | reverse complement strand
TTTTGTTTAAAACGTTTTGCGTGGGGGGGTTGGTTTGGCTGGGGTTGGGGGTTTTGGGGGGGTTTGGTTTTTATTTTGTTGTTGGTTTTGGGTTTGGGGTTTTTTTTTGGGGGGGGTTTTTTTGGGGGGGGTTTTTGTTGGGGGGGGTTTGGTAGGGGCGGGTTTGAAACCCGCCCCTACAGATCTGGAATGGTTTTGAATATGCCGGTTGACCCATTGGAGCATGAAGTTAGCAGCGTCGAGGATAATGGGACTAGAGCGCCCGGCACAGTCGAGGGCGATGAGTTGGTTTTGGGTTCGCTGGCGATCGCAAAATTGGCGAAAATAGATGGGGTCGGCTGGCGTAAAGGTGGAGTTAATGGCCTGGTTAGGATCGCCCACTCGCATCAGGTTAATGGTGGGTTTATCCCCATTTCCGTCACCTGTAGGGGCGGGTTTCAAACCCGCCCCTACAGAATCACAATCCTGTTGGGCTAAAATTTCTAGTAATTTCGCTTGCAGGGGACTAGAGTCTTGGGCTTCATCTTCAAACACCGCAAACACCTGATTTTGCCATAACCGTCTTGCGCCCACATCTTCCAAAACCCGCAAGGCTCCCAGAATCATGTCATCATAATCAATTAAAGAGCGCGATCGCAGTTGTTGCTGATAGGTTTCGTAGAGTCCCGCCGCCATGCGTAAAATCGGGTAGTCCTCTCCTAGGGTTTCGCTCTCCTGAATTTGCGCCACCTCCAACAGATCCGAGGGCAATAACCCAGAGCTTTTGGCTTCGTGAATTGCAGTATAAGCTAAGTGGGGTAAAACTTCAGTCCGCAGCACCCCTTGACGGCGCAACCGTTCCGTTTCTTCGCCGTCCGACTGGTTGCCCTCCAAGAGCCTTTGGTAGAGTCGGGGATGGCTATTGGCCCAGTATTCCACACTTTGGCGCAGCAATTGGTGCGATCGGTTAGGAGAAATAAGAGTGAGCGCGTCTAAACTAAGGGTCGAGAGTTCCGGATGGCGCGTGGCAATTTGTAGAGCCAACCCATGGAGCGTATGCACCACAAATCCCGTCGAGGGTAAACCCAAAGTTTGCAGATGGCGGCGAATTTTGCTCTTCAGACTCGCTGCGGCTGAACGGGTAAACGTCACCACCACCAATTGATGATAGGTATGGAGGCGATTTTTGGCAATGGCGATCGCCGCCGCACCCGCCATCCCCGTAGACTTCCCCGATCCCGGCACAGCCGAAACCGCCAACTCTCCCCCTTCCCAGTCCGCCATTTGTCTTTGCCCTTCCCGTAACTGGTTGCGGATCGAGTTTAAGGCGCTTTCTAACGGAGCAGAAATCGGCTGTTCAGGGGTTGTGCTTAAGAGAAAATCAACCATAAATTCCAACTTTAATCATTAATCACCCATTTCCCGTTGAAGCTAGACTCCCTTCACCCAATGTCTGATTTTCATTTGGGGATAATGTCAAGCCTTGATGAACAGGAATTTCAATTTCAAACCTAGCTCCTTGACCGGGTTCTGAATAACATTTTAACATTCCTTTATGGTGTTCAACAATGATTTTATAACTAATTGATAGCCCTAAACCAGTGCCTTTACCCACGGGTTTAGTCGTAAAAAAGGGATCGAATACTTTTTCTGCGGTTTGCGACTCCATACCCGGCCCATTATCTTGAATTTGAATGATAACTATGTCTGCTGACGAATGATATTCGGTATGAATTCTTAAAATGCCTTCTTCGACTTCTACACCCCTCGGATCGACATCTACCCTAGAATCTACAATTTCAGATTCTAAAACTTCGATGCCATTCGCTAAAATATTCATAAAGACTTGATTGAGTTCCCCTGGATAACATTCAACCAAGGGCAAATCTCCATATTCTTTTTGGAGCTGAATCGTTCTCCCGTTATTTCTAGCCGATTTCAATCGATGCTGTAAGATCAATAACGTGCTTTCAATTCCTTCATGAATATCAGCTTCTTTCAAGTTAGCTTGATCGATTCTAGAAAAATTCTTTAAAGATAAAATAATTTCATGGATACGATGGGTTCCCATATTCATGGATTCAACCAGTTTGGGCAAATCCTCCTCAATATATTCCAGGTCAATATCCTCGATTTTTTCTGCGAGTCGCACATCGTCTGGATAAGATTTTTGATAATCTTGGATTAAGTCGAGTAAATCTTGACAATAAGTAGTTAGGGGAGAAAGATTACATTGAATAAAACTGACTGGATTATTGATTTCATGGGCAATCCCGGCAATCATTTGCCCTAAACTTGACATTTTTTCAGCTTGAATTAAATGGGATTGAGTTTCTTTTAAGTTATGTAGTGTAGATTGTAGTTCTTGGTTTTTTAATTGCAGTTCTTCTGTCCGTTCTTCTACAACAAATTCCAGGTTTTGATTGTACTTTTCTAAAGTGTTGAGCGAAGCCTTCAAGGAATTTGTCATCTCATTAAATGTTTTGGCTAAAATCCCAATTTCATCCCCAGAAAATACTGATGCTTTTACATCCAGATTTCCGGCTCTAACCGCACTGGTTGCTTCAGTTAATTTCTGAATTGGATCGGATATCTTTTTGCGTAGTATGACAGTCATTAATATCCCTAAAACCAGAATAAATATAGAACCAATTAGGGTTTGTAGTTGAGAGGAGTTGAGGCGAGAAACTCCAGATTTCAATTCCGATGTAAATTGTTCTTTTTGAGTTTGGGCGATATAATTTAAAACGATCAGCATTTCTTTGGCGATCGGTTCTGCTTTACTTTGATAGACATACAGATCTTCTCGATAGCGATCGCCATCCATAATCACAAAAGACTCTTCTATAGTTGTCTCTACATTAGATACTTTTGTCAAGATTCCTCTGAGAGATTTTTCTTGATTTTGGCTCAATAAATCAGAGCGTGACTGAATAAAATCCAAACTGTCTTTACTCTTTCGAGAATGACCGGTGTAATCAAAGCGATATTTATCTTGGCGAGTTGTGATATAATTGCTAACATCAGAAATCAACAAAGAAAAATTTATTTTTAAATTCATCATCTCCTGGAGCAACTCTAGGTTGCTTGGTGATAAAAACTTTTGATTTTGTTCTTGAATCATTTGATCGATTTTTGCTAAAACTTGAAGCGTGAGTATTTCTCCTTCTTCTTGCCAAAGACGAAACGCCGGTTCGCTTTGCAATCGATTGTCTTTTAAGTCAAATAAATAGGGGGGTAATTCCGACCAAATCTGATAAAAACTGCGTAAATTTTCTAACTGCTCCAGTTGTATCGGCACTTGCCACTGTTGAAATAAAACCTCCATTTCTGCTAAATTTTCTTCAAATGCATGTCGAGATTCTTGATATTGATCTCGAAATCTTGAATCTCCCGTCACCAAATATCCCCGTACATTGGAGAGCATTTTTAACAAGTTACTTTGTGCTTCCGAAGATGAAAGGGCGATCGGCATTCGTAATTCTTGCGTCCGGTTAATATTTAATGTTGCTTGTACACTGCTCCAATAATTTACGCCCATAATCACAAAGGTGGCTCCGATTAATCCACCAAAAGCCAAGTTCAGTTTATCTTTAATGGTGAGTTGTTTGATTTTCAGGATTTTCAGTATCTTAGGAATTAACCCTTGAAAATGCTTAGTAATTTGATTAGCCATGATGGTTTTTTTAAAGGAAAAACTGAGAAAAAAAGTTATAAATAGATCAATTTTAATCAAGAAATACTTAATTGATTTTCTCTCTCTCTGATATAAAATTGGAATAGGTCAGTTGATTGGTTGTATACCCGTTAACAATTGAAGATTGAAACTGTTTCCATTGTTGATAGATTCTAGCAAAGTCTTCACTGTCTGAGGCATATTTTTGATAAAGTTCTAAGGCGACTGAGTAGGCATCTTCTAGAATTTCTTGGCTGTAGGGGAGTAACTCAGTGCCACTTAAAATCATTCGTTCTAAGGCTTCTCCGTTGGCCGCATCATATCGACTGATGGTTAAAAAATAGGCTTCTAGAGCCGCAGAACGAAAAATTTCTTGATAGGATTTGGGGAGCCGATCCCATTGGCTACGATTGACTAAGGCAATCAGCACCGATGAGGGTTCCCACCAACCGGGATAGTAGTAGTAAGGGGCAATGCGGTTCAGTCCTAGTTTTTCATCATCATAGGGCCCAATCCACTCGGCAGCATCTATTTTGCCTTGTTCCAAGGCGGGAAAAATTTCATCTCCGGGTAAGACTTGGACTTCACAGCCGAGCCTTTCCAGGATTTTACCGCCTAAACCGGGAATTCGCATTTTTAAGCCCTTGAGGTCATCAACGCTGTTAATTTTGCGATTAAACCACCCTCCCATTTGGAGACCGGTATTACCTGCGGGAAAGGTATTCACACCAAAACCTTGATAGATTTTTTGCATGGCCTCTAGTCCTCCTCCATGAAAAAACCAAGCATTATGCTGTGGAAGGTTCATGCCAAAGGGCAGGCCAGAAATGAGTCCTAGGGCAGGATTGCGATCGAAGGAAAAGAGAAGATTGGTATGGCCACATTCTACGGTTCCTGCAATGACACCATCAAGAATTTGTAGGGGAGAAATAATTTCATTGGCAGGATAGGGGGTGATGGTGAACCGGCCTTCGGTCATTTGTTCGACGCGCCGACAGAGGATTTCTGCGGCTCCAAAGATGATATCTAGGGATTTGGGCCAACTGGTGGCCATGCGCCAGCGAATGAGGGGTTGGCTGGGGGTAGGTTCAGGATTGGGTTCAGGAGGGTTGGGGGATTGACAGGCGGTGATAGTATAGGTGCTGGCTGTGCCTAGGGCGATTTTACTGAGTAGGTTTCGACGTTTCATGGTTTGGGTTAATGCCGATTTATGTGTATTGGGGAGATGATGAGTTTGCGATGGAGCAGGCGGTGAGGCAGTTACGCGATCGCCTGCTCGATCCGAGTTGGGTGTCGTTTAATTATACTGAGGTTTTAGGGGATCAGCCGGGTAGTGTGATGGAAGCCTTAAACCAAGCGATGACTCCGCCTTTTGGTGCTGGAAATCGGTTGGTCTGGTTGGTGAATACTGGGCTATTTCAGCAGGCTTCTGGGAGTCTATTAACTGAGTTAGAGCGTACTCTACCGGTTCTGTTAGAATCATCCGTGCTGTTACTGACGGTGGCGGGAAAACCGGATCAACGGTTGAAGGTGACGAAATTAATGCAAAAGTATGCTGAATTTCGGGAATTTTCCTTGATTCCGCCGTGGAAAACGGATTTGCTGCTTCAACGAGTTCAGGAGATGGCGAGTCAACAGGGGGTGAAATTAACCCAGGGAGGGGCGGAAGTTTTGAGTCAGTCGGTGGGTAATGATACTCGGCGGTTGGTGAATGAGTTGCAGAAGTTGGCTCTATATCATCCGGAGGGTGGGGTGTTGAATGACCGGGATGTGGAGCGGTTGGTGGTCTCGAATACGCAAACGAGTTTAGAATTGGCTCAGGCGATCGCTAAAGGTGAGGTGGATCGGAGTTTAAGTTTGATTGAGGGTCTGTTGCACAGGAATGAACCGGCTTTAAGGATTGTAGCGACTCTGGTGGGTCAGTTTCGCACCTGGTGTTGGGTTAAATTGATGGTTGAGAGTGGGGAACGCGACGATCGCCAAATTGCCCAAGCTGCTGAGGTGGCTAATCCTAAACGGGTCTATTTTCTCAAAAAAGAGGTGCGATCGCTCCCTTTGCTCTCATTACAGCAGACTCTACCTCTCTTGCTCTCCCTGGAGTGGGGACTCAAGCAAGGAAGACCGGAACGGGATCTTCTTCAGACTCACGTTATCCAAATGTGTCAGCTCTATCGGAAGTCTTAACGTAAAATGGGGATCAATCTCCATAGAGTATACCTGTACAATCTGAGGTCGATCTGGAACTTAACCCTCCTTAAAGAATTCAAAAGAGTTGATAGTCTTGTGTTTTCAAAGCGCCATCATGAATAATTCCTTTAATTTTCAATTGCTACTTCGGTCTTCTGGTCAATTCAGGTTGGGTCGTCAATGGATTGGCCGGACGTTGATCGCCACTCTATTATCGGTATGTGGAGGGTTGGCTGGAGCGAATACCGCACAAGCTCAATTTAATTCTCCTGTACAAATGTCCAACTTTGTGCGATCGGTTTTGGAAATTGAATTGGCTCGTGAAACGGCTCTACAAAATACTCGACAACTGGTCTCCACAGGCAATAGACCTGTTTTTGATTGTAACCTAGAGGCAGGAACCGTGAGTAATACGGCGGGAATTTCCCAAGATATGATTGGCTATTTACAAAATTTTTGTCGTCAATCACAAACGGTTTTAGAAGAGCATGATTTGTCCCCAGAAGAGTTTCATCAAATGACTATGATGTATGGAAAAAATCCCATGCAGTATCCTCAAATCACCCAAGCTTTTCAGCAATTGTGTCAAAATAGCCGATATTCACAATTACAGATTTGCCGTTAACAGATGGGGAAAAACCATGCAACTCCAAGAGGCGATCGCGGCTATTGGTAGGGATCGCCTCCTAGAGATTATATTCGAGACAAATAAAAAATACCCATAACCCCCCAATGATTGAAAGGGGAGGGTTAACCTTTGGACAAGCGATCTTGAGAATGGTAAAATTAGAGCTACTTCCGGATATCATTCAGTTGAAACTCAAGATTCCATCTGCGATCGCGGCAGCCAAGGTTAAATTATGTCAGACAATCTGCCCCAAACTCCTTACAAAACCCATCAATCAGCCCAGGGTCATGTTGATTTGCGGGTTCCCACGATTGTGGGTCTGCGACGAGGTATAATTGCGGCTTGGCTGAGAATTATAGCGTTTCTGTGCTTAGATACGGTGATGATTTCCTTGGCTTGGAAGAGCGCGAAGGTGATTGTAGAACAAGTCGAGTGGTTAGATCATGTTCCCTCCTTTCATTTATTGGCTAATACTCCAGAGCAGCCCGGATTTCTATTTCCAATCTTATGGATTACCTTGGGGATGATCGCTACAGGAGGATTATATGGCGATCGCGGTAGTCGTCGTCAGTTGGGTCATTTACTTAGAAGTATTACCTTTGCTCAAGGGGTCTTAATTGTCATTGCCTTTATCTATCAACCGGGTCTGATTATTTCTCGGTCGATGTTCTTCCTATCCTGGTTATTTGTGATCTTGTATGTGGGAACCGGACGGTTAATTGCCGAAGCAACCATTACCACTCTTCGTCGCCATGGTCGAGTGCCTCGTCGGATTTTCCTAATAGGCAATCCTAAAGATACCTTAATTGCTAAAATTGCCCTAAAACTAGATAGCAACAAAGAGTTTACGATTGCAGGACAACTAGATTTATCTCTACAAAAACAGACCAATCAATGGTCTCACGTTCTGGAAGAAATTCAATCCCTTGGGGTAGGTGAAGTTTTTTTCTGTTCCTGGAATGTGGTGGGTAGTGTCATGCCCCTATACTGGAGTCTAAAAAATGCAGGCATTGCTTTGAGAATTTTGCCCATTGGTCTAGAAGTACCCCATCATAATCCCAAGATTGAAATGATTGGCGGAATGCCGAGTATTCAGTTTCAGCCGCCCGGTTTGTTAGGGAGTGATTTTTGGCTAAAGCGGACGTTTGATGTCTTCGTCTCATTGTTGATTTTACTCTTAGGAAGTCCTATATTTATCGCTCTGGCGATCGCCATTAAACTCGATTCCCCTGGCCCCATTTTCTTTAAGCAAACTCGGATGGGTTTGAAAGGGCGGCATTTTAAGGTCTGGAAATACCGGACGATGGTGATTAATGCCGATCAGTTGATGAAGGAACTCGAAGCGAAAAATGAAATTAAAGGGGGAGTTCTATTCAAGATGAAAGATGACCCCCGAATTACGAGAGTCGGTAAGTTTTTACGGCGCTATAGCTTAGATGAACTGCCCCAAATTGTGAATGTTTTGATTGGGGAAATGAGTCTAGTTGGCCCTCGCCCTTTGCCTTTGCGAGATGTGGAAGGATTTGCCGAACACCACTTTATGCGCCACAATGTTTTACCGGGAATCACTGGACTTTGGCAAGTTTCGGGGCGATCGGATATTAAAAATTTTGAAGATGCCTTTAAGTTGGATATGTCTTATATCAATAATTGGTCGTTAGCCCTAGATTTTGAGATCTTATTGAAAACGGTGCAAGTAGTCTTGGGACGTAGAGGAGCGTATTAAAACTAATTGCCATTGCTGGATTTTCTAATCACTATTATTGATATCAACTTTATAGATAATCCATTCTCCTTCTTGATCGAAAACGACTCCATCAACTTGATTATGCCAGTCTTTTTTCGTTAAGATATATTCAGCTTGTAGTTGTTGAGCTGCTCTAAATAAATCAGAAGAACTACGATGACTGTAGAGTGAGTTTACTGTACTTAAAGAAATAGGATATTCTATTGGGCCTAATATGATTGTCATTCGATTTAGCCATTCTTGAATCCCTCGATCGGTAAAAGGAAATCCTTTGAATGTCACGACAACAGAACGTTGGGAATGCAACCTAAAAC
Organism: Roseofilum halophilum BLCC-M91; assembly: GCF_030068445.1. Lineage (GTDB taxonomy): Bacteria > Cyanobacteriota > Cyanobacteriia > Cyanobacteriales > Desertifilaceae > Roseofilum > Roseofilum halophilum. The sequence goes on along the minus strand of NZ_JAQPOK010000130.1, from coordinate 40,331 downwards.
CATCTTCAAAAGGAGGAACTAAAATCAGAGCATCTTGTGAAGATTTATCTTTAAATCGTACAGCTAACTTAGTTAAATTATTATTCCATACTTGATATATTTTTATTTTATTTTCAAATGAGTATAAAAATTTTTGTGGCGCTATTTTAGTTAAGCCCAAAATTAACAAAGTACAAGAAAAGCAATTGAGGAGAAAGGTTGATAAATATTTTATTGATTTTGGACGAATAAATTCCTCTAATATAAAAGGAAAAGTCAAACTGATAAATAGTAATAACTTCCAGGTAATAGATTTGAATGTGGTATAGGAAAAATCAAGGCTTGGATAGATAATAGAAAAATAAATAAAGGTTAATACTGTTAATATCAATAATAACTTTTTATTCTTGATTTTTAAGTTATGTGTTGATATCAACACAGCGACCATGAATAAGATAATACTACCGTCTTGAAGGGTTGGTATTAATATCAATATCACCGTTATTAACCAATTTTTTTCCTTATAATATTGGTTGACTAAAGCACTCATTACTATAAAAACCATAAGTTGTGCAAATGGTGTAGTTCTAGCCAACTGCAATTTTGCCAATAACGATACAGGAAAAATTTCTACAAAAATATACCCCAGAAACAAAGACAACAAAGATAAGGTGATAATAGTAAGTAAATTTAGTTTTTCTTCTGGTTTTAAAGTTTTTGAACTTTTAATAAACAATATTCCTGCCGATATGAAGAATATAAAATTACTCCATTTGTTAGGATTGATGCTAGAGAGGATAATATGATGTGGGTGGCGAATATAACCATAAATATGAATGAATTCAGCAGAATTAAAAATATCAGTACCCGTATTATCGATCAGCTTCATAGGAATGTAAACTAAAGAAGCAAAAAATACTAACGTTAACATTGGCCAAATTACTGTTGTCCAAGATTTATGATCTTTTCTAGTATCCTTAAATAAGATGACACTCATCATTAATCCAGGTAATAGTCCAACTAAAAATTGCAAAAGACATGCAATTCCAAACAGTAAATATCCAAAGAACCATTTTTTACAAAAGCAAAAATAAATTCCCCATATTGTCATTCCCATTGCAAATATAGCTGGAATCGGCTCTGTTCTAAATAAATCAACACTGCCAATTGTTCCGTCAATACTGCTTAAGCACAAAAAAGCTAGTACACCTGCGGATAGCTTGGATTGACCAAATTTATTGCCTAAGGCATATAAACCAAAGATGAAAGAAGCTAAAGAGATGACATAATAAATAAAGTAAGTGTAGGGCAAGCTTATACCCAAATTGATGGTTGAAGTAATCAGTAATTGATAGTAGTATCTAGGAGAAAACTGAAGTGCTTCTTGAACATAAAAATCAAACTTGTATAGTTCTGGATTTAATAGAGATTGAATATAAGGGATATGAGTTGTTAAGTTTGATGAAGGAAACAAATACCCATAGGCGATTAGAGTAGATGTGACAACAAACCCATAGGGCGAATATTTTTTAAGCCATTTCAATAAAAGATTAAGGTTCATCAGAAAGTGCCAAAAAAACAAAACTTGGGAGGTTAACCATAGCGTAATTCCTGTTCGGGGGGAGTGGCGCTATCTGGATCGAATTTACGCAAACGCAAAATTTGTAAGCTTAAGAGCCAAACATAATAGGGATTGAGAAAAACATAGCGTTTCCAGAGTCGTTTGGGTTCTTGAATGAGGCGATAGAGCCATTCTAAGCCGACGGCTTGCAGGGAGGGCGGGGCTTGGGGCAGAAGTCCGGCATGGAAGTCGAAGGCTGCACCTACGGCTAAAAGGGGCATGGAGAGGAGATCGCGGTATTCATAAGCAAAAACTTCTTGGCGAGGGCAGCCTAAACCGACTAAGGTGATGGCAGCTCCAGAATCTTTGATGGTTTGGGCGATTTCCTGCGTCTCTTCGGCGGTGGTTTGCCGGAAGCGGGAGGGCTGAGACCCGGCAATTTTGAGCTGAGGATAGCGATCGCCCAAATTCCGAGCAAAAGCGTCTAAAACCTCTTGCCGAGACCCGTACAGGTAAATGGGCAGCCCCTCCTGAGCCGCTTGCTCGCATACCCTCAAGGTCAAATTGGGGCCGTATACCCGGTCAGATAATCTCGCTTTATGAACAAAATTCAGCGCCCAACGCACCGGTTGCCCATCGGGACAAATTAAATCCATATGATTGAGCCGGAAGCGGTGGGTATTGTCCAGAACGCCGGTCATTACGCCATGAACCGCTAGGGCAGAAACGGATAGCCCCTGTTTTTCTTTGGCGGCTTGAATAATTAGCTCTACTGCTCCTTCATAATCAATGATATTGACCAGAACGCCCAGAATATTCCGCTTGCCAGCATCAATCATTTAGATCGTCTCCTTTTCCCAACGTTCTTGATTAAATTCGTAAATTTCCCGCAAGATTTGGGGCACATCATACTGGTGTTTCCAGTTGGGATAGTGGTTGGCAAACTTGGCATTATCACTGATCCACCAGATATGATCGCCAATGCGGTTGGTTTCCGAATATGTCCAATTTAACTCCTTGCCCGTGATTTCCTGACAAATCTTAATCGCTTCGAGCATGGAGCAGTTGCTATAACGCCCGCCGCCGGTATTGTAAACTTCGGCCACTCGCGGCGCTTGGAAGAAGGCATCGAAGGCGTTGATTAAGTCGGCGCTGTGAATATTGTCCCGCACTTGTTTACCCTTGTAGCCAAAGACGGTATAGGGTTTGCCAGTCACAGTGCATTTCATTAAATAGGCGAGAAACCCGTGCAGTTGGGTTCCGGAATGGTTCGGCCCGGTGAGACATCCGCCGCGAAAACAGGCGGTTGGGATCTGGAAATAGCGACCATATTCTTGCACCAGCACATCCGCAGCGACTTTGGACGCGCCGAATAAACTATGGGTGGTTTGGTCAATGGACATATCTTCCCGAATGCCGGTGTTGTAGGTATGTTCGGGGTCAATTTCCCATCGGGTGTCTTGTTCGATGAGGGGCAGACGGTTGGGAGTGTCGCCGTAGACTTTGTTGGTGGAGGTGAAGATAAAGGGGGCTTGGGGGGCAAAGTCGCGGGTCGCTTGGAGTAAGTTTAGGGTTCCGTTGGCGTTAACGGTGAAGTCCATTTGGGGGTCGCGGGCGGCCCAGTCGTGGGAGGGTTGGGCGGCGGTATGGACAATGAGGGCGATATCTTTACTGTAGTCTTGGAAGAGTTTGGCGATCGCCTCTTGGTCGCGAATATCCAAATCTAAGTGCTTGTACTGTTTGCCTAAAGAACGCTCTAATCTCTGGCGGTTCCAGGTTGTTGAGGCATCATCCCCAAAGAAGACGCGGCGCATATCGTTGTCAATACCAACAATTTCTAAGCCCTTTTGGGCGAAGAATTTAGAGGCTTCGGAGCCAATTAAACCCGCAGAACCAGTAATAATCGCGATACTCATGATTAGTTTGAATTTAATAACGGTGATTCTTGTTTAGCAACCCTTCTGTAGAGTTGGGCAAAAAATTGCCCTTTAATTTCCCAATCGTAGACTTCACGCACCCGTTTTTGTCCAGCTTGTCCTAATTTTTCTCTGAGTTCAGAGTTTTGGGCCAGTTGCTTCATCGCTTCTGCTATCCCGGTGACGGCTCGATCTGGATTGAGCGCTGGCACTTTAATTCCAGTTTCTTTGGTGACTTGGGTATTCGGCCCTCCAAGAGCTAAACAGATAATCGGCCGACCCGCAGCCATGCCTTCCAGACAAGTCCATCCCCCAGAATCATGTAAACTCGGATGCACCAGGACATGGGATTGTCCCAGTTTCTCTAGGCTTTCTTCGCGGGGACGTTTGCCCCAAAATTTGATCCGGTTTCCTACCCCCAAACTCTTGGCTAAGGCTTCCAGTTTTTCCCGGTCTGGCCCATCTCCCAACAGCCAATATTCGGCATCGGCTAAATTGGCTTGGGCAAAGGCACGGACAGATAAATGATACCCTTTCCAGTGCAGCAAGCGCCCTAGGCTAATAAAGCGAATGGGAGAAGTAGGAGGTTCGCCTAGAGAGGCTAACCGGGTCATTTCGGCTTGGGAGAGACCGGCTTCCGAATAGAGTTCTATTTGGGAAACGGGCATGTTTTTAACCCGCCGGGCCGTATCTTCCGTAGTTACGAGGGCGATCGCACTCCGTTTCGCCGTCAGCCGGGTAAAGGGGTCTCTTTCCCCGATTTTTTGGGCGATATCCCGCGCCGTTTCATATAATTTGGCCTTAAAGCTAAAATCGCGCCAAAACGGTTTAGGAGCCGCTTCACCGCCGCCTATGGGGCCCCAAATAAAGGGGACGGGTAATAGACAGACCAAACTCGGCGACCAAAACTTAACATAGGTCACATGACGCACCACATCTAACTGCACTTCTTCATGCAAGCGACGAGCTTCTTGATAGGCTAAAAGTTGCCACAGATAATAATGCAGTTGCAGCCCCCCTTGTCGCCCCTTAAAATTTTCTTTCCAGTCGAACGGTTCCACATAGCGAAACTGTAAATTAGGAATCGGGTTCCGCTCTAATTCGGCCTCAATAGCAGGTTGACAAAATTTTCGGGTAATCACCCACACGCGATCGTGTTTTGCGGACTCAACTGCTGCATTCCAACCCACTCCTTCTTCCGATCCTTGTCCCGGTTCGCAGGCAAATGCTGATAAGAGAATTTTCATAAGCTTTATCTCTAAGTTTGATGCTGTTTTCCCAGCACTTTCTCCACTTGACTCGCTAAAAACAATCCCGCTTTTTCGGCATTATGTTCGGCCATTAATTCCTGGGATTTTTGTCCCATTTTTTGGATCAACTCTGGATCATCAATTAGTTTCATCATGGCTTCAGCAAACTTTTCCGGTTCATAGGGATCGATGACATAGCCATTTTCTCCTTCAACCACCATTTCCGAAGCGCCAGCCCATTTTGAGGAAACAATCGCTTTGCCAAAGGCCATGGCCTCTAAGAGAACCACACCCCAGGTATCTTCTAAGGTGGGAAAGATAAACACATCTGCTTCATTAAAATAAGTGCCCAAATCGCCATAATTTAACCAACCCGTCCACGTCACTTGTTGTTCGAGCTGATGGTCTTTAACAAATGCTTCCAATTCGGCTCGCTGTTCTCCATCTCCGACTAAAACCAGACTATACTCAGAATAGCCGCGATCGCGCAGAATGGCACAAGCTTGTAATAAATATTTTACTCCCTTACGTGGGACAAGCAACCCTACACATAAGAAAATCGGAGATTTGAGCGCTAACGATTGAGATTGATCCTCTGAACGATTGTGCAACAGGGTCTGAGTATCGGGAACCATATAGGGGCGGGCGGATATGTTGTTGGCATCTACCCCTAAAATTTCCACTAAATAGTCTTTCCCTCGGCGAGAATTAGAAATAAACGTATCCATAAATTGAGTCATCCAGCGCCGTAAATTAGACCGCAGAGGACTATCGCGAAAGTCTACATTCGGAGAACTGCTTTCATAGACTAATATCAGCTTCCACTTGCCCATGGGTTGGAGGGCGATCGCTAATACAGTCCAGATGGAGAAACTACTAACAAAAACCACCTGGGGCTTATACTTGAGTAACGGAAACACCACAGTTGGCGAGACAAGAATAATCCCTCGATTATATCCAGATTCTACTGTTTTAGTTTCCTGAAAACGATATTTGCCAATCAGGGTAATAACGTTCGCTCCCGGAGCATCTGGATCGAATCCCGGCCAAGTCTGACTGGTGTAAAATTTTGTTTGCGGATAAATTTTTGTGAATTCTCTTAAAACCGGTTGCCAATAAGCGCCCCTTCTCACGGCAGGAACTAACCAGGCAATGCGAGTTTCCATAAGATTTTTGGCGATCCATAAAGAGTTAGTCGAAATAAAGGATTAATGTTTTTCAGAATTTAAGCATCCCGGTTGCCATCGAAAAACTGTGGGAATAGTAATTTCCGATAAGGCAAAATCCAAAAAATGGGCCATAAAATTCCCCCATGCCGTTGCATGAGAATTTTCCACTCTTCCCAAGGTTGTAGGGTAACACTTTGTAGGGCTAAACCTTTGGGTCTCTCAATATTTTTTAACCCTTGTTTTACATTGGGAGTATTGGCCGGATCGGGTTTGGGGTTTCTGGCACAGGTTCCTAAATATCCGGGTGTAATCCAAACACTACATCCTTTTTGTTTGGCCCGCAAGCCATAATCCCAATCTCCCGCATAATGGGTAAGAGCCGGATCGAGATTGCCCACCACAGCAGTGACTTCTTGGGGAATTAAGACGATATTGCCACACATGAGATCGCACTCTTGTGGGCTATCTGTGGGTTTGACGGGGGAACACTTAAAGGGAGGATACCACCATCCGAGTTGCCGATATCCTCCATACGTCCATTCTTGGGTATCTTCATCTTGGGTCGATCCGGCGATAATAGAGCGGGGTTGGCCGCGATCTTTCACGTCTTGATGAGTGTTCAAGAGGGTGCTAAGACTATGGGGGTACAGGATCGTGTCATCATTGAGCCAGACATAATAATCATGGCTCACCTCCAGAGCAGCAGCAAAGGCTTTCCGCATTCCTCCGTTCCAAAATAGGTTACCATCCCCTTGTAGGATCTTGACTTGAGGATAGGTTTTGGCGATCGCCTCTGACGTGCCATCCGTACTGCCATCATCGACTAAGTATACGACTAAAGAAAAATCAGGGGCTAAATCTTGACTAAAAAGCGAGTCTAAACTCCTTAATGTTTTATCTTTCCGATTGTGGCACGTCAGTAAGACTGCCATTGTTTTACAATTCATAACATTTTGGTCAATCGCTTGCCATGGCATAGATATCAGCACTATTATAAGGGTACTCTACTCACTTCCGTATAGAAAATCTATATTCTTTCTTTAGATCGGAACTACAGATCGCTATAGATTCGAGTGAGTTTTTTTCATTTCTTGGAATACTTAATCAAAACAGGAGTCAATCATCATGATCGGTCGAGCCATGCAGCTAGTAAAGCAACTGATTACCGATCCCAGTTCTTATCAAGATTTATCCAAACGAATTAGAGATGAAAAACTAATTCAAAAGTTCACCAGCGATCCTGATTTCCCTTTTTTTGTCAGTTTTCCCAGAACCGGAAGCCATTGGATGCGCTTGATGATGGAATTATATTTTGAGCGTCCTTCTCTGGTGCGAGCCTTCTATTTTAAAGATAGCCAAGATTTCATGACCTATCATACCCACGATCTCGATCTGGATGTCTATCGTAAAAATGTCATCTATCTCTACCGAGATCCGGTTCCCACCATTTATTCCCAATTAAACTTTTATCAGGAAAGCACCAGCGATCTGAGCCGGATTGAATATTGGTCAACGTTGTATGCCAAGCATCTGAGTAAATGGCTCATAGAAGAAACCACCAGTGAGAAAAAAACCATCCTCAGATATGAGAACCTGAAGAAAAATATAGCTGACGAATTTTCTAAGGTTACCGCTCATTTTGGTCAAACTTTAGATCCGCAAATACTCCAGGACATTCAACAACAAGTCTCTAAGGAAGAAGTGAAGAAAAAAACCTATCACGATCCACGGGTGATTAGTCGCAGTGACAACTATGAAGGAACGAGAGAACAATTTAAGGAACAGTATGGTAACCAAGTTTATGAGTATGTGTTTAATCACAATTCAAAACTAAAAGACTATTTTGAGTTTTAGTCCACTATGAAAAAGACAATACAGGTATTCATTACCGTCTGTATCCTGTTAGGTATTTTTTTTCGTTTTTATCATCTGGACACCAAAATCTATTGGTTGGATGAAACTTTTACCGCTTTGAGAGTTTCCGGCTATTCAGCACCCGAATTAGTAGAAATTATTCCGAAAAACCAAGTTCTGACCATACAAGATATTCAAGGCTATTATAACCCTAGTCCAGAGCGCCCCTTTTCAGATGTTGCCCAAGCCCTAGCTAATAATGCCGAACATACCCCTTTATATTTTGTCATGCTTCGTTTTTGGCGTGAAGCATTTGGCAGCTCCGTGGCAGTAACCCGTAGCCTATCAGCAGTCATTAGCTTGTTAGCATTCCCTGGTGTGTATTGGTTGTGTTTGGAGTTATTTGAATCCTCCATAACGGGATGGATGGCAATGGGTTTGCTTGCCATTTCTCCCTTTCAAGTTTTGTATGCCCAAGAAGCGAGACAATATAGTTTATTGGCGGTGGTAACTTTATTTTCTAGCGCCGCTCTCTTAAGAGCCATACGCTTACAAAATCAATCCCCTACCTGGAGAAAACTTAATGGGTATAGTTGGGGTATTTATGCCGCTAGTATTGCGTTAGGATTGTATACCCATCTTCTCTTTGCCTTAGTCTTATTTGCCCATGGAATTTATGTTTTGTGGTTAGAGCGATTTCGATGGACGCGAATATGGAAGCCCTATCTGATAACAAATCTCATAGGATGTCTAGCTTTTACTCCCTGGATTATTGTGATTTTGATGAACTTCAATGCGATTCAAAATACAGCAACTTGGCAAGCAGAATCGGGGAAACCCCCCCTGAGTTTTTATCTTAAAAGTTGGCTGGGGAATACAGCTAGACAGTTTGTGGACTTTGGCTTGAGTTCAGATACGGCATCACTAGCCCTGAAGTTGTTTATTCCGGTGCTGCTTGGTGTGGTGGCTTTAGTGATTTATGCTTTGTATTTTACTCAGAAAACTACAGAGAGAAGAACTTTTTTGTTTGTGTTGACGCTTGTGGTTATTCCCTGGTTAGTTTTGGCCATCCCAGATTTGGTTACTGGGTCTACGAGATCCAATATTCAACGCTATATTATTCCCACGTTTCTAGGGATGCAACTGGTAGTCGCTTATCTTTTGTCCCTTCAAATTTATTCTCCTAAGCAATATCAAGCGAATCTCTGGAAAATGATAACTATTGTGTTATTCTCTCTGGGGATTATTTCTTGTGGCTTAAGTTCCCAATCTCAAGATTGGTGGAATAAACGGGCTGATGCTCACAGTTTAGAAGTGACGGCTATTGTCAATAATAGTCCTAACGCTCTGCTGATGACGAAAAGTCATCCAGGAATGCGTTTGGGAGTTCTTAGCTATAGACTCGATCCGAAAATAAAGGTATGGTTACTAGATGATGATTCGATTCAAGTTCCCAAAGGGGATGAGGATCTGTTTCTCTACGATCCTTCTCCAGACCTGATGAAACAAATTCAGTCGGTTGATGAATTGGCTTTAGAGCCAGTCAGTGAAAGCAAAAATCCGCGTACTGGTCTGAATTGGTTATGGCGTTTAAATTGGGTCTAAATCTGAGACGATGAAATCTTTTATGCAACGCCTACTCTCAATCTTAAAACCTTACCTACGATGGTTTATTGTGGGGGTGGCGTTGTTTTTTCTGGCCAAGGCATTTAAGGATCATTGGCAGGAAGTGCTGGCAATTCGCATCAGTGGCTGGGGATGGATTAGTTTGGCGATCGCCCTTCTGATTACAATCATCGCCCATATTTGGTCAGGCTGGATCTGGGGATGGATTTTAGCTGAGTTTAACCAACGAGTTAAAGCCCTTTGGAGCATTCAAACCTATCTAATCACCAATATTGGTAAATATTTGCCCGGTAATGTCTGGCATTTCTATGGTCGCATTCGAGCTGCTCAAAGTGTGGGTGTTCCAGGGGCGATCGCCATCCTCAGTACCCTCATGGAACCCCTGCTGATGGCAGCTTCTGCCCTCATATTAGCCGCAGGTGCGAGTCCCCAAAGTCGAGGACTGGTGCAAGGAGTAACTTTAGTCATCGTCTTGATAGGGGTTCATCCTCGGATATTGAATCCTATCCTCACTTTTCTCTCCAAAAAGAAAGCAAAAGGAGAACTCGCAGCCCAGGAGCAACCCTCAGCGCAGTTAAAACGCTATCCCTTAAAACCCTTACTCGGTGAAATGGGATTTCTGTTGATTCGCGGACTCGGATTTTTATTTGCCCTATCCGCCCTATCAACCATAGAAATAGAACAAGTCCCTCAACTTATCAGTGCCTTTAGTTTCGCCTGGTTACTCGGTTTAGTCATTCCCGGCGCACCTGGAGGTTTGGGAGTCTTTGAAGCCACAGCGATCGCCCTCTTGGATGGAGTCTATCCACCTGCTATTATCCTCAGTGGAGTCGCCTTATATCGGGTGATTAGTGTATTAGCAGAGGCGATCGGCGCTCTACTCGGCTGGCTCTATCAACAGTTTAGTCTCAAGAACCCCTAATCCTATGAACGCTTTCCCAACTCTGCCCACCGTTGAAACCGCTCCTAAGCCCGAAATTTCCGTCATCGCCCCCATTTATAACGAAGTCGAAAGCTTACCGTTGCTGGTAGAGGCGATCGCCAAAATACTCCCCACAACCCAACGCACCTACGAACTCATCTGTGTCGATGACGGCTCCAGCGACGGTTCCACAGAACTATTAACCCAACTCGCCCAGAAAACCCCCCATCTCAAAGCCGTCATTCTCCGCCGAAACTACGGTCAAACCCCAGCCATGGCCGCCGGATTTCAACACGCCCAAGGTAATATCTTTATTACCCTCGATGCCGACCTTCAAAACGACCCCGCCGACATCCCCCTCCTCCTAGAAACCATCGAACAAGGCTACGATCTCGTCAGTGGTTGGCGCAAACAACGGCAAGATGATGCAGTCACTCGCCTCCTACCCTCCAAAATCGCCAACTGGATCATCGGCAAAGTCACAGGAGTCCAACTCCATGACTACGGATGTTCCCTCAAAGCCTATCGCGCCGAAGTCGTCGCCGACATGAACCTCTACGGAGAACTCCACCGCTTCTTACCCGCCCTAGCCTTTATCGAAGGAGCCAGAATCACCGAAATACCCGTACGCCACCATGCTCGGCAGTACGGCAAAAGCAAATATGGCCTAGGCCGCACCTTCCGAGTCTTAATGGATTTGCTCACAGTTTGGTTTATGAAAAAATTCCTCACCCGGCCCATGCATATCTTTGGCTCCATGGGCCTACTCTCCCTGTTTCTCGGATTTCTATTGGGAATCTACCTCACCATCCTCAAATTCGGTTTTGGCCAAGATATCGGTGGTCGTCCCCTACTCATTTTAGTCGTCGTCCTTCTATTGACTGGGATACAGCTCTTTTGCTTCGGTCTGCTCGGAGAACTCCTGATGCGAACCTACCATGAATCTCAAAACCGTCCCATCTATAGAGTGCGAGCCATTATTCACCAGTAGTCATCATCTTTTGGGACTTATTCCATAAACTTCTGCTTCTTCCCAACCTCCTCATGCCCATCAATGGGGCATTTTCGTCTGAAATCCATTATTCTCTCCTCACTTATACGGATAATTCCAAGCGACCTAGGGTGATTGACCCCTCACTTCAGTATTTTTCCACAACAACTACTTAAGCACACTCAGAAGCCAACCAACTTCTACATCGGAACTTCAAATCAAAAATCCCCAATCTCTCTGATGCGAAGACCTGTCCCAGGGGGCTATCGTAGAGGAAAGCAAAGAAAAGACTATACAAACTTAATCAGCTCACACAGTTCTAGGAGACCGAATACCATGAAATCTCAATCTTTATCTCAAATCACTAAAAGAGTTAGCACAGTAGCAGCCGGAGTTGCAACCTCCGCCCTAGTTGCTGGTATGTTCGCGCCCTCAGCCTCCGCCAACCCCTTTGCCTATGAAGGTGAATTTGATACTGGCTTTGGTTGCCTGGAAGAATGCCATACTATGCCAGTTGGCTTTATAGACAGTGTAACTGCTCTACCTTGGGAAGATGCAGAAACTGGGGAAGTTCAGTTAAGCCGCCTGTTCTTGGATACCCTGGAAACCCGCAACACCTACACCAACGGCACAGAAACAGTTGAGTTTTCTAATGGTGACAGAGGAACTAATCATGAAGGGTACTGGTTCCGCCCCGTTGCTCCAGCCGAAGAAGGAGGAATGCTTGAAGTTGGTACATTTGAATTCGTGTTCACCAAAACTCTGGATAAATTAACCATCGATTTCTTCGATTCTGAACGTCAGAACCAAACTGGGGTACTTTCTGTCAATGGTGACACCAGCCAAAAGAGATTGTTGAATGATGCTGCTGGTGATGCACGAGGTGATTCCACCATGAACACATTGGAATTCTTTGATGTCAACTCAATTACTCTCAAGTTGGGCATGGACTATGCCAACAGTTCAGGTGACGGTGTGAACTTCCGGATGAGAGAGTTCAATCAAGTAATTGAAGATGTTCCTGAGCCTTCTAGTATTCTCGGTCTAGGTTTGTTAGCCGGAATGACTGCCTTCGGATTACGCAAACGTCAAGCCAAATAGAGAGAGCTTGAGCTATCCCAATCGGAATCAACTCCATCAGATAACTAAATGACCCTTATAATAAGCCCCCTGTTCTCTAAGAGGGGGCTTATTTTTCGCTTACGATAGAGAAGAAGAAGAATTGCGATACTGCCGATTAGCACTCATGGCGATAGAGTCAGAGCTTTTGACTTCATTGGCCACCACCCCTAAGACTCTAGCATGAGAGATGGTTAATTCTTCTAAGGATTTTTTGACCAGGGATTGATCCGTTTTAGCAAGTCGGACAACCAAAATCACGCCATCCACCCGTGCTGCCACAAGATGTCCATCCGCTAAACCGACTAAAGGTGGGGTGTCATAGATAACTAAATCAAAAAAGCCTTGTAATTGTCCCATCAAATACTGCATTTTTTGCGATGACAACAGTTTAATGGGATCGGGAACCGTTTGTCCTGCACTGAGAAAGAACAGATTTTCCTCTAGATCCGATTGTTGGATGACTTCATTTAAACTAATATAGTTGGCGATCGTATCACTCAATCCGGCTTGATTCTGCAAACCCAATGCTTGATGAAGTTGGGGTAACCTTAAATCTGCATCAACCAATAAAACTCGCTTGCCCATTGCTGCTGCTGTTTGAGCTAAATGCATAGAAACAGTAGACTTGCCATCACCCGTGCTAGGAGAGCTGACAACTAAAGAACGAATCGGTTGATTTTTGCCCATCAGAGCAATATTCGTGTACAGAGAACGAAAAGATTCTAAGAAAGAAGCACTATACTCTGGCTGGATAAGTAGAGGTGTAAAGTCAGAAGTTGATCGACTGGTGAAATAATGACGAATAGGTTTAGTTTGCACTTTTTTCAAGCTAGGTGCTAAGGGAATAACACCTAACAAATTTAATTTTGTAAAAGATTTTACTTCTTCGGGAGTATGAAAAACTGGGATCAACACCTCGACTAAGAAACCTACACCGATACTTAAAAGTGTACTCACAACCATTAACACAGCCAATTTCTTACGAGTTTCTTTAACTGCCATAGAAACTGGCTTTCCTTCCGCATTACTCATCACTTTTGGTGGATCGATGATTTGCCAAGGAATTTGGATTTGAGCATCATCAATTTGTAAAGATTCTAACTTAGACAAAAGTTCTTTATAGTGTTCTATCGCAAACTCGAGTTCTCTTTGAAGTTCATCATATTGTCGAGTTGCTAAAGGCCAAATTTCTATTTCTTCTTTGAGAGTATTTTCACCAGAAACTAATGTTTGTAGTTTAGCCTCTAGTGCTTGCACTTCATTCCCAACTTGAAAAACAACAGCCTGAGCTTGTTCGCGCAATCTTAAAGTTAATTCCAGATTTTGTTCCCTCAAAGTTTGCATAGGTATACTATCTTCCTTCAACTGACTAGAAAGAGTAGCAATATCAGACTCTACTTGTTGAGCATTTTTGAGGATTGTCTGATAAGTGTTGGGAGAGTTGCTTAAAATAAAAACATAATTACCATTATCAAATTGTTTTTGTATTGACTCATAAAGAACCTTCTTTTCCCTTAATGAACTTTCTACATTGAGTCGTTCTATTTCTAGTCCTCTCTGTCTAATTGAAAGCTGTTGACCTTGAGAAATAGGTTCGATTATGTCATATTTTTGGCGTAGTGATTGAATTTTATCTTGTAACGAATTCACCCTATTTCTTTGTTCAGGAAGCTCTGATTGAATAAATGCAATCCCCTGCTGAATACTCGCTTTCCGTTCCTGAATGCTATAATCAATATACCCTTGAGATAAAATATCTAACACAAATTCTATTTTTTCCGGTTCTGAACTCTGATAGCTCACTCGGATTAATGATGTCCCTTCTGTTTTAGCATCTTTTTCATAAGTCACTCTTTTGGTTGACAACTTCCCTAGGAGACCATTATAAGTCATATTTGGATATTTTTCGTTAATCTTTTGGAGCAATGGATTGATAATTTGAGGACTACTTAATACTCGAATTAAGCTCTCATAATCAACTAAGCTAATATTAAATCTTCCTTGTTGAACAACATCTTCTGTATTTTGTGAAAGTAAAGATAGGCGAGCGACTCTTGATTCAGCAGTAACCGGTTCAACTAACAGACGAAAAGAGCCTTCATAAACCGGAACTACTTGACGAGACTGCTTAACAATTAAACTCCCTGCTAATGCAGTCACACCGAAGGCTACAACTGCCATAATTGGAAGGCGACGACGAAAAACCGCTAATACCCAATTAAAATTTAACTCTGAATTTTCCTGATTTTCCATTGGCTTGGCACTTGAACCGTTTATATAATCAGGTATTTTTTTAGAGTTATAACTATCTGTATATTCTGAGTGATTGAAATTCATCACAACTCCGATATTTCAAAATAACTTATATTTAAATAAAATTCAATGTGACTCTTAGCGATTGTTGATATACCCTAATATTTCGAGTAAATTAGCGAATTCCCGTACAGGTTCAACTAATGTTAAAACTCGATCGACTGTAGTCACAAAATCTATAAATCTAGCTAGTCCTGAACGACTGAGAATAATAACATCACCATCTTGTAAGGGAGGATTCGTCCGATCATTGAGATTAGCAGAAAGATCAATAAAAATTTGACTTTTAGATACCGTTCCATCACGATTAACACGAACTAAATCTACTGAAGTCTGTCGAACTCTGCGATCAATAAAGCCATCTGCTGCCAGTAAAGCTTGATTCATCGGTGTATTTAAGGGCAATCTAATTTCTCGTGTTATACCAGTCAAGTTATTGGGTTTCTCTCCAACAATAAAAACTCGTATATTTTCAGGAGATAAATTAGTTTGACCAATTTCTATTGCTTCTTCAAAGTCAATAGAATCAACAGGCCGGATAATAATAGTATCACCATCTTGAAGTATCGTGTTTTGATATAAATCTTTTCCTTGGACAAAATCCCACAAGTTGACATTAAAATTTATGGGTTTTCCTGTTTTAGTTTGTCGGTTTATTGTAATGTTACGCAGATCAGCATATTGTGTAATCCCACCTGCACTACGAATGGCCCAACTCACAGTTGGTAATCCACCTGTCCTCAGTTCTGAGCGAGACTCTCCCCCAATGATGGCATATTTTCCTGGTGTTGCTACTTCTCCAATAATGGTAACATTTCGGGGTTTATCAACGGGTGTAGCAAAACTAAGAGTTGCCACTTGAGGAATGTATGAAAGATTGATTGTTTCAACGGTAGGGACAAATACTAAATCACCATCTTGAAGCACCAGGGACTCCATATCGCCACCTGTTTTTAAAAGTTGTAGAAGATTGATGGGAATAACTTGTTTCTGGTTACCAGAAAGAGATCTGTGAATTTGAATTTCATCGAGATTAGCACTTAAAGTTGTGCCTCCGGCTGCTGTAAGAACTTCTGGTATCGTCGGATAGCGAAATCTCGGTTGTGCCCCTAGACCGATATTGAGATCGATAGGATAGACACCCGGATGATTAATTTCTCCAGTGATAGTAATCGTTACAGGTCTCACTTGGGTAACCGTGACAGTAACGAAAGGACGTTTTAGAATTTCAGCATACTGGGTGGTGATTTTTTCCTGAAGTTCTTGTTGAGTCAGGTTTAGGACTGATATTGCTTCAATCCAGGGTAGATGTATAATACCATTGGGAGCAATCAAATATTCTCCCCCGTATTCAGGGAATCCTAAAATGTCGATGCGGATGCGATCGCCAACTCCTAAGCGATAAGCACTGGTATTGACACCCGATCCTATGGGGACTTGAGATAATCTAGACTGGTTTCTTTGGACTTTAGATGAGTATTGTCCTTGAGCTATTGATGGGTATGGCAAAATAAGGAATGTGATGAGCGTTAGGATAGTCATGCCTTTGTTCAATATCCAATATGCCACGCTGTTTATCCTGGAATAAAGTGTCTTACATCTGACATGATAGCTTAGATCTAAAAGATATCAAACTCTACATGAAAGAAATTATACTAGATCCATTGATCTTAATGCCCATCTTAAGTTGTTTTGTGGTCTACTTCATCCTGATATTTTACTGGAGTGAATCATCATTATTTAGAAAAAATGCAGCATATTTTTTTACTTTTTTGTTTATTATCACACTATGTGATTTTGAAGTTTATCCGGTTTCACTACTTCAACCTTCTCAATTACTTAATCAAAACTTAGGGCCAATCCAATTAGTTCTGAATATTGGTTACTATTCAGCTTCTATTCTCTTATTAAGATTTTGGTTTAAATATCTAATTCAAAGTTCACTTTTGCTATTTAATAACTTTTTTTTAGGTATTTTTATGATTCTTTCTTTACTTTCTATTCTATGGTCAGACACTCCTATCTATGCTTTAAAATATGAATTAGTGGTGTTACAAGTTACATTAATTGCGACTCAGGTTTGCCAAAAATATTCTTGGACAGAAATTGTTAGTATCTTACGATGGAGTACAACAGCAATCTCCATATTAAGCGCTTTTTATGCTTTAACTCAACCTTCTATCGGTGTAATCGATAAAGGTTGGAAAGGGGTGATGGGCCATCCGAATCGATTAGGAGTGGTTCTAGCTTTAAATATTACACTCTGGTTATTTCATGGAATTCATTACCCCAAGCAACGTTGGATGGCGATTTTTTTTGCTCTATTTTCACTTTATGTTAGACAAAATACAAACTCTACAACCAGTTTTATCTTAATTGTTCTCTTACTTATATTGTTAGGATGTTTAAGAATTTTAAAAAC
Organism: Roseofilum halophilum BLCC-M91; assembly: GCF_030068445.1. Lineage (GTDB taxonomy): Bacteria > Cyanobacteriota > Cyanobacteriia > Cyanobacteriales > Desertifilaceae > Roseofilum > Roseofilum halophilum. The sequence continues at coordinate 23,206 of NZ_JAQPOK010000130.1, read as the reverse complement.
ACTTCCCTACAAAGCTGCTTTTGCAGGGGTGTTAATGTTTATGTTAATTGGTAGTTGCATCGGTTTTGTTGTAGTAGAAAATTGGAACGATCTTTTAATCTCTTTAGATAAAGATCCAACATTAACTGGAAGAACTATTGTTTGGCCACAAATGATAGAGAAAGGGTTTCAACGTCCCTTCTTAGGTTATGGCAGTCATAGTTTTTGGCAAGACTGGCGTGGAGAAGATAATCCTGCATATGGAATTGTGTCAGACAACGGATGGGTTCCACCTCATGCTCATAATGGTTTTTTAGAACTTTTTTTAGAATTTGGTTTAGTGGGATTAATTCTATTTTTATTTGCTTTTGTAATCACTCTTTCTATCTGCATAAAGTATATGATTAGTAGCTCATCTCCTGAGTCTTTAGTGCCTCCTCTCATTCTAACTTGGATGCTGATTCCCAATATTACAGTCAGTAGCTTGTTTCAGCCAAAGCTGATTTGGTTTATTTATATCTTAATTAATTGTCGAATCAGTTATGAGTTGTCAAAAGGTTCTCAGTCTTTTAATCAAGCTCCCAAAAAATCGATTATGTTGAACTAAATTTTTTCTTAAAACTTCGTAAGTAATTGCGAGGAATAGAAATAGATTGAACTATGTTTCCATAGATTTTGTTGTAAGAATGGAAGTTATTTAAATCTTTTTTGAAGGAATTTTCTTCATCAAGTATCTCTTGTTCAATTTTTTTCTTTACAAACTCATAAAGTTTCATATCTAAGTCATTGAATTGAGCGATCGCATAATAGTAATCCTCACTAATTTCTTGCTGCTTAACTCGTATACTAGAAACATTTTGTTTTACATAGTAACAGTTTTTCCAATTCATTTTTTTCTTCATCATTAATAATGATTCATCAAATTTTTCTTGAATTCCAATAACTGCAAAATATCGATCGATATTATGTTTTGCTTGTTCTAATAATTCAGGGTAACACTCTCCAAACCTTACTTCTTTATAGCCAGAGAATTGGCCAACAGATACTCCGGATATCCGCCGAGTTTGACCATTATCCATATCAGTAAATAAACCATCACAAACAAAATCTTTAAGGCTGATTCTTTTGGAAGTAACATATTCATGAAGATGATGACTTGGAGAGCGCAGAACGTAATAATAGGTAGAGATTGCTCGATCAATTGGATGCCGTAGCATAGTAATATATGTAGCTGGTTGTTCTATGGACTCATGAAGACCAAAGTTCATATGTCCTTTAACAACTTTTATTCTGTTTTTATCTAAAGGAGTCCACTTTTTAAATTCATCAATATGTTTTTGAGGATTAACACCATGAATTGTAAACACTTTATTGGAAGAATATTGTCTTTCTATGATTTTATGTAATGTGCTACCTGCTGTCTTTGGTATATGTAAAAAAAACAACACTTGCTCGGCGGTGTGTTCAAAAGTTTTGTTGGTCATGCTTAAATAATGGGATAGAATTGATTATGGTCTATTATACTCAAAATAATTAATCATGGGCAAAATTATTAAGTTTTTTAACCCAGAGAGATTGGACTTAATAAATCGCTGTACAAATAAAAATATGTCCGGACTACTTCTGCTTATTTTCTACCGATAAAATGAAACAGAGAGTATAATCGTTTAAATTTAAAAGCTTATGTTAAGATGATCGATTATGAATTTATACCAACCTGATTAAAATACGGGTTTCAAAAAAATTATGAACTTAAAAAAACAAACTATTAAAGGGGTTATATGGTCAGCAATTGAAAAATTGGGCAACCAATTTGTCTCATTTATTGTATTTTTTGCTCTAGCTCGTTTGCTAGAACCTGAATCTTTTGGTCTAATTGCCTTGGCGGATGTCTTTTTAGCATTTATGCAGGTTTTTACTGACCAAGGTTTTACGCAAGCAATTGTGCAATGTAAAACCCTCGATCCTGAGCATCTTGATACTGCTTTTTGGATTAATTTAGGAATTAGTGTTAGTCTAACAGGAATGAGTCTTGCTGGTGCTGATTGGATTGCCTCTAATTTCCAACAGCCAGATATAGCGCCGATTATTCGTTGGCTGTCTATTGCCTTTACTTTATCAGCTCTTAATAGTATTCAGCAGGCTATTTTTACTCGTAATTTTTTGTTTAAAGAGTTGTCTTTACGATCTCTAGTGGCTCAATTAGCTGGTGGAATTGTGGGTATAGTCATGGCGATTATGGGGTGGGGAGTATGGAGCTTAGTTGGACAGCGATTAGTTAATCAAGTTGTTGGAGTCTTAGTGTTGTGGTGGGTGAGCGATTGGAAACCTGGCTTGAAAGTGTCTAAACGACATTTTCAAGAACTATTTGGTTTTGGAGTGAATATTTTAGGGGTTAAAGTTCTGGGATTTTTTAATAAACGAGCAGATGATTTTTTGATCGGATATTTTTTGGGCCCAGTGACTTTAGGATATTATGCGATCGCCTATCGTCTGTTGCGTACTATAACCATTTTGATCACGACTATGACCCAAGTCGCGCTTCCTGCTTTTTCCAAGCTTCAATCAGAACCAGAAAAGCTGCGTCAAGGCTTCTACAAAGCGACCCAGTTTACAGCTCTTATTTCCTTTCCGATATTTTGTGGACTCTCTAGTTTAGCACCAGAACTTATACCTGTCATGTTTGGTTCTCAATGGACAGCAAGTATACCTGTCATGCAAATTTTAATGCTTATTGGTATTGTTCATGCTTTAGGGAGTATTAACACGAATATTATCCTAGCTCTGGGAAAACCAGACTGGGCTTTAAGAGTCAATATTCTCAATGCTGTGACTAATATTACTGCATTTATGATTGTTGTTCCATGGGGAATTGTAGCAGTTGCAACTGCTTTTGTGGTTCGTGGCTATGTTATTCCTTTACCTACCTTTATTTGGATGGTCAAAAAATTACTCAATATTGATATCAAAACTTACTTCAATCAATTGATGGCTCCATGGGTTGCTACCGTAATTATGGTGATTATTATTCTGGTCACCAAAGTAATTCTATATCCTTATTTGAATCTGTATTCAATCTTAGCCATTTGTTTAATTACTGCACCTATTGTTTATGGTCTGACTATACGAATACTGTTTCCTGATTTATTGCAACAAATTTTAGAGTTAATTCGTCCTAAAAAATCTAATTAAATATAGAGTTTCTTTATCAGATTAGAGTGGCGTATATTCATTAAATATGATAGAATTAAATAAAAATTCACCTAAGAGGAAAAATACAATGTCAACAACAAACTATATCACCAAAATCATTCCCTGGTTTTCTCGTAAAGTTTCCCTCAATTACCGAAAACTTAGAAATCGTTTTTATCCCACAGAAAAATTATGGGAAAAATCTCAAGGCAGTGAAGTGGAATTTTGGGATGAATATATAGCAACTCAGGGGTTGGGTCAATTTCAGGATAAATACAAGGAAAAACTCGATCCAAATTTGCCTCTGCAACCGGAAGTTGCCAAATGTTTAGATACCTTGGAGTCGAAAGCAGAAGGGTTTACGATTCTTGATGTTGGAGCTGGGCCGTTCACGCCACTGGGCAAAGTTTATAAGGATCAAAAACTGAAGATCACGGCTATTGATCCTTTAGCTCGTGAGTATGATGTGATTCTGGACAAACATAATATTACTCCTCCAGTGAGAACCCAGTTTGGAGTGGGAGAAAAGCTATTGGATTTATTTTCTGCGGAAAGCTTTGATATTACTTACTCCAGAAATGCTTTAGACCATAGCTACGATCCTTTGACTGTGGTCAAAAATATGTTTTGTGTCGCCAAGAAAAATGGTTTTGTTGTATTAATGCATCACAAAAATGAAGCGGAAAAAGAGCAATATCAAGGTTTACATCAATGGAATTTTGATGAGCAAAATGGAAAGTTTGTGATCTGGAATCAATCTGCTAAACATGATGTTACTAAGATTTTTGGCTTCCAGGCAGAAGTTCAGTGTTATTATGATGAAAATTGGGTCGTAGCTACGATTAAAAAGCTTTAGTTAAGTCCCAGTCTTTGCTATCAAGCGATCGTGGAAATTATGAGGAGTGATATGATGGATATGTACTCGACTCAATCTATTTTTTTAGGAGGTTGCCCCCGTTCGGGAACGACTCTTTTACAGAGTCTTTTGGGGGCACACCCAAAAATTGCTTCATTTCCTGAGTCTCATTTATTTCAAAATCTGAGGATTCGATATCTCAGTCGTTCATTGGGTTTAGCTTCAATTAAGGGAAAAAAACAACTGAATTGGTTTTTAGAGGAAATTGGGCAGGCAGAATTGAAGTCTAAACTTTCGCTTTTTCCTTTGTTTATCGGTCAATATGTTTCTGTATTTACAGAAGCGCTCAATAAAGCGACTGAAGCACAAGGTAAATTAGTGTGGCTGGAAAAGTCGCCGGAACATATTCGTTATATTCAGCTTTTTGAGCATTTAATTCCTGAAACTAAGTTTATCCATTTGATCCGCAATGGTGGGGATGTGGTGGCTTCTCTTTATGATGTTTCTCACAATCACCAACGTAGAGATATTTGGGGAGAACCTTGGACGATTGATAAGTGTGTGAAAACTTGGATTGATTCGGTGCAGTTTTCTAGCGATCATTTACATAAGCCGAATCATTTACTGATTCGTTATGAACAATTGGTTGCTGATCCGGAAAAAGTTTTAATTCAACTTTGTCGTTTTCTGGGTTTAGAGTTTGATGTGGTGATGCTGACTGCTTATGGTGAAACGGCTCAGAAAGTGGTACGGCCAGATGAAACGTGGAAAGCGTCTGTGGGCGCTCCGATTAAGAGTGCTAATGGCAAAAAATTTTATGAGTTGTTTAATCCAGAAGAACAAAATTATATCCTGGAAAAATTATCGGTGATTAATTTGGAGGATTTAGAGGCTAAAAATCATCATGCTTATGTCTAGGATGGTTTAGATTCAAGGGGAGTATTGCGGAATGTTTTGGGCCAATGGAAGACGATCGCCGGATTTCCCCATTCCCGGATAGCTTTGCGAGCGACTCGCCGCCCGGCTGGGGGAACAGTGGCAATGATTTGTAGGTATCTCAATCCTTGGCTATGGAGGGATCGATCGAGGAGCTGTCTGTGATAACAGCGTTGCCAAACCTGAAAGGCTTGTGTCTTATGAGTGTAATCAATCCAAGTGTCTGAGAGCCAGAAATAGCATTGTCTGAGCAGTTGTTGTCGCTTGGGAGTCAATAGCTGGGCTGAGGCTAATCGATTTTGTGCCAGTTCTAATAGTTTTTCCCGGCAGTCTAAATAGTCTCCTTTTGCCTTGGATTGGGAGCCAATGGTATCGGTATGGGGCATTCGCCAATAACAGTCTGGGGGAGAAAAATATTGATAGCTCAAATTGAGGATTAAGGCTCGTAGGTGCTGATCCCAATCTTGTCCTGTAATTAGGGTTTCATCCCATAATCCTAGTTTTTCTAGGGCAGTTTTGCGCCAAATGGGACTGGTGGTTTGCCAGGGTACGTCGTTGGCTAAGAAGCGATCGAGGTCGTTTTCTGGGGTGACGGCATTCCAGAGTAGGGGGGTATCTCCGGGGCGATCGCGAAATAAAATGCAGCCAAACACGCCAAAATCGAGTTCTGGGTGTTGTTCCATGTGCTGAAAACGGTTTTCTAGGGCGCTGGGAGCCAGACAGTCATCGGAATCGAGGAAGATGATATAGTCTCCTTGGGCGAGTTCAACGCCTTGGTTGCGACAAGCGGGTGCGCCACGGTGGGGGCGATCGCGCTTAACATAATGAATGCGCCCATCTTGCCCTTCCATATCCGTTACATATTGTTCCGTCCCATCCGTAGATCCATCATCAATCACCCAGGCTTCCCAATTCTCAAAAGTTTGTGCTTGTACTGACTCTAGGGTTTGGCTTAACAACTGTTGGCGGTTGAATGTGGGAATAATAATAGAAATATCTGGATTTTCGATCATATTAAGCTTACCTTTATTTTACTTGCAAATAAAATCAGATCGCGGACAAAGGGTATAGTATAATAGTCTGGATTCTATCAATCTTTAGTTTAAGATGTATGAAAAAACAAATCAAGCAAGCCTTTAGAAATTTAGGATGGGAATTAGAATTTCACAAATTCTCTCCAGATATTTCTGAAGTTGCCCGACTCAAGCGTTTGCTAGACTACCATCAAATTGATTTAATTTTCGATGTGGGAGCCAATAAGGGGCAATATGCACGGTATTTGCGGGAAATTGGCTATGGCGGAAAAATCGTATCCTTTGAACCCCTATCCCAGTGCCACGATCAATTACAAGCTTTAAGCCAATCCGATCCTTTATGGGAAATTGCCCCTCAAGGCGCTCTGGGCGATCGCAATGGAGAAATCGAGATTAATGTTTCCGCTAATACCCTCAGTAGTTCCGTGTTAGGAATGCTCGATGACCATGTGGAAGCGGCTCCAGAATCGGCTTATATTAACCAAGAAAAGGTCGCTTTGAGGACATTAGATAGCCTGGCAGCCAATTATCTAACCCAGGAGATTCAAGCCCCTTTTCTCAAGTTAGATGTACAAGGATTTGAAATGCAAGTTTTGGCAGGAGCGACGGAAAACTTATCTAAAATTAAAGCCATCCAATTAGAATTATCCCTCGTCCCCTTGTATGAAGGACAAATTCTCTTGCGAGAGACATTGGATAAGCTAGAAGAAATGGGCTATGAATTACATCAAATCAGTCCAGATTTTACAGATCTTAAAACCGGCAGAATGCTACAAGTGGATGGTATTTTTATCAAAAAATGAAAATTACACTACTGAGTCGCGGTGATAGTGGTGCGGGAGGCTATGTTGCCGTTTATCGCTTATATCAAGGTCTGAAAAAGGTGGAAGATCGGACTTCATTGTTGGTGGGAAGTGGGAAAAAAAGTGATACAGTTTCCCTGAACACTTCTGGCTTTGAGAAAGTTTTCTCTCAGTTAGCACCTAGCTTAGATAAACTGCCGTTAAAACGGTATCGCGATCGCCCATCTACTTTATTTTCCACCCAATGGGTTCCCGATGGCCTTGTGGCTCAACTCAAGCAGTTCGAGCCAGATATCGTTAATGTTCATTGGGTTAGTCAAGGATTTATGCAAATCGAAACCCTGGCTAAATTACCCTATCCTCTGGTGTGGACGAGTCATGATATGTGGGGGTTTACGGGTGGATGTCACTATACGCAAGAGTGCGATCGCTATACCCAAGAGTGCGGCCAATGTCCTCAACTCAATAGTACCAAAGAACACGACTTATCTCGTTGGGTTTGGCAGCGTAAACAACGAGCCTGGAAAACCCTTCCTCTAACGTTGGTTAGTCCCAGTCACTGGTTGGCAGACTGCATGAGAAAAAGTAGCTTGTTTGGGGATAAGCGCATTGAAGTGATTGCTAATGGTTTAGATACAACGGTTTATAAACCCTGCGATCGCGTCAGCGATGGGTCGCATTATCGCACCTATGCTAGAAACCGCTTAAACTTACCTCAAGATAAACATCTCGTTTTGTTTGGAGCAGTCAACGCCACCAGCGATACCCGCAAAGGCTTTCACTTACTGCAATCCGCCTTACAGCACCTGAGCCAATCGGATTGGAAAGAGAAAATTGAACTGGTAATTTTCGGCGCATCTCGTCCCCAACAAGAACCCTCTTTAGGATTTAAAACCCATTATTTAGGGAAATTTCAAGACGATCTAGCTCTGAGCCTAATTTATGCGGCCGTCGATCTGTTTGTTGCCCCTTCCATTCAAGATAATCTCCCCAATACGATTCTGGAATCCCTCGCTTGTGGGACTCCAGCAGTTGCCTTTAAAATTGGGGGAATGCCCGATATGATCGAGCATCAGCAGAATGGCTATTTAGCTCAAGCCTTTGAGACTGAGGATCTCGCTCAGGGTATGAGCTGGGTATTAGAGAACAGAGAGCGCTATCAGCATTTGTGCGATCGCGCTCGTCAGAAAGTCGAACAAGAATTTACCCTAGAAATCCAAGCTCAAAATTATCTTAATCTCTTTGCAGAGATTATCGACAATTACCATAAAGAATAGCGGTAAGGGTCATCTCCCAACTCAAAATCCGTTCGATAGTCAGGATGGTAAAACTCACTGTCTACTGGTTCCGATAAATGCACCCGTTTAGGTGGTTTTTGCAGATTGGCAAATAGTGCCCCATCCGCTCGGAAACTCGCCCCTAAATTGGCTAAAATTTGGCTGATTGCCCTGGTGTGTCGCCAGCGTGTATAGCGAAAATAGGTGAACCGATCCGCATTCAACCCTTGGGGATCGAGTTGACAAAAAATGGCAACTCCTGTACCCATTTGCACTCGACTGAATAACCCATCACTACTGATTTCACCACCAGACGAAATTAAATTGGCTGAATAGTCCGTGCGCGATCGCAAATCCGATGCACTTAACCCACCTGCTTCTGGCCAAGAGGGAACCGCTAAAGACCCGGAAAACTGGGGTTGATTGGCAATTTCTAGATCTAAAATCCTCGGTGACTGGGGGGTTCTGGACAAGAAAAATAGCCGTCCCCCTTGCTGTAAATACTCACGAATAGCGCCATCCTCTAAGCTCACCTGCGAGCCAATAATGGCTAAATCTACATCTGGAGTGAGCTGATTTGACCGTTGATACATTACCCCCAACTGGTCTAATTGTTGCGCCTGAGCATCAGTCCCGATAAAAACCACCCGTTGGGCTTTGGGAGATAGGGGAGCCTGAGCAGCATAGGCGATCGCCTGATGTAACAACTTGCGAGCGGCTGGATCGGACTTCACCCCATCCTCAAAATCGAGAGTCGTCAAAATCACACGACCTCGGCCATAGTCTAACTCCATCAAGGGACTATAGGCTAAATCAAACTCAGACTCTAAAATCGGTCGCCAAGAACTGCGATGGGGTTTTTCTAGGGATGCACTACTGACCACTCCCTGATTCCCCCAATGCCAACCATACCAAGGCAAGTTACGGGGGGGACTGCGCTTAATCTCCGTCTTCGTTGTATCGGGATAAGCCTCAACTAGGGTACTCTCCCCTCTCCAGTCCCGCAAATCCATGCTATCCAACCCTTGCAGCAGGGGATGATTCTCTTGAAGCGGAAACACTCGACGACTCAGATGGGGAGCGACACGGAACCCTAGAGTACCGTGAATCCATTGAGGATTTTGGGTAAAGATCATAACTCTTCCCCCCTTCTCAACAAAGGGTTCTAATTGGGCTAATAGTTCCTTAAGCGTGGACTCTGCCTGTGTGGATAAGGCTTCTCTGGCGATCGCCACTAAGTCAGAAGTCTGGAAACCATCCCAAGGCGTTACCCGATAACCCAACCCTGTCAGCATCTGCGTGGTTTTTCCCACCGGATCGAAGATGGCGATCTGTGGTAAATTTTGCTCAGAAGACCCGGAAAACACCCGAAACTCAAACTTGTCTTGATGGCGATCGCTCCCCACCTGAGCTTGCAACGCGATCGCTCCATCCACTTTCCCCTCGACCCTCGGTAAAGTCACCTCAATCGGGAAAAACAGCGTTTTCGCCGAGGCGATCTGTCCTTGATTTTCCCCACTTTCCACCACCCTATTACCCACCTTAACTTCCCATTCAAAAGAAAAGAATTTCGACTCGCGGGTATCATTAATCAGCACCACTTGCTTCTTCAGAACACTCTGTCCCTCATAACTACGATCCTTTGAGACAAAATTCCCCGATTCCCCAGCAATCCAGGCCAAAGTCGGGCCATTATTGGCCAAAATTGCTTCACCTCCGGGATAAATGTTAAAACCAGGAGATTGAAAATAACTCTGGAAATACTTGGGAATTTTTTCTAGATAAACTCCGCGATCGCCCGACTCAAAAGCCCCCCAAGAAACCCTTTCCTTGCCCTCTTCAGAAACTTGCCAACCATGGCCATCATGCCAAGGAATCATTCCCCCAGTAATTCCCCAAATTCTCCAACTGCGCCAAGTGTGGGAACTAAACAAAGATTGCAGTTCCTGAAACGCTGGTGCAAAATCCAATTCTGGGTTAAAGTGCCAACTCTCATAAACCTGATCTTTAACAAATTTCTGGCGAATTTGAGAACGATAAGCAGAAGTTTCTAAATCATAGGCTTTCTTGCCCAAATAAATGGCACTATATTCCGTCATCAACGGTTCAAACTCTGACCCCTCTAACAATCCATATCTTCCGCGCATCATCACCCCATGCAAAGGAGTCCCAAACTCCACCACCATATAAGGCATATCCCCCTCTTCAACCCAATTCGAGAGCCATTCTTCTCGCTCTTGTAGAGGAATTAAATTCAGATAAGAATTGAGCGCATACACATCCCCGATCGCCGCTCCATTATGAATCAAAACCGGTCGAGTCCGGTCATACTCTTTAATCGTTTTGACCACATCTTCACCAATAGTTTTACGCTCTCTCCAGCGTCTATCCCATTTTTGACCTAGCGTTCCTTCTACCTTACGTTTACCGAGTCTTCGAGGATTTTGATCGTCCCCTTTAGGGGCAAAAAAATTCGGACTATTCGCCCACATTAAAATCGAAGGATGATTGCGATATCGACGTAATTCAGTCACCATCCTAGATTCCCAGAGTCTTTTACCTTCTGGTTTACGCCACTTCAAAGCATAGCCACTAATCCCTGCATCTAAAGCAGGAGCCATAATCGGAAATCCTTTCAAATCAGCCCGTTCCGAGAACAACTCACGAAAATGCCATCGCCCCCGTTCATCATGATTCCAGGGCCAAACTTCAGCGATATTAAAACCCGATTCTTGATATCCCTCAATCATGTTATCCATAACTTCTGGGATACCGACCGCCCAACCTTGCCAATTATCATTATGATAAACAGGACGTAGGCGTATTTCTGTCCCATTTAAGTAAAACTTTTTGCCTTCAATCCAAAATTCTCGGAACCCAAATGATTGATCGTAGGTATCTTCAATTCCTTCTCCCTTCACTTGCAATCGCAGAGTATATAAATTTGGCTGTTCCACATCCCATAATCGAGGGTTGTCCCAATTCCAGGTTAAGTTTAGAGTTTGCACAGATTGGGATTTAACATTTTGTGTCGTTGTAAATTCTCGCTCTATCTTTCCCTGTTCATCGAGCATTGTCGCTGTAATCTCCACTGAACCCGCTTGGGTAATATCCGTGAGTTCAACATCAACTGTGACTTGTTTCTTTCGAGTTGAAGGCTGCACGAAGACATCGCTAATAAATGCACCTTGAGGAATACTTAACAATCTCACTTCGCCAATCAAACCACGAGCAGCTAATTTGGCCTCGGTGGTGTAAATTTCATTGGGCCCCATAATCACAGTTTTATCATCATCTGGAATGGAACGAACCAATAAACTGAGATTATTATTTTGTCCAGGATTAACAACTGAAGTGATATCCACAGCACCATAGGGCCAATTGACTGCACCACAAGCTTGATTATTAACATACAAATTAGCATCCGTGCTAACCCGTTCCAAACTGAGGAGAATTCTGCGTCCTTGCCACTCAGGAGGAATATTGACCTGTTTTTGATACCAAGCCTGGGCTAAAGTTTCTCCGTTAAAGCCCCTCCAAGGATTGCCTGTGCCACGGGAAAGGATACCGGGGACTGATTTGGCATTTTCCCGCCGCCAGTCCCCAGGAACGCGAATTTTGCCCCAATTACTTTGGGGGGGAGTGGGAGAAGTCGCGATCGCCGGTTGAAAGTCCCAAACCCCATTCAGGTATAGTTGAGGGCGATAAGGCTGGGCATCCCTGGGGCGATCGCCATTTTCAGGAACTTCAGTTAAGGGAGGATAGCTCGTCACCTGAATGGTTCCACAATGAGCGATCGGAGTCTGGGGAGCCGTTTGCGGAATTAAACTCAATCCGATAACGGCGATCGCCCCTAAACTAAATCCAAGAAACCAGCCTATCCATTTTCCCACCATTAACTCAGCCTATTCATGTCGGCAACAGCCGAAAACTCAAGCAATTAACTCTCCCGAAGGCACATCAACCACCGCGATAGATCGCTGATCCACTTGAATTTTAATCGTGTGGGCTAACCTCAATTGGATCACCGGTTCACGAATCAAAGCATAGACCTTAGCGATCTTATCCGCCATCTCCCGATTAAAACAGCGAATATGTAACACCCCCCACCGTCTAAACACTTGACATCGAGCCAAAGGGAGCAAACACCTTAATTCCCCTTGATTTTCGCGATAAAAATCCCAGATCAACCGCGTGAGTTGTGAAGGTCGTTTCATAGCCTTAAGTCCTTACGTGCAATGGGCCCAATCCTTTGTTCGTGTAAATTCCTTACTATCTCTATTGAACCCTAACCTTCTCAGAGCTGGTATATTCCTGAAAAAATATTTAATAATTCATCGATAAAACCGTTATGATTCTTGACATTAGGGCGCTTCGCGCGGTAACCGGTAATGGGTAATGGGTCATTTCTCCCCATCCTCTCCATCCCTATCCCACCTTAGCCTTAGTCTCTGCAACCTGCTCCGGTTTCGATTCAGCCGGGACAGCACCTAAAATCTTTTCCGGTTCCTTTTTCGTCAGGGGGATTTCCTCCACTTCCGGCAAGCGCTCCACCGATAATCGCTTTGCCTGGGAAGCCCCTGACAAACGTTTCAACAGAGCAGGTCTGGGATCGTGGAGCAAATAAATAATCAGATCGCCACTGCGCCACTCTTGTGAAGCTGGCATCACTTCCAAGCGTCCATCCCTAGAGAACAAAATGGGAACCAACTCCCCAGCCCGGATCAGCGCTTGTAAATGGGCTTGTTGAAACCCTAACCCTTCTGCCTTCAGGGTAGTAACCCCCAACTTCACCTTCCCCTCATCCACATACTGATTCCAAATCTTAATCGGTAAATGGGGAATAAACGCCTGGGCAATTTTCTGGGGACTCTTAGAATGTTGCTGTCCTTGGGAATCACGGGGAAAAACCGCATACACCCTGGGGGGATCGAACTCTTCTACCGCCCGTTGAGCCAAGACAAAATTCACCTCACCATTATTGGTCATGGCCAAAAATGTCCCCATGGAAGCGAGTCCCGCTTCCTCCAAAACTGCCGTATCGAGGGCGCTACTGACAAACACTCGCAACCCTTCGGCCTCCGCTTGACGGCAGGCTTCCGTATTTGTATCGATCAGAACCACAGACTCCCCTTGTTCCTCAAATAAACGCGCTATTAAGCGACTCAAGGGACTAATGCCGACAATGACTGCTCCCGTGGCTTTGGTGGAGGTGATGTGCAGTAAGTTGGCGAACCATCCCGCCGTTAGCCCTTGACATAAGACGGTCATGATAATGGTCAAAAACACCAAGGCTTTAATGGCATCTCCCCCACTAATGCCCCGTTGGGTCAATAAAATTGAGAATAACGAAGCAACGGAGGCTGAAACAATCCCTCTGGGGCCGATCCAACCCAAAAATAACTTTTGTCGCCAATTCATGTCGCTTGGCCAGGTGCAGACCCAAATATTCAGGGGTCGGATCACGAACATTAACATCAAGACTGTCCAGACACTGCCCCAACCTAGGGCAAAGATACTGGCGATCGATAAATCGGCGGCTAAAAGAATAAAGAGGACTGAAACCGCCAACATAGTTAATTGGCCCTTAAACCGCCGTAATAAGCGCTCCTCTGGTAGGGAAGACCCCCGCAACACAATCCCAGAGACTACGGTAGCCATTAATCCCGCTTCGGAGCGGATGGTTTGGGCAATACCAAATAGGCCTAACAACCCAGCCAAAACCACTAAATTTTTTAAGTCTTCTGACAAAAACTGACTGCGTTTGAGAAACCAACCCAGGAGCCAGCCCCCCAAAGCACCGATCGCCCCCCCAATACCCAGACGCAACAACAAGCCGCTAATAATAGAGATGGGATCGGCATCCCCATTGAGGATAATATCCAGAACCACCACCGCCAAAATCGCCCCCACCGGGTCAATTAAGACCCCTTCTCCTTCCAACAGGGCGGCCACGGGGCGCTGCACTTTCACATGCTTTAGTAAAGGAGAAATCACCGTCGGCCCCGTCACCACGACCAACGAGGCATATAAAAAGGCAAGCCCCCAAGGAAATTCAGCCAAATAATGGGCACAGATTCCCCCACCAATCAAGGTAATTAAAGTACCAATGGTAACCAGATTCCGCAGACTTCCGGACACTTTGCCCAAATCACGCAGCTCCAGATTCAGTCCCCCTTCAAACAAAATCAGGGCAACCGAAAGGGCTACAATCACTTCAATACCAATACCTAAAATTTGAGTGTCAATTAAACCCAACCCATCTGGCCCTAACAAAATCCCAAAGGGCAACAGAAAGACGATCGCCGGTACGCGCAGAAAATCCGCCAGCACTTGGGCACTAATCCCGGCCATCACCGTGAGAATAATCAGGAGGGTAATTTCAAAAGATCCTTCCATAAGCGAAATCGCGCTGGTTCAGCGTTGTATCTTCATCGTAAACGTCAATAGCCTACTGGCGGCATAGATTCCTTCCTATCCAGGAAGCAAGAACCGCTAGGGGGTTACACTTCGGGTTTCACATGAACTCGGAAGGGTAGCCCTAAATTTATAGGCGATCGCCCTTGTGGATCGCTTCAGAGACAGATATAACCTAGCGTGTTCTCTTGAGTTTGACTAGATCGGGTCTCGCTTTGGGGCGGGTTTATCCAAGATTTTAATCGGAAGACCCAGAATTGAGTACACCCACCCTTTGTGGGAGTTGTGAAATTTTAAGTTATGTTATTAGTATGTTATTAAATATTCATATTTCTCCAAATACCGTCTTCTCCATTTAAACCCATTGGTTAAACAGTTTAGTGATAAAACGTTGGATCGTCCTAACTCCGATCCCCTCTTGAGTAAACGCTTGTGGGGTTTGGTGGTGCTGGTTGTCTTGATTATGGGGCTTTTGGGCTTCACCATTGGGTACTTGGATCAACCCTCTCCCTACTTGAGGGAAGTCTTGGCCTTAGAAGGCGATCGCATTCAGGGTCATGCGATTTTCCAAATGAATTGCGCCGGATGTCATGGTTTGGAAGCTAAGGGCAAAGTGGGGCCAAGCTTGCAAGGAGTATCGGAACATAAGTCGAAGCGCCGTTTAGTCGAACAAGTGATCAGTGGTAAAACCCCCCCGATGCCCCAGTTCCAGCCGAGTCCCCAAGTGATGGCGGATCTGTTGAGTTATCTAGAGTCTCTGTAGTGGGTAAGGCAAGAGGGAGATAGGGAGAGCGACAATTACCCATTACCTATTACCCATGACCTACATTAATTGAATTGGCGTGCATGAAAAAGAGCATAGCGATCGCCTTTATCCAAGAGTTCCTGATGGGTTCCAGACTCGACAATTTGTCCTTGTTCAACCACTAAGATGCGATCGGCTCGGCGCACGGTGGCTAACCGGTGGGCAATAATAAAGACGGTACGATTGTTCATGACTCGCTCTAGGGCTTCTTGTACTAGGCTCTCTGATTCTGAGTCTAGGGCAGAGGTGGCTTCATCAAGAATTAAGATGCGAGGATTGAGATAGACGGCACGGGCGATCGCCACCCGTTGCCGTTGTCCCCCCGATAACGTCATTCCTCGCTCTCCCATCCAAGTCTGATAGCCTTCGGGCAGTTGCTCGATAAACTGGTGAGCATTGGCAATTTTAGCCGCTTCTTCGACTTGCCCAAGATCGAAGTCTTTTTGACCAAAGGCAATATTTTGGGCGACTGTACCGGAAAAGAGGATCGTTTCTTGGGGTACGATGCTGATTTGTTGCCGCAGGGAGTTTAACGTCACTTTACGAATATCGACCCCATCAATGAGAATTTCACCGCTCTGCACATCATAAAATCGTAGGAGCAGGTTGACGAGGGTGGTTTTACCTGCGCCTGAAGGCCCCACGAGGGCGATCGCTTGGCCGGGTTTGGCCTGAAAATTGAGACCCTGTAAGACGGGTTTGTGGCGATCGTAGGCAAAATAAACTTGGTTGTATTCTACGGTTCCCCCGACTCTGGGTAAGGCGATCGCCTCTGGACTCTCCACCACCTGGGGCGCAATTTTCATTAACTCAAATACCCGGTCTACGGAGGCTTCGGCTTGCTTAAATTCATTAAAATTACTGGTGGCAAAGGAAATGGGATCGATCAGCATCGCCGTTGCCACTACATAGCGCAAGAAGCCATTCCCGGTCAAGTTTCCCTGTTGAATTTGCCATCCGCCCAAAAACAACAGGAAGATGATGCTCATGGCTTCTAGAAAACCCACCACGGGAAACTGAATCGCCTTCAATCGTTCGGCATTATACTTAGCGCGGCGATTGCGTTCCGCTTCTAAACTAAAGCGCTCGACTTCATAATCAGCAGCACCAAAGGCTTGCACCAAACGAATGCCTCCCAAAACTTCGGAGATTAAAGAAGCCAAATCTGATACTCGATTTTGGCTGCGGCGGGAATACTGAAGCAACTTTTCCCCAAACCATCCCACCAAAAGAGCCATTAAGGGGGCGACAATAGCTACGGCTAGGGTAAGCTGCCAGTTAATGTAAACCATGTAGCCAATGACGACAATAAGCTGGAGAATGCTGGGCAGAAACTGGTGAAAAATCTTGTTAATGGCTTCGCCAATACGATCCACATCTTCTGTGAGTCGATAGGATAAATCGCCGGTTTTGGCCGTTTCAAAGTAATCTAAACTGAGGCGATGCAAATGGCGATAGACTTCTTGCCGTAAGTCGCGGGCAATCAGAAACGCGGCTTTAGCCATGAGAGCATCTTGCCCATATTGTGCCAAGCCTCGCAAGAGAAACACCCCAGCCGCGATCGCCGCAACTTGGGCAATTTCCACCACTAAACCTTGGCTAATCAACTCCGCGATCTCGCCCGCGAGTTGGGCCAAAATCGGCCAAAAGCCGGTAAACACAAGCGTACAAAACAGAGCTTGGGCGATCGTTTGCCACTCTTGGCGCAGATAAGGAATTAAATCGTAATAGCTTGAGCGCGGTTTCACCCTTGGTTTATCCTTTCTTGAGTAATGAGTAATGAGTAATGAGAGAGTTGTAGTGCTGTGACACAGCTAATTTGGTGCTTTAGGAATGCGAGCATCTTGCTCGCTAGAGAAAGGCAGCGAGCAAGATGCTCGCACTCCTCGCTAGAGAAAGGCAGCGAGCAAGATGCTCGCACTCCTCGCTAGAGAAAGGTAGCGAGCATCTTGCTCGCACTCCTCGCTAGAGAAAGGCAGCGAGCAAGATGCTCGCACTCCTCACTTTGAAAGGCAGCGAGCAAGATGCCCGCACTCCTCGCTTTGAAAGGCTGCGAGCAAGATGCCCGCACTCCTCACTTTGAAAGGCAGCGAGCAAGATGCTCGCACTCCTCGCTTTGAAAGGTAAGGACACTCCTAGAACTCATTTGCCCAAATTCAACACTTACGGCATCAAAGCGATCGTCACCAGGATGGTAGGACAGCACATCTAACGCCTCATCTAATCCAATAACCAAGCAAACAAATCCTCAACTCTCAAGCATAGTTCACTGGCAAAGGATGTCGGCTTACCTCTCAATCTACTCGGCCAGATACTAATCACTATTCTACTTGGGAATAGGGAATGGGGAATAGGCACTCTAATAATAGCTTGTAGTGGGGGAGGGCCGGCGATCGCTGCTTCCTATAACTGAATAACTATATTATAATAGTTTATCTATTACCCATTACCCATTACCGCGCGAAGCGCTGTAGCATGATTCCCAGTTCACTCCTCCCATTACAGCCCCATCCAGAGCAAGATGTATCTCTAGCAGAAACCGAGATTGCAGAGGGTATCGACTGGTTAAGCTTCCATCGAGTATGGGGGCAATTGAGCGATGGAGTGATTGAGGCGATCGCCCAATCCCTACGTTTACTCAAAGTCGAACCTAACCAGGAAATCTATCATGAAGGTCTAGAACCGATTGGGTTATACCTGATCAAATGGGGTTCGGTGGAGATTTATCGCTCTTCCCTGGTGGGGAAAACTCATATTCGCTATTACAGTGCGGGGGAACTGTTTGGCTATATTCCCTTGGCACTTAACGAAACCACAGCAACCTACAATACGAATGCTGTGGCGATCGCCAAAAGTGAACTCTGGTTTCTCAGTCAAACCGACTTTGAGCAGCTCACCAACCAATATCCTCCCATTGAAAAAGCCGTCAATACCTTTCTGGCTCAAGACTTAAACCACTTTGCTAATCGCATCGCCACGGAACAACGGCGTATCCAAGGACTACAACCGTTTATCCGTCCCATTCCCACGGATAACCTGATTATTGGCAAAAGTAAAGTCAGCCAAAAACTAGCCGCACAGATTGAAAAAGCAACCCAAGACCTGAAACCGATCCAGCTCCAATCCCCTCCCGGAGGCGGAAAAACCTTTATCGCGGGCTATATTCATCACCATTCGGGGATTAAAGACCATCCCTGGGCTGAACTCGACTGTGCTTTACTTCCCCGTGACGAGAGCGGGGCCCTAAATACAGATAATCTTTTTGGCCTAGTGGGTCAACAATTGGGGGTAATTGAACTACTGGAGCGAGGAACCCTGTTAATTGCCAATTATCAGCTTCTGAGCCAAAAAGACCGCGATCGCCTGTTGCACTATCTGCAAACCAACACGATTCATCCTAACCCTGAAGGCCCCCCGATCCAGTCCTGGGTACGGTTGATCCTCAGTAGTCCCTCCTCCCTCTCCCTGGGGGATATCCCCAGTCACTCGATCAAACTCTCCTCCCTGAAACAGCGCAAACTGGATATCCCTCAATTTGCCCGTTATTTCCTGGATAAATATTGCCAAGAAACTCAGCGATCGCGCCTGAACCTCAATCAAGCGGATTTACGCCGTCTGATTAGCTACGACTACCCCGCCAACATTGCTGAACTCGAAAGTATCCTTAAACGGGCGGTGGTCATGACTCCCCCCGAACAAGATATTATTCCCGAACAAGTCCTCTGGTCGGTTGAATCGAAAAAAAATGCCTTTCGGGTCGATTTACTCAATCAACTGCCCTGGTTGCGTCGATTTCTGCTCAGTGATTGGTGGCCGGAACGCTTCTGGGTAATTGTGATGCTCCTGTTTATCCCCGTCACCCTCATGGGTTATCTGGGCCCCCAAACCCGCGACTCTAGCGTGACGCTTAATCTCTTTTGGGCCTGGTGGTGGCCGTTTTATCTGTTGCTCTTTCCTATTATTGGTCGCTTGTGGTGCGCCGTTTGTCCGTTTATGGTGACGGGAGAATGGATCAGAAAAATATCCCTGTGGATTTGGCCCCGTCAACTGCTCCCTTGGCCAACTAAATGGATGAATCGCTGGGGAGCCTGGCTACTTTGGGCCGGTTTTGTGGCCATTTATCTCTGGGAGAAACTGGCAGATTTGCCCCATACGCCCCATCTCTCGTCTGATTTATTGCTGATTATTACCGCAGGGGCAGTGATTTGTAGCCTGATTTACGAGCGCCGTTTGTGGTGTCGCTATCTCTGTCCCATTGGCGGCATGAATGGCATGTTTGCTAAACTGGCTTTGACGGAGCTGCGATCGACTCAGCAAATTTGCGGCAGTCAATGTAGCACGTTTGGCTGTTACAAAGGCAGTGATGCGACTCCGGTTACCTTTCCTGACTCCCTACCGAATGAGGGACAAGCAACCGGGGGTTGTCCCCTCTATTCCCACCCAGCTCAACTGCGGGATAACCGGGATTGTGTGTTGTGTATGACTTGCTTAAAGGCTTGTCCGAATCGCTCCGTACAGTTGAATGTGCGGTTTGTGGCGGCAGATTTATTGGAAAATCACCAGCCGTTTTGGGCAGAGGTGGCACTACTGCTGCTGCTGTTTGGTGGGGTGTTTATGCATTCTGCTGACAAAGTTCTAGGCTTTTTTGGTCTCGATAACACTCTGATTGTGGGACAACCCTGGTTTATGGCTTTGCCAGTGGTGCTGTTGTTGCTGAGTATTCCTTGGGTTTTAACTTATAGCGTTCATGGGATCGCCCGCTTCTTTGACCGGGAAATGCCCCCCTATTTGGTTACTATTTATGCTTATTTACCGATGACGTTGGGGGCGAATTTAGCCCATTATATCCCGGCGGCGATGACGGAAGCCGGGCAACTGTTACCGGTGATGGCTCGCACATTTGGCTTCTCTGGTGCGGGTTGGCCGGTGCTAACCTGGAGTGGGGATGTGGCGGCCTTTTTGCAAGGGGCGGTGCTGTTGGCGGCGATCGCCTTGAGCATCTATCCCCTGTTCAAAATTACTCAACGTCCGCTCTGGAGCAACCTACCCCATCTATTCCTGATGGTCGCATTAACTTTCATCTTTTTCCAACTGCTGTTATAAACCCTGACAGCATCCCCTAACCAACAACCTAAACCCATTTTTAATTTTTTCGGCTCTCACCGATATGAAAATTGTTAATTGTTAATTGTTAATTGTTAATTGTTAATTGTTCATGCGTATTTACCAAAACATTACCGAACTGATTGGCGCAACGGCCCTAGTCCATTTGCGCCACTTGCCAAAACAGTTTAATTGTCAAGCCGAGATTGTATTGAAATTAGAGGGACTTAATCCCGCTAAATCAGTTAAAGATCGCATTGCCCTCAGCATGATTACGGAAGCGGAACAAGCGGGACTGATTACCCCTGGGGTTTCGACGATTATTGAAGCCACATCCGGCAATACGGGGATAGGGTTGGCTATGGTTTGCGCGGCGAAAAACTATCGCTTAATTCTGACGATGCCGGAGAATATGAGCCGGGAGCGTCAACAGATGGTGAGGGCTTATGGGGCAGAGGTGGTTTTGACTCCCAGTCATTTGGATATGGCAGGAGCCATTCAACGGGCGAATGAGTTGCTGGCAAGTACCCCTAATGCCTTTTCTCCCCAACAGTTTAGTAATCCTGCTAACCCGAAAATCCATTATCAAACCACCGGGCCGGAATTGTGGTCAGATACGGAGGGTAAGCTGGATGTGTTGGTGGTGGGTGTGGGGACGGGGGGAACCCTGACAGGAGCAGGTCGCTATTTGAAGAAAAAGAAACCATTGCTCAAAATTGTGGCAATCGAGCCGAAAACCAGCGCGGTTTTAAGGGGAGAGAAACCGAGTGTCCATAATCTTCAAGGTATTGGCGCGGGCTTTATCCCTGATGTCCTGCGGGTAGATTTGATTGATGAGGTGATGGGCATTTCTGAGGAACAAGCCTATGATATCGGTCGCCGTCTAGCGAAGGAAGAGGGTATTCTGAGTGGGATTTCTACGGGAGCGGCGGTTTATGCGGCGCTGCAAGTTGCCCAACGTCCAGAACATCAGGGGCAGATGATTGCGGTGATTCAACCGAGTGGAGGCGATCGCTATTTAAGCACAGCCCTATTTCAATGAACAATGAACAATGAACAATTAACAATTTTCATGTCAGCGACAGCCGAAACAATGGGTGTAATCGCTGAGGTGGGCGGGTTTAGCTATGTTTAGGCTACCCACGATCAATCCTGTGAACCCGCCCAATCCCAGCACGTCAAACATGAATTCACCTAAATGTATTGGTTTGTTGGTTATTGCTCCCAACTTGCGCTCCTTTTACCTCCCCTTGAAATGTGGTCTGGAAACTGCCAGGGGTTGACTCTTTCGACTCCATCTCATCGAGCAGTTTTTGAGCAGCCGCGAGAATTTCTTGATCCCGATCGGCTCCGGCTTCGAGTAGCTTTTTCTTCAAAGGGGCTTCATAGGTTTCCGGGTCGCTCTCATGTTCTTCTAACACCATTTCGGCCTTGGGTTCTCCGCCAAATTTGCGTTTTATCAAGGCCTTGAGTCCTTGATAGGCATCGGGTGCAGCATCACCGGCCGCTTTGGCTGCACCGGCAACTAAGGCGGCCATAATTAGAGAAAGAGGTTCCATGATTTCCCTCCATTAGGATAAATAGTCTACAGTTCCATGGTTTCCCTATTATCCCTCTTCTGGATCTAAGCGTCCCAATGTTCTTAACGTTAGTTGACATCCTCACCGGGCTGAAGCCACGGTGATTCCTAAACCTCACGATTTAGGTTTCTGTTTCTTCGCAGTTGCCTTCACAGATTTGCTCTGCTCTGGTCTTACACTCGCTCCACAGACTGACACCGCAAGCCCTGCGGCCAAAATATTTTTACTGGCGTTAATGTCGCGATCGTGGTGTATTCCACACTTAAGGCATTCCCATTGCCGAATATTTAACGGCATTTTTTCCACGACATGCCCGCAATTACTACACCGTTTTGAACTAGGGAACCACCTATCTATCTCAATGTAGTTTCTGCCATACCATCGGCATTTATAGGACAGTTGTCGAGTCAACTCTCCCCAACTTGCGTCAGATATCGCTTGTGCCAACTTCCGGTTTTTGACCATGTTCTTCACTGCTAAGTCCTCAACGACTATCGTTTGGTTTTCGCGCACCAGTTGAGTGGTTAGCTTATGTAAATGGTCAGTTCGGGTATCGGTGATTTTCTGGTGAACTCTAGCCAGTTTTACTCTGGCCTTATATCTATTGTGAGAGCCTTTCTGTTTTCTTGATAAGCTTTTTTGAAGTCTCCTTAACTTACGGTAGTGTTTCTTTAAGGGTTTGGGGTTAGCTATTTTATCTCCCTCACTGGTTGTTAACAGGCTGCTAATTCCTAAGTCAATACCTACTGCTTTATCCTTGGCAGGTAAGGGTTTAATGGTGGGGTCATCAAATCTAATGGAAATATGCCAACGTCCTGACGGATGCAGTTTTACTGTTACAGAACTGGGCATACAACCGGATGGGATTTGACGAGACCAACGAATGGCTAAGGGGTTTTTACATTTGGCTAAATAGATTTTACCTTCTTTGAACTTGAAGGCCGATTTGGTAAATTCCGCACTACCCCCTTGGTGTTTTTTCTTGAAGTTGGGATATTTGGCACGCGCGGCAAAAAAGTTAGTAAATGCGGTTTGTAGGTGTCTTAACCCCTGTTGCAAGGGGACACAACTGACTTCGTTTAAGAAATCTAACTCTTCTTGTTTTTTCCAGGCAGTCAACAGAGAAGATGTTTGAGCGTAATCGATTCTTTCTTGTCGTTGATACCAAGCCTGAGTTCTTTCATGGAGCGCTTTGTTGTAAACTAATCTTACACAACCCAAAGT
>NZ_JAQPOK010000129.1 GCF_030068445.1 Roseofilum halophilum BLCC-M91 | reverse complement strand
TCCCGAGGGTTTCAAACCCGCCCCTACCGAGGGTTTGAAACCCGCCCCTTCCGAGGGTTTGAAACCCGCCCCTACCGAGGGTTTGAAACCCGCCCCTACCGAGGGTTTGAAACCCGCCCCTACCGAGGCCCGTGCTGGATATGACCATTACGAGTTGTACCAAAAAATGCTGCAAGAGCGTCCCCCTTGCGCTCTGCGGGACTTGCTGGAGTTTCGCCCCAATACCCAATCTATCCCCCTGGAAGAAGTAGAACCAGTGGAAAGCATTGTTAAACGGTTCTGCACGGGGGGCATGTCCCTAGGCGCTCTGGGACGGGAAGCTCACGAAACTTTGGCGATCGCCATGAACCGGATGGGCGGTAAATCCAACTCTGGAGAAGGGGGCGAAGATACCCTGCGCTATACCGTCCTCAATGATGTGGATAGTGAAGGCAATAGCACGAGTTTTGCCCATCTCAAAGGTCTACAAACTGGAGATACGGCCAGCAGTGCTATTAAACAGGTGGCTTCGGGACGCTTTGGAGTCACTCCCGAATATTTGATGAATGCCCAGCAAATCGAGATTAAGATGGCCCAGGGTGCAAAACCCGGAGAAGGGGGTCAACTTCCCGGTAAAAAGGTGAGTCCCTATATCGCCATGCTGCGGCGCTCTAAACCCGGTGTGCCCCTGATTTCTCCCCCTCCCCACCATGATATTTATTCGATTGAGGACTTGGCACAGTTGATCTTTGACCTGCACCAAATTAATCCCAATGCAGGGGTGAGCGTCAAACTGGTGGCAGAAGTGGGTATCGGTACGGTGGCTTGCGGAGTCGCTAAAGCCAATGCCGATGTGATCCAAATTTCCGGCCATGATGGGGGAACGGGTGCAAGTCCCCTCAGTTCGATTAAACATGCGGGGGTTCCCTGGGAGTTGGGAGTTACTGAAGTGCATCGAATGCTGATGGAAAATGGATTGCGCGATCGCGTTTTGCTCCGGGCTGATGGAGGTCTGAAAACGGGCTGGGATGTCGTGATGGCAGCGCTTCTGGGGGCTGAAGAATACGGGTTTGGCTCCATTTCCATGATTGCTGAAGGTTGCATTATGGCTCGTATCTGCCACACCAACAATTGCCCCGTGGGAGTGGCAACCCAACAGGAGAGACTGCGCCAGAAGTTTACCGGTATTCCCGGTCATGTGGTCAATTTCTTCTATTTTGTGGCCCAAGAAGTGCGCCAACTGTTGGCTCGGTTGGGCTATCGTTCCTTGAATGACATTATTGGCCTAGCTGACTTGTTACAGGTGCGGGATGTGAAGTTAACGAAGACGAATCATATCCATGTGCTGTCGCTGATTGAGGATTTACCAGATACTAGAGGCGATCGCAGTTGGCTCGATCATGGCCCCGTTCACTCCAATGGCCCAGTTCTAGATGATGAAATTCTAGCCGATGCCGAGATTAAACAGGCCATTTCTGCACAAGGCAAAGCGAGCAAAACCTGGGAAATCGTCAACACCGATCGCTCCGTAGGGGCGCGAATTGCTGGGGAAATTGCCCGTCGCTATGGCAATAGCGGCTTTACCGGAGAATTGAAACTATCCTTTACTGGAAATGCCGGTCAAAGTTTTGGCGCGTTTAACCTCCCTGGAATGCACCTGCACCTGACTGGAGATGCTAATGATTATGTGGGTAAAGGAATGCATGGTGGCGAAATCGTCATTGTTCCGGCCACAAATGCAACCTTTGACCCCTCGGAAAATGTCATCGTTGGCAATACCTGTCTGTATGGGGCAACCGGCGGCATTCTGTTCGCTAACGGTCAAGCTGGGGAACGGTTCGCTGTGCGAAATTCCCTCGGTAGAGCTGTGATTGAAGGCGCGGGCGACCATTGCTGCGAGTATATGACTGGCGGTGTGGTTGTGGTTCTCGGAGCGACTGGGCGCAATGTGGGCGCAGGGATGACCGGAGGACTGGCCTATATTCTGGATGAGGATGAGCGTTTCCCGGAAAAAATTAATACCGAGATTGTCACCATCCAACGGGTGACTTCTAAGGTGGGTGCAGATTCTCTGCGAGAGTTGATTGAGTCGCACCACTCCCGCACCGGAAGTCCCAAGGCGAAACTGATTCTAGAGAACTGGGAAACCTATCTGCCCAAGTTCTGGCAAGTGGTTCCCCCTTCGGAAGCCAATTCTCCAGAGGTGACGGATAACCCGGTTGCCGATAAGGTGGCGGTTCAGGCCTAATTACCAATCCTTGTAGTGCCGTAACACAGCTAAAATAGTGTATTAGCGTAGGGTGGGTTAGGCGGCTAAAACCTAGACTCTGAGAGCAATCTCTCAATCCGCCGTAACCCACCATTTTAGGGTTGTCACGGCAGTAGTGCCGTAACACAGCTAAAATAGTGCATTAGCGTAGGGTGGGTTAGGCGGCTAAAACCTAGACTCTGACAGCAATCTCTCAATCCGCCGTAACCCACCATTTTAGGGTTGTCACGGCAGTAGGGTGGGCAGGAGCCTAGGCAAAATCATTCAAATTCTACCAGTATACCCTGCCCACCTTGCCCGATACTTTGCTTCAAAATTGACCCAAAAAACCCCCAGAGTGTAGAAACTGGGGGTATGGGGGTGAAACTTATAGTCAATTCGATTAAGGTTGAGACACGACAATACACACACAACCTGTCTAGAATACCCGTATCTGTAGGGGCGAGCGGCCGCTCGACCCTACAAAAATGTCTCACTTTTATTGGACTTGACTATAAATTTCAACTCAACGTGAGCTTAAACTTGAGCGACTTCTTGCTTTTGCGCTTCCTGGGCTAAGTATTTCTCTAGCTCGGTGAGCGCGTCCGCGTCTACCTTGGTTTGCATGGGGCAGAATTTGGGGCCGCACATGGAGCAGAATTCTGCGGTTTTGTAGATATCTGCGGGTAGGGTTTCGTCATGATATTCCCGTGCGCGGTCGGGGTCGAGGGAGAGTTCAAACTGACGATTCCAGTCGAAATTATACCGAGCGGCGGAGAGTTCGTCATCTCGGTCTCTGGCTCCCTGACGATGGCGGGCAATATCGGCGGCGTGGGCGGCGATTTTGTAGGCGATTAAGCCGTTGCGTACATCTTCGGCATCGGGCAGTCCTAAATGTTCTTTGGGGGTGACGTAACAGAGCATGGCGGTTCCATGCCAACCGGCGATCGCCGCTCCAATGGCCGAAGTGATATGATCGTAACCGGGCGCAATATCCGTCACCAACGGCCCCAGCACATAGAACGGAGCTTCCGAACACTCCTCCATCTGCTTCTTCACATTAAACTCAATTTGATCCATTGGCACATGGCCCGGCCCTTCAACCATCACCTGCACGTTATGTTCCCAAGCCTTACGGGTGAGTTGGCCCAAGGTTTTCAACTCCGCCAATTGCGCCTCATCGGAGGCATCATGGGTACAACCGGGACGCAGAGAATCCCCTAAACTAAAGGAAACATCATGTTTCTTAAAGATTTCGATAATATCGTCAAAATGGGTATAGAGGGGATTTTGCTTATGATGGTGTAACATCCAGCGAGCAATAATACCGCCCCCACGGGAAACAATCCCCGTAATCCGATTTTTCACTAAGGGCAAATGTTCAATCAAAATGCCTGCATGGATGGTCATATAATCCACCCCTTGCTGGGCATGTTTCTCGATAATATGTAGAAAGTCATCAGGGGTGAGTTTCTCAATCCTACCGTTGACACTTTCTAGGGCTTGGTAGATGGGAACCGTACCGATGGGAACGGGAGAAGCCTTAATAATAGCCGTGCGAATCTCGTCTAGGTTTCCCCCTCCCGTAGACAAGTCCATTACCGTATCTGCCCCATATTTAACGGCCAGATTCAGCTTATCGACTTCTTCTTGTAGATTAGAAGAGTTGGGAGATGCGCCCAGGTTAGCATTCACCTTACACTTAGAAGCAATCCCAATACACATCGGCTCCAAATTCGGGTGATTCACATTGGCCGGAATAATCATCCGTCCCCGTGCAACCTCATCCCGAATCAACTCAGGGGAAAGATTCTCCCGTTGAGCCACATAGTGCATTTCCTCCGTAATTACGCCTTGACGAGCATAATTCATCTGGGTGACATTAGCTTGTCCCCGCCGTTTAGCTACCCATTCAGTTCGCATATGTAAATCCTCGAAGTGACAGCTTCCCTCCGCCGGTACTAGCCGGACTCAGGTTCTAAGGGTTTACTCTCAGCCCGATCGCGATCGGGCACCCCTAGCTTGTGCCAGATTTTAACATAATTTCGGCAGGATAGGAGAATTTTTTTTGATATAGCCCGTTAAAATACGCTAAACTAACCCGTTGGATTGGACATCCTAGCAAGAGGGAGTGAATGAATAAAAGTATCTCCACAGTAGATTTGTTTTGTGGTGCTGGAGGGCTGACACACGGGTTTGAGCAAGCCGGCCTTCCAGTCAAAGCAGGATATGATATTGATCGGGCCTGTAAGTTTCCTTATGAATACAACAACCGAGCCAAATTTGTCTTACAGGATGTAGAAAATATTAGCGGTTCTGATTTAGCTGAACATTTTTATGGAATTAGTATTAAAATTTTAGTCGGATGTGCCCCTTGTCAGCCATTTTCTAGTTATTCAAGACGTTATGAAAAAAACTTGAATTCCAAGTGGAAACTCTTGCAAGATTTCTCTCGGATTGTCAAACAATGTGATCCTGATATTATTTCTATGGAAAATGTACTACACTTAAAACATCATTCAGTTTTTAACGAATTCATCACTCATTTGATATCTTTAAACTATTACGTCAATTCTTATGAAGTAAATTGTCTTGAGTATGGAATACCTCAATCTCGAAAACGATTAGTATTGCTGGCTTCAAAATTCAGCAAAATCGACCTAGTTCCACCCACACATAACCCAAATAACTATCAAACAGTCAGAAAAACTATTGCCCATTTAGAACCCCTGTTAGCAGGGAACTCTTCTCAAGTAGATCGCCTCCATAAATGTAGTAAACTTTCTGAATTGAATCTGCACCGGATTCGTGCTTCTAAACCGGGAGGCACTTGGCGAGATTGGCCCCAAGATTTAATTGCTGAATGCCACTTAAAAACCAGTGGTAAAACCTATCCCGCAGTATATGGTAGAATGGAATGGGATCAACCTAGTCCAACTATAACCACACAGTGTTTTGGTTTTGGGAACGGTCGATTTGGTCATCCTGAACAAGATCGAGCTATCTCTCTGAGAGAAGCAGCTTTATTACAAACTTTTCCAGCAACATATCAGTTTGTTTCCCCCGATCAACCAGTAGTATTTGATGTAGTTGGTCGATTAATTGGCAATGCTGTGCCTGTTAAGTTAGGAACGGTCATCGCTCGAAGTATTTTAGAACACATTGAACAATTAAATTAAGGAGCTTGTATAGGATTATCTAAATATTCTTGATTTTCTAAATAGTCTTGAATGTTTTGTAATATTTGCTGGAGATATTCTATGACCTCTTCCTTCACTTTCAGCAAATCCTCAATACTCGTCTTTTGCCCAATTTCTGCAAATGATTTATTGCCATGTGCTAAATCGTTCCGATGCTGCATGATATCATATAAATGTTCACCATGTTTAGTTTTGGAGTAATCAGTATCAAAGGAGAATCCATATTTTCTGGCTGTTTTGGTAATTTCATCTCGATCAACATTACCTGAAAATAATTCTCTTCTATTCAATCCCGCAGTAATAATATCAAGAGAAATATCCTTCATTTTGGAATGAACATTATCAGGAGATCGATTTTTGAAGTTATGAATAACTATTTTCTTGATTTCGACTCTCACTAAATTATAAGAAATATTTTTACTACTTATTTCATCAAATATCGCTTCTATCGCATTCCGCATAGTTGATTCAACGAGATTGTATAGAATCAAAAAAGCATTTGCTTTAAATATCTTAGCCAGATCGGGATTGATAGTAATAATCTTTTGCTCACCCTTATCTCCGGATACTACTAATTTTGTTTTTTCCTGAATTAACCCCTCTAAAAATTCAAAATATTGATTAACTTCTTGCACACGGGTCTGGAAATCTAAAAGAACTGTTTGCATAGTTAACCTAGAAGTTGATCGCGAACATATTCAATTCGTCGAATGACTTTAGGTCTGGAGTTGCTGGCATCTGAAGTCGTATATTCTTTGAACTCTGGTGAGTCAAGCCACTTAATTGACTTAGGTTCAAGATCTGGTTTTTCCCTCAAGGCAAGTGCAACACCGACAGAAATTGCCTCAAAGCGAATTCTTGGTGTTTTGACATGGCCTTTAGCTTTACTAAATCCATTGGGAAAGTATTTTTCAACAAAGTCTAACATTTTGTGAAATTCTTTTCGCATGGCCTCTTGGTTGATTTCAGGATCGTTATTTTGTTTTAGGTATTCATTCAGGAATGTATTAACCTGTCTGTCAAATTTCTTGTAGTTGTTTAAATAGGCAAAGAACCGTAAAACAAATTCTTCTGGTTCTCGTTTTTTAATAAGTGCTTCTGATATGGGGCAGAGTTTAAGAAATTTTGGATCTTTGGCGAGTTCTTCAAGAAGATTGACTAAGGGGCCAGGAGATATACCTCTACGCTTTTCCATCTCATTGAGTTGAACACTACCTGTATTGATACGTTCAAACATATCTCGGCGTGTTTCTTCATCAGCTTTTTCTGTTAGTACAATCATCCGAATAGTCGCACGGTTGAAACGCCTTTGTCTTGCGAGAGGTAAATCACTGAATTTGAAGTCGTTAAGCTGTGTTAGCTTTTCTAGTCCGAAGAGCTTTAGATCGTTATTGAGAAATCTGTCTAAAGTTCGGATACGTTGGGTTCCATCAACAATTTCTAATCGAGCTAAGTCTTCTTCATCATCTTCTTTTTTCGGTGGCAAATCCGCCACAAAGATATAAGGTATGGGGAGTCCTAGCAAAAGAGATTCAATAAACTTTGACTGCCTATTCTCTTCCCAAATCATATCTCTCTGATAGTCGGGGATATACAACTCATTTGTGTCTTCTTCTAGTCCTTCTCTATATTTTTTGACTAGAACTTCTACTGGATATTCTTTTGTATCATAATCAATTACTTTTTGCTTTTCACGAATTTCAATTTCTGCTGCTTCTTTTTGCTTGTTTGTTATCTCTGTTTTTGAATTTTTATGTGTTAATTTTGTCATATAATCATCCCAAAAAGTCAAGAGAAATTAGTTAGGCTATCGACAATTTTAATGGGTGCAGCTTGCTTTCATAAATCCAACTCTTACTTGTTAGTCTACTATCAGCAGTCTATCGATAATTGTACCATAGGTAATCATATGGCTGCCATCGCTTTAGGAGGATAGGAAAAGGTCAGTCAGTTTGATCCTTTCCTTGAGCATAGCAGGGAAAGTAATGCTTACACAAGTAGAGATCTATACTCAACTAACTTCTGCGTTAGATTCACCACTTGTACAAGTCGAGATTGCCCCAGAGTAATTGACAATTGGGTATTGAGTCATGAACAATAATTCAAAAGCCTTTAACCAACTTCATGAGACCTAAGTTTAAGGATACGATCGCCTGGCAACAAGCTGAACTACTGATGCAACCGTCCCTGTTGAGGGTGGTGGATAATCTGCGTCAGGTTCTGGAAACCTCACATTGGCAAGGAACTTACGAAGAGGTGCAAGACCCCTATCCGGGTTATGTGTTGTGCTTAAAATATCAGGATGAGGAAGTGCAGGTGAATCTGTGGGAGCTATGTTTCCGCATTTGTTTTCTAGAATACGCTATCACCCATTCTCCCTATGAGAGTCAAGAGGTAGAGATTGATACGAGCTTAATTGATGATATGGGAAATGTGGATTGGACAAAATTGGAAGAGAAAACCAAGCAAGCGATCGCGGAACTGTTTGAGAATTTGCCCAAAATTAGTTGATCGAGGCGTAGGGGCGGGTTTTTCCCAGATCTAGGAAACCCACAGGTTACCATAATAAACCCGCCCAATCATTGCATTAGAAAGGTTTTCCTGCTCTAGTTGATTATGATGAAAGGTGACCTCTTAGAAAGCATCTGTAATGATTATGGCTGAAGAAACAGAAATTTTACTCTACGATCGCACCCATTGGGGCAGAATTGAAGTGAAAGGGGGCGATCGCCTGCGGTTTCTGCACAACCAAAGCACCAATGATTTCGAGAGTCTACAAACTGGACAAGGCTGCGATACGGTTTTTGTTACCTCCACCGCTCGTACCCTGGATTTGGTTACAGCTTATCTGACTGAAGAAAGCGTGATTTTACTGGTCTCTCCCAATCGAAAAGAGAAACTCTGGCAATGGATGGATCGGTATATTTTTCCCATGGATCGGGTGGAACTTGAGGATATTACGGAAAAGACCGCCTGTTTCAGTTTAATCGGAACCGAGAGCGATCGCCTCTTAGAAGCCCTAGGAATTCCCCCCTTAACCGACGCTCCCCACGGAACTAACCAACAAGTTACCCTAGGGGAAATCTCCCTGAGAGTCGCCGTAGGGAGTGGATTAGCCACCCCTGGATATACCCTAATCGTTGACCTTGAAGAGGGCCAAAGTTTAAGCGAAAAACTGATAGCAAAGGGAGCAAAGGCGATCGCCAATCCAGACTGGGAAAACCTGCGCATTCAACAAGGTCGTCCCGCACCTGATCGCGAATTAACCGAAGACTATAACCCCCTCGAAGCCGGATTATGGAACACCATATCCTTTGAAAAAGGCTGTTACATCGGTCAAGAAACCATCGCTCGCTTAAATACTTATCAAGGCGTAAAACAACAACTTTGGGGTCTGCAACTGAGTCAACCCGTCGATCCTGGAACCCCCATCCAAGTGGGAGAACAAAAAGCAGGAACGATCACCAGTTGTATTCCTACCCCAGAAGGGGCGATCGCCCTAGCCTATATTCGCACCAAAATCGGAGGAAACGGCCTCACCGTTCAAGTCGGCGATCGATCGGCAACCCTCCTCGATCTCCCCTTCATTTCTCGTGGGTATTTAGCTACACCCTCCGAGTAATCCCAGTCCTCAACCACCTCCTTGGCTTCATTAGAACATTGTCAGGGGGGGTGGGATTCGATAAGATAATAAATGTAGCCGTAGAGAATCATGGCTGACGGCGACTATCTTACGACCCCTTATCAGTCGAGTGTAACAATGGGGAAATCCTTCCTGACGCCAAATGCCTACAGCTATACATGGTTTGAATCTTCCTATCATTCCTCTGTCTTGTGGCTGGGCAATATTTAAAATTACAACTACCGTGGATCGTTGGGCTTCTCCTCTCTCTAGGAGTGTTAAGTGTTTGGTCACAATTAGAAGCTCAGGATCGGAAGTTGGTTAAAGATGCCGTAATAGCAGAATCAAAGATTTTACAAACCCTTGTTGAATCAAAAGTTGAAGCACAGATCTTATCCCTAGAGCATATGGGAGAGCGTTGGCAAGTGGCCAGAGGAACCCCTGAAGCAGTCTGGAAAAGAGATAGTTTAAATTACCTTAAAGATTTTGCCGGATTAAACACTTTAGCCTGGGTGGATTCAGCTTCTCAAATTCGTTGGCTAGTAGGCGATCCAGATAGTCTAGAGAATGAAAACCTAAAAGTAAGTCAAATGACCGATTATAAAGTGGCTTTAGATCGGTCATACTCTCGAAAAAAAATAAGCCTGACCCATCCCTTTTTACTTCCTGAAAATAAACATGGAGTTTTAATTATTTATCCTCTGTTTTTAGACGATCCAACCATAGAAAATGGCAGTCAATTTAATGGCTATATAATAGGAGTCTTAAACCTAGAGATATTTTTCGATAATCTTTTGGAAAATATTCAGAATAAGCGTTATTATTTAGAAATCGCCTCTGGAGATCGGATTATCTACGAGAATAGGCACTCAAAATGGGTAAATTTAGAACTGGATCGTCCCAGCTCCCATGTGGATTTAAAAATCACGAGAGAGAGTGATTTCTATGGTCAAAAAATACATTTGTTTTTGTATCCTGAACATTGGTGGATCGAACAACTTCGTTCTTCTGTTCCTTCTAAACTTTTAGTCGGAGGATTATTAACGATTTGGAGTATTCCTATTGTAATTTATTCCTTTCATATTCGACAAAAGATATTAAAAAAAAATGAGGATATTAATAATCAACTAAACCAAGAAATGGTGGAGCGAAAACAGGCCGAAGTAAAATTAGAAGAACGGGAAACCATGCTCCGCAATTTTTACGATCATTCTCCCATGATGATGGGGATTGTCGAATTACTCGAAGATGATATTTTACATTTGTCCGATAATCAGGCGACCGCCCGTTTTTTGGGCACAATGCCAGAAGCTATGGCCAATCAGCGAGCTAGTGTCATGGGCGCTTCCCCCGAACAGATTCAGACCTGGATTAAGCATTACCAAGAAGCGATGGCAACCCAAGCGCCAGTGGAGTTTGAATACGAACACTTCTGGGAAAATGGCTCATATTTCTTGTTAGCGACTGTCAGTTTTATCGGCTGTATCGAGCCAGATCGTCCCCGATTTTGCTACCTCATACAAGATATCAGCGATCGCAAACTGGCCCAAATCGCTCTAGAAAACAGCGAACGACGCTTTCGGGTGCTAGTCTCCCACTCTCCAGTGGGTATTTTCCAAACCGATGCCCAAGGTAAATACCTCTATGTTAATCCTCAGTGGGCTGAAATTACGGGATGCTATCAACCGGAAAGTTATTTGGGGAATGCTTGGCAACAAGCGATACATCCAGAGGATCGGGAAGCGATCTTTCAGGAATGGATGAGATCGAGCAAAGAAGGCCGTGATTTTAATCTCGAATACCGGTTTCAGAAATCCAATGGTCAAGTGGTTTGGGTTTGGGGAAGTGCGATCGCCGTTCGCAGTCATAATGGAGAAATGACCGGTTATTTTGGTACAGTCATGGACATTACCGATCGCAAGAAAACCGAAACCACCAATCGTGCTTTAATGGAAGCCATTCCCGATCTGATGATTCGATTGAGCAGAACAGGGGAATTTCTCGATGTTATGAACGCCAATCGCAATAGCTCCGAAGCAGACCAACAATTTCCAGGAATACATCTGCTCAAAATTTTGCCTCAACTGGTAACTCCAGAGAGAATTGGGTATATCCAAACTACCCTCGATACCCAAACCATTCAGAGCTATGAATATGACATCACTCTTAAAGGTCAGATTTACTGTGAAGAATGTCGCCTGATCCCCTTCGATCGTAAAAGTGTCTTGGCGGTGATTCGAGATATTAGCAAGCGCAAACAGCAAGAAGCAGCTCTGAGGTATCAACTCAACAAAGTCCTCCTGCTGCAAGACATTATCACCGCCATTCGCCAAAGCCTAGAGATTGACACCATTTTTGAAGTCGCGGCTGAAAAAATTGGCCAAGCTTTCAAGGTCAACCGTTGCTTAATCCATCTCTATAACCCTGAATGGACGATTTCGATCCCTGTGGTGGCTCAATACCTTCAGGGGGATTATGATTCTCTGCAAAACTTTCTCGTCCCCCTCGAAGAGAATGAGCATATCAAAGCCGTAATCAGTCAGGAACAGGCGATCGCCTCAGATAATGTCTATACTGACCCCTTGCTGGTTAAATCACACGCCATTTGCGAACACATTCAGCTCAAGTCCATGCTGGCTGTATCCACCTTTTATCAAGGGCAAGTAAATGGGGTGATTGCTTTACATCAATGCGACCATTATCGCCATTGGACACCAGAAGACATTGAACTGATTGAAACCTTAGCCGGACAACTCGGTATTGCGATCGCCCAAGCCTCCTTATTAGAAAAAGAAATTAGCCAACGAGAAGAATTAAGCCAAAAAAATCAAGAATTAGAACAGGCAAAAGTGATGGCCGATAGCGCCAATCGAGCCAAAAGTGAATTTTTAGCCAACATGAGCCATGAAATTCGCACCCCCATGAATGCCATTTTAGGATTTACCGGACTCCTCAAACCCTTACTTAAAGAACCCTTAGCCCAAGAATATTTACAAGCCATTGCCGCCAGTAGTAAAACCTTACTCTCTCTCATTAATGATATCCTCGATCTCTCAAAAATCGAAGCCGGAAAACTCTCCCTCGACCCCGAACCCACCAACTTAAACAATATTTTTAAGGATATTTATCAAGTTTTTTTGCATAAAGCCGAAGCCCAAAGTATTAACCTAAGCCTCAATCTTGACCCCCAGTTACCCCATTCTGTATTATTTGATGAAGTCCGGTTGCGACAAATCCTCCTGAATGTGGTCGGCAATGCCATTAAGTTTACTCCTTCTGGAAAAGTTGAGATTGCTTCAAAATGCTCTTTTAATCCAGATTTAGATCGCCATAAGCCCAGCACCATCAGCCTAGAAATCCACGTTCTCGATACCGGAATTGGAATTAGCGAACAGGATCGACAGCATATTTTTAATGCTTTTACCCAAAGTGAAGGCCAAAGCAACCGTAAATTTGGCGGTACAGGGTTAGGACTCGCCATTACCCAACGTTTGATCCATATGATGGGAGGAACCATTGAATTACAGAGCGAATTAGGTAAGGGCAGTGTATTTATCTTTCGCTTTCCTGAAGTTCAAATGAGTGAGAGTCCAGCCCTAGATACGGTGGTGCAAACCATTGATACTAACTTGAATCAGTTTCAACCCTCTACTATTTTAGTAGTTGATGATATTATATCGAATCGAGAATTAATTCAGGGATATTTTAGGGAAACGGTTCATACTTTACAGTTTGCTGAAGATGGGGAACAAGCGATTGAACTAACATTTAAGTACCTTCCAACTTTAATTTTGCTGGATCTAAGAATGCCTCGTATGGACGGCCGCGAAGTATTAGAATTTTTGAAAAACCATGAAGAAACCCAAGATATTCCGATTGTCATTGTTACGGCTTCTTCCGAATTTCAAGAAGAAGAACCCTTAAAACTCTTATGTGATGACTTCCTGAGAAAACCAGTCAGCTTGACCGCTTTAGTCACTGCCCTGAAGCCACTACTCCCCCCTGCCGTTGAGTCCCCCCTGATACGGGAGCATCAAGAACAGAAGAAACAAGAGACGGCACAAGTGATTATGGTAAACCTAGCTGAGTTATGCACACAACTAAAACAGATCGAGCAAAAATATTGGCTAAGTTTATGTCAAACTCTAGAAATTGAAGAAGTTGAACAGTTTTTGGATCGGTTACAAGTTGTTAGTATAGAATCTAATTATTTACCCTTGATTAATTATATTCAACACTTAGAGAAGCAATTAGATGATTTTGATTGGGATAGCATACCAGAAACTGTCCTAAACTTCAAGACAATGTTAGAAATTCTTGAAGAGGAGGTGAAACTATCTTGAAAACAGACTTAGACTTAGAACGTTTATTGATGAAACCGGAAGAGTGTTTATTACTGGTGGTCGATGATAATTCGAGTAATCTGAAAGTATTGCGAGGACTGTTATCGACTGTGGGCTATAAACTGACATTCGCCATGGGCGGGAAGCAAGCCCTAGACCGAGTAAAAACGGCAAAACCCGACTTGATTTTGCTGGATTTAATGATGCCAGATATGGATGGTTTTGAAGTCTGCAATATTCTGAAAAAGAATCCAGAATTCAAGGATATTCCAGTTATTTTTTTGACCGCCAGCAAAGAAATCGATCACCTGCTCGAAGCTTTTGAGAAGGGAGCCATTGATTATTTAACGAAACCCTTTCATCCTCCGGAATTGTTAGCACGGGTGAAAACTCATTTAGAGTTGAAATTTTTAAGGGAACAAAGTCAACGCCAAGCAGAACAAGAGCTAATCTTAGTTAAAATTATTCAGGGGATTCATGATTCACTGAATTTGGAGGAAATTTTAAGTACAACGGTAGTCACTGTTCAACGGTTTCTGGGGGCAAGTCGGGTGATGATTTGTCGTTGCTTGTCTGAGGGCAAGTGCGAAGTGCTTTCTGTTGTCCATGCTGCGGAGACACAAAAGCTATCGAGGGGTGAAACCCTAGAGTTTGAGAGATTACCGGAGTCAACATCGGAATATCAGAGGTTTGAGATCCGTTATCCAGAAGGATACGATCGCTCAAAACAGATGAGCCAAGTAACGATCCCGATTCAACGACAGCAAACCCTCTGGGGGATGTTAATTGTCGATCGCGATCGCTTCTCCAAACATGAGATACATACAGAATATGGCCTTTTAGAACGGATTGCGGAACAAATTGCGATCGCCATCCAACAAGTACAATTGTATTATGCACTACAAAGAGCCAATCAGGAGTTAGAGCGAGCCAATCAAGAATTAGACCGTTTAGCCCATATTGATGCCTTAACCCAAGTGGCGAATCGTCGTTATTTCGATCAGTATTTAGAACAGGAATGGCTGCGACTGCAACGGGATCTGCATCCGTTATCCATCATTATCTGTGATATTGATTATTTCAAGCAATATAATGATACCTATGGTCATTTAATTGGCGATCGCGCTCTAGAGCAAGTTGCCCAAGCCCTCTCTTCCACCCTCAAACGTCCGGCTGATTTAATTGCCCGTTATGGGGGGGAAGAATTTGCCGCCATCTTACCCCATACTCCCATAGAAGGAGCCATTGTCGTAGCTAAACAAATGCAACAGGCGATCGCTTCCCTCAAAATTCCCCATATTGGAACCGAGTTATCTCAACCTCTGCTCACCATTAGCTTAGGAATTTCCAGCGTGATTCCCTCTCTCAACTCTACACCCATCCAACTCCTGGATTTAGCCGATCGGGCCTTGTATGAAGCCAAAGATAATGGACGCAACCAATACAGCGTTTTGCACTTCGCGGACATGAATATTTAGTAGCCAGTCGCAAACTTGAACCATTGGGGGATGACGTTACCCGGCACGATAAAAGGGTTTTTTCACCACTTTCATCGGATACCGTTTGCCGCGAATTTCCACTTCTACTTCTTGGCCAATTTTAGCCCATTTCTTCGGTAAGTAAGCCATGGCAACGGGATAACCGAGAGTGGGGGAAAGGGTTCCACTAGCGACTTCAGCAACGACTTCTTCTCCGGCTAAAAGGGGATAGCCATGACGAGCAATACGACGACCTTCTCCTTGCAGTCCGACTAAGCGTTTAGAAACGCCATTGGTTTGCTGCTCTTCTAATACTGAGCGACCGATAAAATCACCTTTAGTTTTCAGGTGGACTAACCATTTTAAGCCCGCTTCTAGGGGGGTGGTGGTTGAGTCGATATCTTGACCGTAGAGGGCTAGAGCGGCTTCTAAGCGTAGGGTATCCCTCGCTCCCAAACCGCAGGGGGTAACCCCGGCTTTGAGCAGGGTATCCCAGAGTTGTAGGGCAGTGTCTGGATCGAGCATTATTTCTACTCCATCTTCGCCCGTGTAGCCAGTGCGAGCGAGGAAAGCGGAACCACCGAGGAGGGAAAGGGTAGCATGACCGAAGCGAGGAATAGAAGATAGGTCTGTTTCAACTAGGGGTTGTAGAGTTTCGATCGCTTTGGGGCCTTGCACAGCAATCAGAGCTTGACTGGGGGTGCGATCGTCGAATTGGATTTTATTAAGATCTAGATGTTGCTCAATCCATCGGCGATCGCCCTCACAAGTGGCAGCATTGACAATAATGGCCACTTTTTCCTCACCCTTGGCTTCTTGGCTTTGCAGATAGACAATAATATCGTCAATAATGCCCCCCTCTGGATTCAGCAGTACCGTATATTGGGCTTGACCCGGTTGTAGACGAGCCAGATCTGAGGGGACAAGAGTTTGTAAACTGGCAATAACTGAAGGGCCGCTGAGGAAGAATTTGCCCATATGGGAGATGTCAAACATCCCGACTTTGGTTCTGACCGCTTCATGTTCTTGTTTGATTCCCGAAAACTGTACCGGCATTTCCCAGCCGGAAAATTCAGTCATCTTTGCCTTGAGTTTTACGCACGAGTCAAACAGTGGAGTATGAAGTAAAGCCATAGTTACCGTCTCAATGATCCTAGTGGCACTATACCAAAAAAGTCATCAACTTTTTAGGTTCGCGCACCCTTAGCTCGATCTTTAGCACTGACTTATCTTTTTGTCAAAAATAATCTCTATGTCGTAACACTTCTCTCCAGTATGGCTCTTGGGAAAGATAACGTTATATTGCGTTGAGTGAGCAGTAAAAATAAGGATTTTTACCCATTCATCCCTAGGAAACTGAAGTTTACTGGCGATCGCCAACCTGACTCCCCAAAAATGAGTTTAAAATTTTCTTAATAAAGATACACTTTTGTCAATCTTATTGTGATAAAGCTTAACAATTACTGTAAACATAAGTAAGGATTATTTGCAAAACAAGTAGAACTGAACGTAAAGGGGCCCGAATCTTGATATATTCTTAAACATCTAGCCAATCGGCACAAAACGTATTAAGTGCTAGTTTTTAGGAAGGGATTTCATGTCTTACGCTCAAACTCAAGCCCAGTCTAAGTCTGGGTATCAAGCTGGTGTAAAGGATTATAAGTTAACCTACTACACACCAGATTACACACCGAAAGATACCGACGTTCTAGCCGCATTCCGGATGACCCCCCAACCGGGCGTTCCTCCCGAAGAAGCAGGCGCTGCGGTAGCTGCGGAATCATCCACCGGAACCTGGACAACCGTATGGACTGACCTATTAACCGATCTCGATCGCTACAAAGGTCGTTGCTACGATATTGAATCAGTTCCTGGAGAAGATAACCAATACATCTGTTATGTAGCTTATCCTCTGGATCTATTTGAAGAAGGTTCCGTAACCAATATGTTGACCTCCATTGTAGGTAACGTATTTGGTTTCAAAGCCCTGCGTGCCCTGCGTTTAGAAGATATGCGGATTCCCATCGCCTATCTGAAAACCTTCCAAGGGCCTCCCCACGGGATCACCGTAGAACGGGACAAACTCAACAAATATGGTCGTCCCCTGCTCGGTTGTACCATCAAACCCAAACTGGGATTATCCGCTAAAAACTACGGTCGTGCCGTATATGAATGTCTGCGCGGTGGTCTAGACTTCACCAAAGACGACGAAAACATCAACTCCCAGCCCTTCATGCGCTGGAGAGACCGCTTCCTGTTCGTTCAAGAGGCGATCGAAAAAGCCCAAGCGGAAACCGGCGAAATCAAAGGTCACTACCTCAACGTAACCGCTCCCACCGTAGAACAAATGATGCAACGGGCCGAATTCGCCAAAGAACTCGGAACCCCCATCATCATGCATGACTACCTCACCGGAGGATTCACCGCCAACACCACCCTCGCCAGATGGTGTCGCGACAACGGCGTACTGCTGCACATCCACCGCGCCATGCACGCCGTTATCGACCGTCAGAAAGCCCACGGAATTCACTTCCGCGTTCTCGCCAAATGCTTACGGATGTCTGGTGGTGACCACCTGCACTCTGGAACCGTTGTCGGTAAACTCGAAGGTGAAAAAGGCATCACCATGGGCTTCGTTGACCTCATGCGCGAAGACCACATCGAACAAGACCGTCAACGCGGGATCTACTTCACCCAAGATTGGGCTTCCATGCCTGGGGTAATGCCCGTTGCTTCCGGTGGTATTCACGTATGGCACATGCCAGCTCTGGTAGAAATCTTCGGTGACGACTCCTGCTTACAGTTCGGTGGTGGAACCTTGGGTCACCCCTGGGGTAACGCTCCTGGCGCAACCGCTAACCGCGTCGCTCTCGAAGCTTGTATCCAAGCTCGTAACGAAGGTCGCAACCTCTTCCGTGAAGGTGGCGATGTCATCCGCGAAGCTTGTAAATGGTCTCCTGAATTGGCCGTTGCTTGCGAACTCTGGAAAGAAATCAAATTCGAGTTCGAGGCCATGGATACGGTCTAATCTCTGCCCAGAGTTAGAGCATCCGTTAAGAGGAAGAAAAGGCAAGAGTGTTGTTCATAACAATCTTGCCCCAAATCTCCCTCTAAAATCGGGGATTCTTTCATCTTAGCGGCCGAGATCGGAACATGGATATTAAAAACGTTGCCAAAGCTACCAGCCGCGTCATGGCGAGTTATCTCACCTATCAAGCGGTCAAAGTAGTCACGAACCAGTTACGAGAAACCAATCCCGGTGAGGCCGTTTGGCTCAGTGGATTTTCCTCAACCGGAAAAATTCAGGACGGCGAAGCCTATCTTGACGAACTGTTCCAAGCCAAACCAGAGATGGCCTTCCGGGTAATGACAGTACGAGAACATCTTGCCCAAGAAGTTAGTGATTTCTTACCTGAAATGGTTCGCAGTAATATTCAACAAAGCAATATGGAACATCGCCGTCAATATCTCGAACGGGTAACGCAACTTAATATCCCTGATTCTTCTTCTGATACCGAATCACCAGCCGATTCAGATTGATGATTGCTGGATAGCTTTGAGTCCAAATTCTAGACACAACTGATTAAAAACCATGCAAACTTTACCTAAAGAGCGCCGTTACGAAACGCTTTCTTATCTGCCTCCTTTGACTGATGCCCAGATCAAGATGCAAATCCAATACATTTTGGATCAAGGCTATATTGCTGGTGTGGAATTTAGTGAAGATTCCAGCCCCGAAATGCACTACTGGACGCTGTGGAAACTTCCCCTGTTCCACGCTAGAACCGTTAATGAAGTGATGGCTGAAATTGACGCTTGTCGTGCAGAATATCGCGAAAGCTATGTTCGCGTGATGGGATTTGACAACATTAAACAATGTCAAGTTCTGAGCTTCATTGTTCACAAACCTAACGCTAACCTCCGTCGTTACTAAGTTCTAACTTAGTCAATTAATCGGATTTGAGGAGGGGTAAGTCGCTTGCCTCTCCTTTGTTTATCTATAGGTAATGCCTTACTGTATAAAGCGCGAAAACCGCTATATTTTATGAGTGAGCCACAACCAACGACAGACAATAAGCCAAGTTATCCATCTGGAAATAATAAAGTTTTTTTAGAGCAATTGCAGATTGGGGTGACTATTATAGTGGCTATTTTTGGTGCTTACACCTCATGGCAAGCAACTATAGCGGCAAGAAATTCAACAGAAATCCAGACGAGACTGAGAGAACAGGCACAAGAAAATCAACGAGTGCAAAAGTTTGTTGAGTTAATTCAGGCACAGTTAGACAATCTAGCGGGAGCAGATATAACTAAGGCTAAAATTGCTCTAGTGAGTCTTTATAATTTAGCTGGAGATGACCAAGAAAAACGGATCTTGTTTACTATTCCCATATCGAGTCAGAATAAGGAACTCACTCAAACGATATCAGGATTAATCCTTGATGATGAGTCTGTGACTGATGAATTTAAGGGTTACATTCGGGATAAATTGAGTCGTCTCCAAACGGCACAGAATCCTGAGACGGAATTTTATAGTACAGCAGAAATCGCTAATAGACCTGATAAAGAGCTTTTGCAGAAACTGACGGAAGAACAGTCTAATGTACAGGGATGGATTTATCTGGGTAGAGTTCGGTCTGGTGGTGAAATGTTAGAGGATGATAAAACGATTAATCAAGATAGGATTCCTCAACCGCAGACTAAGGCTGAAACGATTACTTCAATTAACTTAAGAGACCGAGGAACTCGATTGGCAAGCATTAAGGGTATTATCCCTCCTAACT
Organism: Roseofilum halophilum BLCC-M91; assembly: GCF_030068445.1. Taxonomy (GTDB): domain Bacteria; phylum Cyanobacteriota; class Cyanobacteriia; order Cyanobacteriales; family Desertifilaceae; genus Roseofilum; species Roseofilum halophilum. The sequence continues at coordinate 3,000 of NZ_JAQPOK010000129.1, read as the reverse complement.
CTACACTGGAAGTTGAAGAAATAACAACAGTAACTATTGATGAAAATAATGAGACTGTATGGGCAAAAATATCGCTAGATTCTGCTGAATGAAGTCAGTATTTACAGTCTTTTGCGATATATTATATCAAATCCGCTTGAATACCATAATTAAAAATGTAGGGAGCAAGATGCTCCCACTCCAGTAATCTCAAATAATTGAGGGAGTGCGGGCATCTTGCCCGCTAGTTTAACTCATTTTCATGTCCGCTTGCAGAAACCGGATTTGATATTATTTGAGATCCACAAAACCGTCTTAATAAGGGAATTTTTGCTACGATAATGTAGCAAAAATTCAAGGATTTGATATCATTTATTTGCAGGAAAAACTAGATGTAAAATCGGCTGACCAGTTTCTTTATGACTTGTTTCTTCTTTGAACTCGAATCCATGTTTGAAGTAAAAGTTCTGTCCTATGCTGTTTCTAGTAAAGACTTTTACTTCAAGATTGCTATGTATTTCCTGTGCCTTTTTTATGAGTGCTGTTCCTATGCCTCTGCGATGATATGCAGGTTGAACAAACAAGCCACCAATTTCGTTGCCAATTAAGGCGATAAATCCTACAACTTTTCCATCAAATTCTGCTACCCAAGTGTCAGCATTGGGTAAATAAATTTCAGGAATATTTTTTCGTTCTTGTAACAGAAATTCTTCAGATAGAAATGGATGAGCTAATTTTGAGGCTCTTTCCCATGATGAGAGAAGTTCTGGTAAGTCATCTGTTTGGTAATTTCGGATTTTCACTCTGTTATAGCGCTGCGCTCTATAGTGTTTACAAATACTGGAAAATGGCATCTTGCCCGCTTGTTCGATATCAAAGCTATAGCAAGGCGCGATCCCATTCTGGTTTATGATAGGAGCATGGAACAGCTTACGCTCACTCGACCTGATGATTGGCATCTCCATCTGCGCGATGGTGAGGCACTGAAAGCGGTTTTACCCCATACGGTGCGACAGTTTGCCCGTGGGATTATTATGCCGAATTTGAAGCCCCCGGTGCGATCGCTCCCTGATGCTGCGGCTTATCGCGATCGCATCCTAGCAGCAATTCCCCCAGGGCAAACCTTTGAGCCACTCATGACGCTCTATCTTACGGATAATACCCGCCCGGAAGAGATTCTGAAAGCGAAGGATTCGGGGTTTGTGAAGGCGGTGAAATATTACCCGTCTGGTGCGACAACCAATTCAGAATTCGGGGTTACAGATATTCGCAAGTGCGATCGCATCTTCGAGACCATGCAACAGGTAGACTTGCCCTTATTACTCCACGGAGAAGTCACCGATCCAGACGTAGACATCTTCGATCGCGAAAAAGTCTTCATCGATCGCCACTTAATCCCCCTCAAACAGCGCTTTCCCCAACTGCGCGTCGTCCTAGAACACATCACCACCTCCGATGCCGTCGAATATGTCCTCAATGCTGACAACATCGGCGCAACCCTCACCCCCCAACATCTCTTATTTAACCGTAACCGCATCTTCCAAGGCGGCATTAATCCCCACTTTTATTGCCTACCCATCTTGAAACGAGAAACCCATCGTCAAGCCCTTCTAAAAGCCGCCACATCCGGCAATCCCAAGTTTTTCCTCGGCACAGATAGCGCCCCCCACACCCGCACCAGCAAGGAAAGTGCCTGCGGCTGTGCTGGTTGCTTTTCTGCCCTCCATGCCCTGGAATTATATGCAGAAGCCTTTGAAAGCGTTAACGCCTTAGATAAACTAGAAGCCTTTGCCAGTTTCTACGGGCCAGATTTTTATCAACTCCCCCGCAATACCGAACAGATTACCTTAACCAAAACCACCTGGCGCATTCCCGATCGAGTCCCGTTTACCGAATCTGGGTTAGTTCCTTTACGCGCAGGACAAGAGATGACCTGGAAAATGGCGTAATAAGTACCTTTTAATTTTTAACCGATAATAGGGAATCTTGACATCCTCACCGCCCTTCTATGACGGTGATTCCTAAATCTCACAATTTAGGTTTCTGCTTCATAGCAGTTGCCTTCACAGATTTACTCTGCTCTGGTCTTACACTCGCTCCACAGACTGACACCGCAAGCCCTGCGGCCAAGATATTGCGACTGGCATTGATATCCCGGTCGTGCCGGGTTTGGCATTTAGGGCATTCCCATTGCCGAATCTTTAACGGCATTTTTTCAACGACATGCCCACAATTACTACACCGTTTAGAACTGGGAAACCACCTGTCTATCTCAATGTAGTTTCTGCCGTACCATCGGCATTTGTATTCCAATTGTCGGGAGATCTCTGCCCAACTTGCATCAGATATCGCTTGTGCCAGCTTTCTATTTTTGACCATGTTCTTAACTGCTAAGTCCTCAACTATAATCGTTTGGTTTTCACGTACCAGTTGAGTGGTTAGCTTGTGTAAATGGTCAGTCCTAATATCGACTATTTTTTGGTGAACTCTAGCCAGCTTTACTCTGGCTTTATATCTATTGTTAGAGCCTTTCTGTTTTTTTGATAAGCTTTTTTGCACTCTCCTTAACTTACGGTAGTGTTTCTTTAATGATTTAGGATTAGTGACCTTGTTCCCCTCACTGGTCGTTAATAGGCTGCTAATTCCTAAGTCAATACCGACTGCTTTATCGTTGACAGGCAAGGGTTTAATGGTGGGGTCGTCAAATCTTATGGAAATATGCCAACGTCCTGACGGATGGAGTTTTACGGTCACTGAACTGGGCACACAACCGGATGGAATTTGACGAGACCAACGAATGGCTAAGGGTTCTTTACATTTGGCTAAATAGATTTGACCTTCTTTGAACTTGAATGCGGATTTTGTAAACTCAGCACTCCCTCCTTGGTGTTTTTTCTTGAAGTTGGGATATTTGGCACGCGCGGCAAAAAAGTTAGTAAATGCGGTTTGTAGGTGTCTTAACCCCTGTTGCAAGGGGACACAACTGACTTCGTTTAAGAAATCTAACTCTTCTTGTTTTTT
>NZ_JAQPOK010000128.1 GCF_030068445.1 Roseofilum halophilum BLCC-M91 | reverse complement strand
TGACAATCTCAACGGTTTTTCCCATCTCCACGCTGTTTGATAACTCACCCCGGCTTTTTTGGCATAGTCTGAGAGTTTCATGGTTCTATTTTACCATGAATGACTATACTTGACTGTATTTTAAGTTAAACTTTACAATACACACTTGTTATAGTGGGCCTAATTTGAGATCCTCAAGGACATGCGCTATGGCTGACCCATCTGAATTTTTGTATCCTCGTAGTCGATATTACGGTGAGTTTAAGCCAGAATATCTAGTTTTTGATGCCAACTTGCAAGAATTTGCCCAAAAAGTAACCTATATTTGTTCTTTAGAAACCGGTGGTAAGATTACCCCCCTAGAAGCCTACGAACGAATTCACCAATTATGGCTAGAGCTAGAACAAAGTAAACACCAGTTAGGCTTAGAAAAACCGCCTGAAGACCCTTCTCAAGATTAAGGGGCGATCGGGCTTAAAATCATGCCTTCCCGGGCCAAAACCGTATTCGGGTAGTGCTTTTGAACTTCCTCTTGAATTTGGTCGAGGGTATCATCATCATGATTAGGTTCATGGTGGAAAATCACCAGCTTTTTCACGCCTGCGGCTTCAGCCACTTTCACCCCTTCTTGCCAAGTAGAATGGCCCCAACCGACTTTAGGGGATTTAGGATTACTGTATTCATTGTCGGTGTACATGGCATCGTAGATCAGGATATCGGCATCACGAGCCAACTTGAGGATATCTTCATCCAGGCGATCGCTATAATGCTCCGTATCCGTACAATAAACGGCCGTGTGTCCTTGCCAAGTAATCCGATAACCCATCGCCCCATTAGGATGGTTCAGATGTCCCGTTTCAATCTCAATATCATCTAGGCTAATCACACTTCCCGGCGTTAGCTTAGAAAATTGCATCTGTGCCTTGGGTATGGGTGAGGGAACCGGAGAATTGATATGGAGAATAGCGTGATGGAAATGGTCTTCTAGGGACTCGCTTGAGTCAGGGACATCTCCCCAAACATGGATTTGATTGCCTGGGGTAAACAGGGGAACGAAAAAGGGCACACCTTGAATATGATCCCAATGGTAATGGGTAAAAAAGAGATTGATATCTAGAGGGGATTCTTCAGAGAGGCGATCGCCTAAAGCGCGTAAACCCGTTCCGCCATCAAAAATAAAATGCCGATCTCCAATCCGCATTTCCAGGCAGGAGGTATTGCCACCATAGCGCACCGTTTCCGGGCCGGGCGCGGGGACACTCCCCCGTACCCCCCAAAATTGAACCTCAAAGAGTGAAGAAGAGTGCTGACTAATCATGATTGAGTGTTCCGCATTGACCTTGGTGACGTAGGAGGTGGTCGCATAAAACCAGAGCAACCATTGCTTCTACCATAGGCACGGCTCTAGGTAAAACGCAAGGATCGTGACGACCTTTAGCCGCTAGAAGGGTTTCTTGGCCTTCTTTGGTAACCGTGCGCTGTTCTTTACGAATGGTGGCAGTAGGTTTAAACGCGGCTCGGAGAATAATCGATTCTCCATTGGAAATTCCCCCTTGAATGCCTCCGGAGCGATTAGTAGCCGTTCGGACTTGCCCTCGGTTATCTAGGGTAAATTCATCGTTATGTTCGCTCCCGGTGAGCAGAGTTCCGGCAAACCCAGAACCGATCTCAAATCCTTTACTCGCTGGTAGAGACATCACCCCTTTAGCCAAATCCGCCTCTAGTTTATCAAAAACCGGCATTCCTAGACCTTTAGGCAGATGACGAGCCACACATTCGACTACCCCACCCAGGGAGTCCCCTTCCCGTTTAATGGCTTCAATGCGCTCGATCATCCGTTCATAAGCTTCGGGATCGGGACAACGGACAATATTACTTTCGACTTGTTCGAGGGTTACCGTTTCCGGATCGACGATCGCCTCTAAATCTTGAATACGCTTCACATAGCCAATAATTTCCACCCCAGCCGCCTGTTTGAGGATCTTTTTGGCGATCGCCCCGGCTGCCACTCGACCAATGGTTTCCCGTGCCGAAGAGCGTCCCCCCCCTTGCCAGTTGCGAATCCCATATTTAGCATCATAGGTGGCATCTGCATGGGAGGGCCGGTATTTTTGCGCCATTTCATCATAATCTTGGGGGCGGGTATCCTTATTCGGAACCAAAATCATAATTGGAGTCCCCAGAGTTTTCCCGTCAAACACTCCCGAAAGAATCTGACAAGTATCCGTTTCCTTACGCGGTGTCGTAATTTTACTCTGTCCCGGCCGACGGCGATCCAACTCCACCTGAATCTCCTCTGCCGAAATCTCTAGACGGGGTGGACAACCATCAATAATTACTCCCACCCCACCCCCATGGGACTCTCCAAATGTCGCGATCCGAAATAAATGCCCGAAGGTATTACCCATAATTGATTCGTTAACCCAGCTTAGATCTATCCTACTCCCTTGACTGCCTGCATCATACGGTTTCTCCCAAACTCCGTGCCCCCAAGCGATGAACAGCTCAATGTCCAACCCGGACAATCCAAGGTTGGGCCTTGAGTAAAATAAAAAGATATCCAGCCACTAGCTTACTATGCCCCGTCGCGATCGCTATCATAATATTGTCAGAAATGCTCTGATTAAAGAGGGCTGGACTATTACTCACGATCCGCTTATTCTAGGGAATCTTGAACTACGAGTTTATCCCGACCTCGGCGCTGAAAAACCAGCGAGCGATCGCTACTCTATTTCTCTTGCTGTTGAAATTAAAGTGTTTGGCAATATTGGGCAGATTTCAGAACTAGAAAAAGCAATTGGGCAATATGTTTTGTATCGTTCTATCTTAAAAAGAAGTGGCTCTACCCGTCAACCTTATCTTGCTATTAGCTCAACCATCTATCAACAACTCTTTCAAAAGACAATTATCCAGAATCTAATTGAAGATGAGAAAATTCATCTTATTGTATTTAATCCAAATTTGGAGGAGATCGAGCAATGGATCGACTAGAACACTACCGTAGTATTATTCGTACCGTTTTAGCCGAACATCTGGAATGGTCGAAATCAAGAGATATTGACGAAACCATAGCTATTTGTGACGAAGAAACAGACAACTATCTGCTAATGAGTGTTGGTTGGAATGGAGATCGGCGTATTCACGGTATTCTGGCTCACCTACGCATTATTGATGGTTTAGTTCATATCGAACAAAATAATGTGGAATACTTTGCTGAAGATTTAATTGAGCAAGGAATTCCTGAAGAAGTCCTGGTTCCTGCCTTTTGCTATCCTCTAACCAGAGAGGCGATCGCACTGCATGACTAAAATACAGCACTTTGGGCTTCGCGGACAGGTTTCGGCTGTCGCCGACATGAACATGTCGGACTTTCATCCGAAAACGCGCGGCAGAAGGGTAATGGGTAATGGGTATCAGAAACCCCGCGTCCCCGCGTCCCCCCATCTCCCCAACGCCCTATTCTCGCAAAAACTGGGCATCCCATTCCGGCAAAGACGGATTAATACTGACACTAGAGGCAATTTCAAACCCCGCAGGAGTCGTTAACCGGGGTCGAATTTGGCAATACCAGTGAACTTGGGGTTCTTCCGCCTTATAGCGAGCCGCCGTATTAATAATATAGTTATAGTCTGGGTCGTTGAGCTTGTCCGATAACCGAGTCAGAACACTTTGGAGGATGGCAGCAAAATCCGCTTTTTCCCTATCTCTCATACTACCAAAATCCGCCTCATGATCTTTCGGGGCGATCGATATCTCAAACGGCACTTGAGCCGCAAACGGTACGAACGCCAAAAATGAATTATTCTCCTCTACAACCCGCGTTTGCTCCTTATACTCAAACTTGAGAATATCACAGTACAAACACCGCCCCCAGTCATCATAATATCGTTGGGCTTCCTCCTCCCGCCAGCGTCGCTGTTGAGGCACAACACTGGTAATGATAATCTGGGAATGGGGATGGGATTGGGAGGCTCCCGCCCGTTGTCCATGATTGCGGAAGATAATCCCCATCATACTCTCATGTTCCCGCATCAGATCGATGTAGCGATGATGATAGGTTTCCACAATCAGTTCTACTTCGGATCGCTCCATGGTCGGAATATCCTTATCATGATCTGGACTTTCTATGATCACCTCATGGCGACCATAACCGGGCATCATGAGATAAATACCATGGGAAGAACGCTGGGTATTTCCGTCAGTCGAAAGGGCTGGATAGCGATTGGCAACGACACGGGTTTGCCACCCAGAACCCTTAATTTTGGGGACTTCTAGTAAAATCTGTTCCTCTTCATGACTGCCCCCCGGACAAAAGGGACAAGGAAGGGAGATCGGATGATCGATAATACAAGCTTGTCGCAAATCCTGGGGACGGTGCTTTCTCTTGGGCGCATAGATGACCCATTCCCTGGTGACCTTATTGAGTCGGATGTGGTTACCTTCTATATCTTGCACTTGAATCCCGCGTTATATTCATTAGATTTGCCTAATTTAACTTTAAACCCTAATCCTACCCTGGAAACACGGATCGGGATATTCTGCCGATCTCTACCGTGCTTTTACCCTTTTCCAGGTTCTGTTTAAGTCTTGAGCTACAATAGATTCCTAGATCTGTTATGCATCCTTGAAGACTAATGCGAAGAATGCTCCTAGCTTAATCTTTCTGCTCCTTTCCTAGCCATCATTTAGCGTTATTGTCTCTCCACTGTGAACTTTATGAATACTCAATTCAATATTAGCTTACGTCGCTCTCGCAATTGGGCGATCGCTCAACAAGAAGCCGTTCATTTTCCTAGCGCTATTCAACCCCATGGAGTCCTGTTGGTCTTAAAAGAACCAGAGTTAACGATTCTACAAGTGAGTCAAAATGTAGAATCTTTCTTAGGCTATGCTCCAGATCGCCTCCTCAATCAACCCTTATCCGTCTTATTAGACCCCTCGCAACTGCAAATTGTCGAGCAGCATCTAGCCTCTGCCAGTCTTCAGAGCAATAGTCCCCTCAAGCTCCAGGTTCATGCCCTAGAACCTCTTGAGTTAACTGGAAGGATGCATCGTCAGAATGATGGAGTGATTCTAGAATTAGAAAAAACCATCGATCCAGATTTTAATCAAAACCTCAATTTTTATCATCTGACCCGATCGGCAACCATCGCCCTCAATACGGCTCAAAACTTGGCAGAAGTTTGTAAAATCGCTGTTCACAATATTCGTGAAATCACAAAATTTGACCGAGTGATGCTCTATAAATTTTATGAAGATCATCATGGTAGTGTGATTGCTGAATCTAAACGGGAAGATATAGAGTCCTATTTGGGATTACATTATCCCGATATTGACATTCCTGAAGATGCGCGGAATCTGTTTCTGAAAAATTGGTTGAGATTTATTTTTGATGTCCATGTAGACGCAGTAGAGTTGCTTCCTGATGTTAACCCGTTAACCCATTACAAAACGGACTTGAAAGGGTCGTGGTTAAGATCGGCTTCTACCTGTCATCTGCAATATTTAAGGAATATGGGTGTGCGCTCTTCTATGACTCTTTCCTTAATTAAAAATCAACAACTTTGGGGCTTAATTGCCTGTCATCATTATACCCCGATTTCCCTATCCCACGAGCAGCGTTCGGCCTGTGAGTTTTTGGCCCAGTCTCTGTCCTTGGAATTGGTTTACAAGGAGCATAATGAAGACTATGAATATAAATTAGACCTCAAAGATATTCAATCCCGTTTATTAGAGAGCATGTCTAATGCTCCCAGTTATGTAGAAGGATTGGTTAATAATGAAGCCGATCTTCTGGATTTAGTCAATGCTAGAGGGGCGGCCATTTGTTTGGGCGATCGCTGTGTACTCATGGGTGAAACTCCTGACATTAGCTATGTCAACAAATTCAAAGAGAATCTAGGTTACTATATAGGAGAATCTCGTTTCTTTTCCACAACCTGTTTAGCAGAAATCGATCCTGAAGCCACTGCCTATAAAAATGTCGCCAGTGGGATACTCGCTATCAAGATTACACCAACTCAAAACCAGTATTTAATCTGGTTTCGTCCCGAAGTGGTGGAGACCGTCACTTGGGCTGGGAACCCAGAAAAGACGTTAGAAAATAGTAAAAATCCTGATGTACTTTGCCCTAGACAATCTTTTGAGTTGTGGAAAGAAACCGTTCACTTACAATCTTCTGCTTGGAAAAAATGTGAAATTGATGCAGCATTGGGTCTACATAACTCAATCATAAAAATTGTTTTGAAAAAAGCAGACGAACTCGAAAAAGTGAATCAAGCCTTGAAAATATCAGAGGCACAAGAAAAGGAAAAGGCTCGGCAACTCGAACAGACTCTTCTGGAACTTAAACAAGCTCAAACTCACTTAATTCAAAGTGAAAAGATGTCCGGCTTAGGACAATTGGTAGCAGGAATTGCCCATGAAATCAATAATCCTGTGAATTTTATTTATGGTAATCTTGCCCATGCTGATAATTATACCCAGGATTTACTGACCATTCTTGAGCTGTATCAGAAGTTTTACCCTGTACCTCCTGAAGAGATAAAGGAAGAATGTGAAGACGCAGATTTAGAGTTTTTAATGGAGGATTTACCCAAATTACTCCAGTCGATGCAAATTGGAGCCGATCGCATTCGGGAAATCGTGCGATCGCTACGCAACTTCTCTCGTCTAGATGAAAGTGAAGTTAAGGCAGTCAATATCCATGAAGGAATCGATAGTACCCTGCTGATCTTAAATAATCGACTCAAGCCGAAATCTCATCGCCCAGAGATTAAAGTTGTAAAAAATTACAGCACCCTTCCTGCCGTAGAATGCTATCCCAGTCAGTTAAATCAGGTGTTTATGAATTTAATTGCTAATGCCATTGATGCCCTAGAGGAAGCAAATACCAAACAGAATTTGACTTATGGGGAGTTGGAGGCTTATCCTAACCAGATTAAGATTGAGACCTCTGTGTACTCTCCAGAGGCTTCAGGACAAGATTGGGTTGTCATTGAGATTGAAGATAATGCATTAGGCATTCCAGAAGAGGTTCAATCGAGATTGTTCGATCCGTTTTTTACCACTAAACCCATGGGTAAGGGTACGGGCATGGGTTTAGCGATTAGCTATCAAATTATCGTGGAGAAGCATCAGGGGAAATGTAGTTGTCAGTCTACAGTGGGTGAGGGGACAACGTTCCGGATTGAAATCCCGGTGCAACAATAGACTTCTTGCAGAAGGTGGGGCAATGGGGAATGGGGGAATGATTTTAAGCTTCGAGTGGGCAAGATACTCCAGACAGGGGGACACGGGGACACGGGGACACGGAGAATGGGATGACTCTATGGAATTTAGGGGTATCTGAGGGCTGCTATAGATGGACAATAGCGATCCTTAAAAACTGCCATTAGGGCGATCGGATCGCCCTAAGCCCTGTACTATCTAGGGAAAGGATGTCCTCTGCAAAATTTATTCTCCAAAATTAATGTTCAACTCATCCGGAATTGACCCTGGCGACGATGGAGCTACTCTCAGTCAGCTCTGGCAGTCTTTCTCTGCAACCTGCCAGAACTACTGGGGATTTGCGTAGGTTTTGATATTCTTTCGTCAGATAAATAAAGCTTGGCTTTAAAAATACGGATTTCTAGGGGTATCTCCTCTCCTGACTCCGTATCCTTCACCCATCCTTCATGTTAGGCGCAATCTAAATTCAGCAACTCTCCTGATGGCACAGTTGAGAAACTGGCATATGCTGAATATAGGGTAAAAACAAAGCCCACTAAACGCCGTTAGCGTTCCGTGCATCTGTTAAAGCAAAGATGACTGTTCATCTTGATTAACCTGGAGAGCGGCGGTTTAGCACACAAGACAACACAAAGGAGAAGGAGCAAACCTCATGAAACTTAATTCTATTCAAACTCTTATCGGTACTGCTACAACCACCGCTTGTTTACTGAGTATGACCGGAGTTGCCCAAGCCGGAAGCTTCTACAATGGTTGGAACTACGCTCGTGACTATTCCAACGATGGTACAGGTGGCTATGAGCAGTTTAATGGCCGCATAGCATCGGGCTATGAAATGTATGGTATGGCAGTTCACCAAGATGGAGACACCATCACAGTTGGGATTAACACCAACCTAGGCTTAGAGGGAAGACATCATGGCCCTGCCAAAGACGATAATATCGGTTGGGGAGATTTCCTCTTCAGCGTCGGTGGCGAGCAGTACGGTATTCACTTTGCCGAAACCAACGACTCCTTCGGACGGGGACTCGACAGCGCGGCTGCTGATGCTGCCCAAGGAACCAACGCTCTAGGTCTGTACAAAGATATCACCACCAAAAACGTTACCGCCAAAAACAGTGGTTGGTCTACTATCAAAAAGCATGACAACGAGACAAAGAACCGCACTGCCAATGTTCAAGATCGCAATGCAGGTATTAAGTCCTTCGGTGATTTAGAATCTTCTGAACTGTCCTATTACAACTCTTGGCGTAGCGCTCCTACCTCCATCAAGTCTGGAACTAAGGTAGAAAATGATAACTTCCAACTGTTAAATCAGTCCCAACTGAGCGGTTTAGGCTTAGACTTTGGGGGCGCTTTTGGAGTCGGAAGCAATACGCTGGGTGCGACAACTTTCGGGTTTAGCTTCACCAAAACCCCGGAAATGCTCGGTGAATTTGTGGCTCATCTGTTTGCTGAATGCACTAACGATGGTATGGCTATCCAAGGTACATTTGAAGAAGTTCCCAGTGTTCCTGTTCCCGAACCTACGGCAGTGGCTGGTTTAGCCTTGGTTGGTTTGATGTTCGCGGGTAGCAAACTGCGTCAACACAGTTAATACAGTCAATACAATCAATGGCAATTAAGTAGGGGCGGGTTTGAAACCCGCCCCTACAGATTGTGTTCTGCCCCTACAGATTGTGTTCTGCCCCTACAGATTGTTTCTGCCCCTACAGATTGTGTTCTGCCCCTACAGATTGTGTTCTGCCCCTACAGATTGTGTTCTGCCCCTACAGATTGTGTTCTGCCCCTACTAATCTACAGCTTGTTCCAGATTACCGAGATTAAATAAAAACGGTACACCTGAATTCTGACTTCCAGTGACCAAGACTTTGGGCATTTGTGCCCCTCCTTGTTTCCAGGCTTCGATCGCCTCTTTTTGTAGCACTAATGACCCCCCTTGGGCCTTTAACGTCTCGGCTAAGAGCCGTTGAGCTTCGGCTTTCCCTTTGGCGCGGTTAATATCGGCTTGGGCTTCTTGTTCGGCTTCTTGAGCAATATAAATAGCTCGCTGGGCCCGTTGTTCGGCAATTTGTTTGTCTTCTACCGCACGAGCAAATTCGGCAGAAAAAGTCAGGTCAATCACGCTGGTATCGAGGACAATAATGCCGTATTTTTCGAGTCTTTGACCCAAGGCTACATCAAAATCTTGCTTCAATTCTGTCCGTTTGGTGATCGATTCTTCTACGGTTCGCACTGCCGCCGCAATTTTAAACGATTCTTGGGTTTGGGGCGCAATGACTTTAGAAACCAAATTTTGTAGGGTTCCTTGGGTGCGGCGAATTTCTACGACTTGAAGTGGATCGAGGCGAAAGTTAATGGCAAAACTGGCGCTTAATTCTTGTAAGTCACGGGTGGAACTTTGGGCAGGGACTTCAAATTTTTGCACGGTGACATCATAGACATCAACGTTTGCAATTAAAGGGGGTTTGAAGTGAATTCCTTCCAGGAGTGCCCCATCTCTGGCTTTTCCTAAAACACTGAGAACGCCAGCTTGACCGGGATTGATAATTACAAAGCTGTTTGCACCGAGTAAAATGATTGATGCTGCAATAATGCCAAACAGGATTCCGGATACGCCAACGTCTGATTGATTTCTGGCCATGGTAACCTCCTAAGGATCGAGTTTCTTGCCTCGATCATCTTACCAGTGCTTTGTGGAGGATGGGGGAGATTACCGATTACCGATTACCGATTACCGATTACCGATTACCCATTACCCATTACCCATTACCGATTACCCATTACCCATTACCCATTGTTATGCTGTAAGAAGTTCTCTTGTGGATGTCTGAGTCTTCTGTTATGTTACAACGATCTACGCGCGTTTGTATCCTTGGTGGTGGTTTTGGGGGGTTGTATACAGCCCTGCGTTTGAGTGAGTTTTCTTGGGAGGGACGGGAAAAACCAGAGATTGTTTTAATCGATCGCCAAGACCGATTTTTGTTTATGCCCCTATTATATGAGTTGGTGACTGGGGAGATGCAGACCTGGGAAATTGCGCCGCCTTATGTGGAGCTGTTGGCGGACACTGGGGTGAGGTTTATGCAAGCAGAAGTGAGCCAAATTAATCTGGAGACTCAAGAGGTTACTCTGGACTCAGGACAGGTTTTACAGGGCGATCGCATTGTGTTAGCTCTGGGAGGAGAAACGCCGTTAAGTTGGGTTCCTGGATGTCAGGAATATGCGATTCCGTTTCGGACACTGGAAGATGTCTATCGCTTGGAGGAGAGTTTACGCAGCTCGATTGCATCGGAGAAAGAGGTGATTCGGGTGGCGATCGCCGGTGCGGGTTACAGTGGCGTAGAATTAGCCTGTAAGTTAGCCGATCGCTTAGGCGATCGGGGACGCATTCGCCTGGTAGAAAAAGGGGATTGTATTTTAGCCAATTCTCCGGAGTTTAACCGCCAAGCTGCCGAAACTGCCTTAAAACAAAAAGGAGTGTGGATCGATTTAGAAACGACGATTGAGGCGATCGCCCCGGATTCTATTTCCCTGTATTATAAAGGTCAGGAAGATACCATTCCCGTGGATCTGGTGCTGTGGACAGTGGGAACCCAAATTCCGCCCAGTATCCAAGCTCTGGATCTGAAAAAGAATCCTCGCGGCCAGATTACGACAACCCCGACTTTACAGGCGATCGATCGTCCCCATTATTTCATTCTTGGCGACCTTTCTGACTCCTGCGATGCCACCGGTCAAGTGCTACCGAAAACCGCCCAAGCCGCCATCCAACAGGCAGATTATTGTGCCTGGAATGTCTGGGCTTCTTTGTGCGATCGGCCCCTGCTCCCCGTGCGCTATTCTCACCTGGGTGAAATGATGGCCCTGGGTATCGATAATGCTACCTTAACCGGTTTAGGGCTTCAGCTCGATGGCCCCCTAGCCCATATCGCCCGTCGTCTGGTTTATCTCTATCGCCTTCCCACCCTAAACCACCAATTAAAAGTTGCCTTTAACTGGCTTACGCAACCCTTACAAGAGATAATGTTAGATTAGACGCTCAAAGCCATCACTATGTCAAAACCGAAGGTTATATTCTTAGATGCCGTAGGTACACTCTTTGGAGTACGCGGCAGTGTAGGAGAAATTTATAGCCAATTCGCACAAGGATTTGGGGTTGAAGTTTCTGCCGATCTGATCGATCAAACCTTTTCTGAGAGCTTCAGAAAGGCTCCACCGGCTGCCTTTCCAGACATTGAGAGTCAAGAGCTACAGTCTTATGAGTTTGATTGGTGGAAGGCGATCGCCTTTGATACCTTTGCCCAAGCAGAGGTTATCGATCGGTTTACGGATTTTGACCGCTTTTTTAATGAACTTTATCATTATTTTGCCACCCTTTATCCCTGGTTTGTTTACCCCGAAGTTAAATCGGCCCTTTTAAGCTGGAAAAATCAAGGCATTGAGCTGGGGGTGATTTCTAACTTTGACTCCCGTTTACATAAAGTTCTCAATGCCCTAGGGCTAAAGCATTTCATGAAATCTATTACCATTTCTACTGAAGTGGGGGCAGCTAAACCAACCTCGAAAATCTTTCATGTCGCCCTAGCTAAACATGGCTATAAACCTCATCAAGCTTTACATATTGGTGATAGTTATGAAGATGATTATTTGGGAGCCATAGAAGCTGGATTTTCTCCCATTTGGTTGCAACGCCAATCTCAACATCCGGAATTATTTAAGGTGGCTAAAGGTAAGGTGTGGTCTGGTTTTCAAGCCTCCGCTTTTTTTTGAATTTTATCAGGATAGGCAAAACTAAATTAAGGGATTTTCGGCATCTTCTTCACTAAAAATATAATCGCGATCAAAAACAAAAGCATTCTGGTGACGAATCACAGCAAGCCCTAAATTGGTTACGGTTTCCGTGTTAAATGTCGCCATCACTAATTCTCTTGCTTTTTTTTCTGAAACTTGTGGCTTTTGCACGAAAAAGCTACGTTTAGCAAAAAATAAGCGTTCATCTTTTGGGGTAATGATATAATTTATTTTATGGGTATGTTGAATGGGTTTAATATATGTATTGAGGAAAACTTCTTGGTTGATTTGCATCAGATAGAGCCGTTCGTGTTGCAGCCAACTCATGCTAAACATCATCAGCAAAAGTTCAAAGCCAAGGGTGTAAGTGAAAACATTATTTTTTTCCTGGGGATTTACAACTAATTGCAGCACTGATTCCAAGAATTTTTGGGGCTTACATCGTAAATCATGGGCAGAATGAACATAAAATTGGCGGATATATAACCTTAATCTCTTTTCATCCAAGACAGTTGGAATTTGAAAGAGTTGTAAATAATGTTCAACTTTTTCTTTGGTCTTCTGGTCTTGGACTAATTTAGCTACAATACCATCGGCTGTATATTCATCTAAAAACTCGGCTTGGACTTCTGAGGGAGCAGACAGCAACAAATGGCATAGGGATAATACATATCTTCTATGTTGCCAAGATAACCCTTCTGTCCATTGACGTGCTTCTGAAGGGAGTTGGGCAAGAATCGATTGCATCGTGGATAATGGAGTCATGATCGAGTATTCTCCAAAAGTTGTTAATCCGTAATGGCTGATTTTACTTTCAGTAAATTATACCCATTATCCAATGCTGTGACTAAACTTCTTGTAGCTCTAGAATATTGCCATCGGGATCTTGGGTAAATAGGGCCGATCGCCCGGAGGAACTCAGTTGAAATTTACATCCATAGGCAGTGAGTTGTTGCTTGACTTCCTCTAGGGAATCAACTTCAAAGGCAATATGGGCATTGCGCCCCCACTTTTGCGAATTCCATCGGGTAATTTCTACATCAGCGTGCATCATTAAGTGCAGTTGATAGTGTCCAATTTGATACCAAATACCGGGAAATTTCAGTTGGCGATCGATTTTGGTTAAACCGAGAACACTACTATAGAAGTGTTCGGCTTTGTCTAGGTCGGAAACTAAGATCGCGGTATGCAAAGATTGTATAATTTTCATTATTATTTCAGTTGCACAATAGATTATTTTAACAGGCGTTGGGGTTTAATCCAAAGGTGGGCGGGAGAATACAGCACTTCCCTCTATCTGTGGGGGAGTAGGGGAATGGGGAGTGCGAGCGTCTCGCTCGCTAGAGAAAGGCAACGAGCTAGAGAGAAAGGCAGCGAGCAAGATGCTCGCACTCCTATATTTCCTATATTGCACTACTTTAGTAGCAAACCTCTAACAGGGGATTAGTTTTCAACGGGGGCTGTCCACCAGGCGATCGCATAGGATTGCTGTGCTTCATTCACTTGCTGGCGATAGTAGACGCGGATTTTATACTTGCCCGTGCGGGGAATGGGATAAAACATATGTTCTACACTATCTACATCACTAATTGAAGACCAAAGACTATCGCGAAGATCGTTAGAGTCAGCAGGCATGAGGAATATATCTAAATTATTCAGGCCTCGGTCTTCAAAGGTTTCCCCGATGTCATAGGCCTCATTTTGATTGCGGTCTTGAAGTTCGACTAAACGATTCCAAGCTAGGGTAACACTGAGCATACTGCCCTGTTGTAAAGGTTCTTCTAAGATATAATCCTGGTAACTACCCGCTTTCTCTATCTGGTCATAATTCCAACCGATCGCCGGAACTGGATTATCGGGAGTCCACTGACCCGCACTAAACTGTTGATAGGCACGACTGGCATTTAAATGACCGGCTCCCATTTGAATGTCCAGGGGAATGCGAGCATCCCTATAGGCTTCTGAAGTGAACCAAGACTGATGTTTTTGATCGTACAATGTGCGCGACATGCCCAAATTTAAGCCATTCCCCAAATCTTGAATTTTATCGGCACTATTGTGTAACACTGCTTTCATCACTTCTTGCTGACGAGCATCCATTGTCCATGGGGGACTGAGTTCCGATTTTAAGGGATCGGCTTTCACTTGAGCTAATTGGCGATCGCCATATTCTTGTAATAAAGCGATCGTTGCTGTCACATGGGGAGCAGCAAAACTCGTGCCACTGGAATACCCTACCGTACCATCAAGATTAACCAAGGGAACCTTATGCCCTGGAGCCACTAAACCAATGGAGCGCCGACCATCCGTATTGGTTTCATAGCCAATAATGCGATTGGGATTTCCCAAACTCGGATCGCCAATATTGGCAAAATCGATCTTAGAATAGCGATCGCCGTAGATCTTCGAGAACGCCACCGTCACCCCATTGTAAGTATCGGTCGGAATTGAAATCCCGCCCCGACCCTGGTTCCCGGCAATCACATAAAATACATTATGCACCCGTGCTGACCAATCAATACATTGAGTTAACAGAGCATTGCCATCCAATAGGGCATTCGGCCGGGGGTCTTGATTCAATGATTCCCCAAAACTAAAATTAACCGCCCGCAAATCCCCACTATTTTGCATCGCCAGATGTTGGGAAGCCAGGCACTCCTCCGCTTGGCCGCTACGTCGTAAAGACCCCACTGCCGTGGAATAGAGCCGCGCATCGGGAGCTACGCCAGGAAACTGTTTATTGGAGCTAATCATCACACTGGCCACATTTTGGGCATGGGGGTCAACATGCTTGTTATGTTCGGCCAAGGCATCCCGAAAAAAGACGCGCATGGGGCTGATGACCTGATTGGGGTCAGTTTTTTTATCGATGCCAAATACTCCAGGGCGACCGATTTCCACCTGACCGATGGCGATCTTTTTACCGGTCAAGTTATAAGGGAAGTCATGTAAGCGTTGGGCTTCAATTCCTGCGTCTCCCACCGATGACCGGAGTAGGGTAAAGGCAAATGCCGGAATGCCTAACCCGGAAATGGCTAGGGTGAATAGCATTAATTTGAGCTTGTCGATCATCGGTTATGACTCCTAGGAAATTGTGGTTAATCCTAATTTACCAAGTGATTTTGGCGATCGCCCTTAAATCACCCTAAAGCGTATCCGGATCGATGCCCAATTCCTGAAGTTTCGCCAAAGCTTGGTTGAGTTTCTCTTGCGCCTGCTGTTGTGCCAGTCGCGCTCGATCTCGCTCCAGAAAAAGCGTCTCCGGTTCCTTAAACTCTTCCCCATCGGGATAAAACACCGATAACCCATCCCCAAACAGCTCAAATCGAATCTGTAACAGGGGTGATGTCCAAGGTAAATATAATGCTGTGATTAACGTACAAACCTCATCCGGCTGTTCACGCACAAATCCCCAGAAATCCTTGCGCTCTGGATCGTAATAATAGGCTTCTAAAACCCCATGCTGCTCATAAAACTTTTGCTTTTCTGCCATTTCCCGACGGGT
>NZ_JAQPOK010000127.1 GCF_030068445.1 Roseofilum halophilum BLCC-M91 | reverse complement strand
TTTTACAATAGTCTCCCAATAATTTCTGAAACGCGCCCCGAATAGAAGATTCGTTCCGAGAGCCACCATAACGGATGATTTCTTCGACTTCTCTTTGATATTCGGATATAAGCAGTTTAGACATAATATTGCTCTTGATGTGTGAATAATGCCCGCTCTCTAAAGCGCTCGCCCCAGGGAGTGAGACTACTGAGCCCCTTAGCCCGTGGGAGAAGGGGCTGGGGGAAGAGGGCACACCTTCATCTTGCCCAGGGTTGTGCCCTCTCTCTAAATCTCTCTCCCACGGGAGAGAGACTTCTGATACTCCCCTTCTCCCGTGGGAGAAGGGGTTGGGGGAAGAGGGCACGCCTTCATCTTGCTCAGAGTTGTGCCCTCTCTCTAAATCTCTCTCCCACGGGAGAGAGACTTCTTCTCCCCTTCTCCCGTGGGAGAAGGGGCTGGGGGAAGAGGGCACGATCGTCTGAGTTGACCCATCCATTGAAAATACTAGATGAACAAGATATAAAAGTAATTAAGATTTCCTTCTATTGTAAGTGAAATCAGGGGGAAGAGTCGGAGATTTTACAGGGTTTTAACAATTCCCTCTTCCCTCACGATCGCCAGAAGTGCTATAGGGTTTTTAATCAGTTTCAACCCCGTGCCCCCGGAACGTCCTTTTATTAATTGATGTATGTCTCATTCACCCTACTCTTGGCTCTCTCACTCCCTAGACACGATTCATCGAGCGCATTGGTATCGCTCTGTGCAAACCTTGGAGGGGTTACCCGGTGCGATCGCCTCCCTCCGTGGTCAGAAAGTAATTAATTTTGCCAGCAATAACTATTTGGGGTTAGCAGGCGATCGCCGGTTAATCGCAGCCGCTAGAGAGGCTCTGGAGCAGTATGGCACGGGAAGCACCGGATCTCGGCTCACCAGTGGGCATCGTGATTTACATCGTGATTTAGAACGCTCGATTGCCCAGCTTAAACAAACGGAAGATGCCCTTGTGTTCAGTTCCGGCTATTTGGCTAACCTGGGAGCGATCGCCGCCCTAGTCGGCCCACGGGATCTGATCCTGAGTGATGAATATAACCATTCCAGCCTGAAAAATGGCGCTATCCTCAGTAAAGCTACGGTTGTAACTTATGGCCATAAAAACGTTAAAGAATTAACAGAAAAACTACAAGAATACCGCAAAGAGTACCGGCGATCGCTGATTCTCACCGATAGCATCTTCAGCATGGATGGCGATCGCGCTCCCCTGCCCCAATACCTGGAAATTGCCCAAACCTATAACAGTATGCTCCTCATCGATGAAGCCCATGCCACCGGAGTCTTAGGCAGCACAGGAGCCGGTTTAGTCGAACATTTCCAACTCGGCAAACCCGAACTAATCCAAGTGGGAACCCTGAGCAAAGCAGTGGGCAGTTTAGGCGGTTATGTCGCTGGCAGTTCCATCCTCATCGACTATCTCCGCAACCGCGCCCCCAGTTGGATTTATACCACCGGACTCAGCCCAGCCGATACCGCAGCCGCCCAAAGAGCCATTGAAATCATCCAAACCGAACCCCAACACCGGGAACAGCTTTGGCAAAATATCGCTTACTTTCAAGATCTCCTCACTCGTCACTGTCCCCAGATCGCCCCCATCGCCTCAGAATCGCCGATTATTTGCCTACCCCTAGAGACTCCCAAACAGGCTTTAGAACTCTCCCAATTCCTGAAAACCCAAGGGATTTTTGCCCCCGCTATCCGTCCCCCCACCGTCCCCACCAGTCGCATCAGAATTTCCCTGATGGCAACCCATCAGCGAGAACATCTAGAATCCTTAGTGGATGGATTGAAGCAAAAACTTCTCTATGTTTGTTAGGATTTCAGAAGCAATAATAATTTGACTTAACACCCTACAAATATGACGGCACAAACCACCCTTTGGGAACAATACCTAAAACCGATTATCAGCCTCTTTTTAGATAAAGAAGCAATGATCGAACTGCGTAATCAAATCAACTGGGAACAGGAAGGCGATCGCCTCTGTAACCCCACCCTCAGCTATCCCACCTACTACAGCAGTCAGAATTTCCACGGCATCAAAAATGGCTACCTGAACCTTGATGCTGCGGTTACCTACGATGCCATTACCCAATATGTAGTTTTTCCCCAAGAAACCTGGGTGAGAGAAGAGTTAATCCACTCCATTGGCGGTTATCCCCGTCGTATCCTGGATCTCGGCTGTGGAACCGGATCGTCTACCCTGTTGCTGAAACAAGAGTATCCCCAAGCCGAGGTCATTGGGTTAGATTTATCGCCCTATATGCTGGTGATGGCAGAACACAAAGCCAAGCAAGCCAATCTAGACATTCACTGGCAGCATGGACTAGCGGAACAAACCCCCTGGGAACGAGAAAGTTTTGACCTAATAACCGCCACACTGCTGTTTCACGAAACGCCACCAGAGATAACCCAAGCCATTTTGCGAGAAGCCTTTCGTTTGCTCACTCCAGGGGGAGAATGTATTATCCTTGATGGCAGCCAAAGGAGCCTCAGAGAAGCCGAATGGATTACCAATATCTTTGAAGAGCCGTATATGAAAGCCTTTGCTGCTGGGGATCTTCAGCAATGGATGCACGACGCTGGATTTGAAAAAGTGAGTGCAGATCCGATTTGGTGGATTAATCAGGTAACGAAAGCCGTTAAACCCTTACCCGATAAACTGGAGATTCGCACCCAAGTAGAGGATAATTTAAGCAATGTGTTGTCGCCAGCATTTTAAGACAAAATGAGTCTTCAGGTTGTTCTCTTTGATTTTAATGGGGTCATTATTAACGATGAACCCATACACCGGGAACTGATTAATGAAATCTTGCTCTCACAAAATCTACCGCCCAATCCCAGTGATTATAACGAATGCTGTTTAGGACGGAACGATCGCGCCTGTTTGCTGGATTTATTACAACGCCGGGGGAGAGCCGTCAATGAGCGATCGCTCGCTCCCCTCATTGCTCGCAAAGCCCAAGGATACCGGCAAAAACTCGAAGCCCTCGACTCACTGCCCATTTATCCGGGAGTCGAAGATCTAATCTATAAAGCGCGGGTGGCTCGTCTGCGCTTAGGATTAGTCACAGGCGCTTTGCGTTCCGAAGCTGAATGGATTCTGGAGCAAGCCAACCTGCTATCCTATTTTGAGGTTTTGGTGACTGGGGATGAGGTACAACAAAGCAAACCCGATCCCGAAGGTTATTTACGAGCAGTAGAGCGATTTAATCAACTCGATCCCAGTTTGGATCTGGCTCCCCAAAACTGTCTGGTGATTGAAGATACTCCTGCTGGGATTTTAGCGGGCCAAAATGCCGGAATGCAAGTGGTGGGAGTCGCCAATACCTATCCCTTCCATATGATTCAACGGCAAGCGGATTGGACTGTAGACTATTTGCATGAATTAGAACTCGATCGCGTGCGAGCGGTTTTTGAGCAGTCCACTCTTCCCTTCCCCATGACCGAATGATACAATAGGGGTTAATTAGGGGAATTAGCTCAGTTGGTAGAGCGCTGCGATCGCACCGCAGAGGTCAGGAGTTCAAATCTCCTATTCTCCATTTTCCGGTCAAGAACCCAATTATGGGTCTTTTTTTTCTTTCTCTCTATTTCCTGCAAGTATCCCCTTGTAGAATGAGAGAATAATGGTTAATTGTTAACGCTTCTATGTCCCATCCTTATTTTGATCGCCGTTGGCATATTTGGATCGATCGCGGCGGCACGTTTACCGATCTGGTGGCTCTGCGTCCTGATGGTCAAACCGTGGTGCATAAACTGCTGTCGGAAAATCCCGAACGCTATGGGGATGCAGCTATTCAAGGCATCCGGGATCTGTTAGGGGTGGGAGCGGATGAACCCATTCCCAGTCCGGAAATTGCAGTGGTGAAAATGGGAACTACGGTAGCGACGAATGCCTTATTAGAGCGAAAAGGCGATCGCACCGTTTTGTTAATTACCCAAGGCTTTCGGGATGCTTTGCGTATTGGCTATCAAAACCGCCCGGATCTATTTGCCCTAGAGATCCAACGGCCAGAACTGCTCTATGAAGTGGCGATCGAAGTCCAAGAGCGCCTCAGTGCTAAGGGGCAAGAATTGCAACCGGTTAACCTAACAGAACTTGCGCCCCAACTGCAAGCAGCGTACGATCGCGGCATTCGCAGTTGTGCGATCGCCCTTTTGCATGGCTATCGCTATCCCCAACACGAGCAGAAAGTGGCACAACTCGCTGAAAAGATTGGCTTTACTCAGATCTCCGTTTCCCACCAAGTCAGCCCCCTGATCAAACTCGTCAGTCGGGGGGATACCACCGTCGTCGATGCTTATCTTTCCCCCATCCTCCGACGCTACGTCAATCAATGTCGGGGTGGGTTTCAAACCCACCCCGACAGTTCGGAAAATTCCGTGAATCTGATGTTTATGCAGTCCAATGGCGGCTTAGTGGATGCCGATCGCTTCCAAGGTAAGGATAGCATCCTGTCGGGGCCAGCCGGAGGCATTGTCGGAGCGGTGCAAACCAGCGCTCAAGCCGGGTTTGAGAAAATTATCACCTTTGATATGGGGGGCACATCCACCGATGTGGCCCATTATGACGGGGAATACGAACGACAATTTGATACCGAAATTGCTGGGGTGAGAGTGCGATCGCCCATGATGGCCATTCACACCGTGGCGGCTGGGGGCAGTTCCGTGGTCTGCTTCGACGGTTCCCGCACCCGCGTCGGCCCGGACTCAGCCGGTGCAAATCCTGGCCCGGCCTGCTATCGCCGGGGCGGCCCCCTGACGATCACCGACTGTAATGTACTCTTGGGTAAACTCAATCCCCGCTTTTTCCCGGCGGTGTTTGGCCCGGAGGGTAACCTACCCCTAGATGGCGATCGGGTGCGCGAGCAGTTCCAGGAATTGGCTCAGGAGATACAGAAGAAGACCGGAGATGTACGCACGCCGGAACAGGTAGCGACCGGGTTTATTGCGATCGCCATTGAAAACATGGCCAATGCGATAAAAAAAATCTCCCTGCAACGGGGTTATGATGTCTCCGGTTATACCCTCTGCTGCTTTGGCGGTGCGGGGGGGCAACATGCCTGTCAACTCGCCGACACATTAGGCATCCGGCAAATTGTCATTCATCCCTACGCTGGAGTCCTCTCAGCCTATGGCATGGGACTCGCTGATATTCGCATCATGCGCGAGCAAACCCTAGAGCAAGAGTTAACCGATGGTTTAGTTGTAGAATTGCAAGATCGGGTAATTCCCCAGTTAGTGAAAGAAGCAAAAGCAGAATTATCCGAGCAATGGGGCGATCGCGAAGAAATCATCGTTAAACTCCATCTAAAATATGAAGGCAGCGATAGCCCCTTATTGGTCAATTTTTCCGACTCTTCTCCAGAAGATCTCAAACAAGACTTTGAGCATCAACATCAGCAGCGCTATGGATTTACCTTAACCCAAAAACCGTTAGTGGTAGATATGGTTTCAGTGGAAATTGTACAAACCATGACCCATCCTGAACCGGAACTTCAAGAGCCAGTTACCGAGAGTTTACCCCCAGAAATTGCCAGAGTTCCCATTTATTGTTCCGTACAAAATCCCGTAGGGGCGGGTTCACCAATATCTTCACTTCCCCACCAAGACATCCCTGAACCCGCCCCTACAGCAATAGGTTGGGAATATGTGCCGGTTTATGACCGCCAAAAATTGCAACCCGGACATAAAATTATCGGCCCAGCATTGATTATTGAACCCACCGGAACCAATTTCATTGAAAGCGGTTGGCAAGGCCAAATTCATCCCCGTCAACATTTAGTATTAACCGCTTCCTACCGAGATGTAGGGGCGGGTTCACCAATATTTGTGCCTCCCCACCAAGATCTTCGTAAACCCGCCCTTACACCTGGGTGGGAAACAAAACCAGTGAAAAAAGATCCGGTGCTGCTGGAGATTTTCAATAACCTATTTGGGGCGATCGCCGAACAAATGGGCGTAACTCTACAAAATACGGCGGTTTCGGTTAATATTAAAGAGCGTTTAGACTTCTCCTGCGCCCTATTCGATCCCGAAGGAAACTTAGTCGCCAACGCCCCCCATATCCCGGTTCATTTAGGCTCAATGAGCGAAAGTGTCAAAGCCTTAATTCAGGACAAGGAAAACGAGATTAAACCCGGAGATGTTTATCTCTCTAATAATCCCTATAATGGCGGAACCCATTTACCAGATATGACCGTCATCACCCCGGTTTTTCTGGCTCAAAATTCTAGCAAACCCTCCTTTTATGTCGCTTCGCGGGGACATCATGCCGACCTGGGAGGCATTACCCCCGGCTCCATGCCGCCCTACAGTCAAACGATTACGGAAGAGGGAATTTTATTCGATAATTTCCTATTAGTCACAGAAGGTCAGTTTCAAGGGGATTTACTCATCGATCAGTTATTAGAATCCCCCTATCCCGCCCGCAAGTATCAACAAAATTTAGCCGATCTGCAAGCGCAAATTGCCGCCAATAATCAGGGTGTTCGAGAATTAATCAAAATGGTCAATCAGTATGGTTTGCAAACGGTACAGGCCTATATGGGATATGTGCAAGACAATGCAGAACAGGCCGTGCGGGTGGCGATCGCCCAATTATCCGACGGTGAATTTACTTATGAATTCGATCATGGCGCACTCATCCATGTGACTATAACCGTTAACCAGAAAGAGAGAAACGCAACCATCGATTTTACCGGCACATCCGCCCAACTGCAAAATAACTTTAATGCCCCCACTGCCGTCTGTCAGGCTGCCGTATTATACGTCTTCCGCACCCTCGTTCGCGACCCCATTCCCCTGAATGCCGGTTGTCTGAAACCCCTAAATATAGTGATTCCAGAAGGCTCCATGCTCAATCCCCAATATCCGGCGGCTGTAGTGGCGGGCAATGTAGAGACTTCCCAGGCGATCGTTGATACCCTCTATGGAGCGTTAGGCATCCTCGCCGCCTCCCAGGGAACCATGAACAACTTCACCTTCGGCAACTCCGATTATCAATACTACGAAACCATCTGCGGCGGTTCCGGCGCTGGCCCCACCTTCCACGGCACAGACGCGGTGCATACCCACATGACCAACTCCCGCTTAACCGATCCAGAAGTCCTAGAATACCGCTTTCCCGTCCGTTTGGAAGAATTTGCCATCCGTCCCGACAGTGGCGGAAAAGGGCAATTTTGCGGCGGTAATGGCATCGTGCGCCGTATCCAATTCCTAGAACCGATGACGGCTGGTATTCTTTCCAACCATCGCAAAATTCCCCCCTTTGGTCTAGCCGGTGGACAACCGGGAGCCGTCGGCCGTAACTGGATCGAGCGCAAAAATAGCTACACCGAAGAACTCGATAGTACCGCTACTGTGGAATTAGATGCCGGAGAAAAAATCACCATTGAAACCCCAGGAGGCGGAGGCTGGGGAGATTCAATTAAAAATTAAAAATTGAGAATCTAACCCCAAACTCGACGCAAATCTAACACAAAACCGGGTAAAATTTCTTCACCAGATAACTCACTTGGATTAGATACTATTTCCACTTCTAAACCCACTCGATAAACTGCCACGGTTCGATTTTGAGGATCGATTAACCAACCCAATCTCGCCCCATTGTCCATATACTCCTGCATTTTCTCTTGCAAAGATTTCAGGGTATCGGACTTTGAGCGTAATTCCACCACAAAATCGGGGCAAATATTGGGGAATGTTCCCTTTTGTTCATCCGTCAAAGTATCCCAACGCTCTTGACTTATCCAACATGCATCGGGAGAGAGATTTGCGCCATTGGGTAAAATGAATCCGGTAGAAGAGTCAAATGCTTTCCCTTGTTGATTTTCTTCGTACCAACGACCCAATTGTACAATAATACTAAAGTTACGTTCTCCGGTTTCCCAACCTGTGGGTGGATTCACAATTAATTCTCCTTGTGCAGTTCTTTCTAGTCGTAAGTCTCGATTACTAGCCGCTAGAGCTTCAAATTGTGCTTGTGTGACATAGAGCTTTAGGGTTGTAGGTAATGTTAGCAAGAGCGTTTCGGGTTTTACTGGTGTCTGTACCATGTTTACCTCTCTTAATTAGAGATGAAGAACATCATTTAATTTTAACTTGAACTTCAGATAATGGTAATTCTAGCACTTCAGCAATTTGTTTTGCCGTTAATCCTAATTTCACTAACTGCGGAACAATATTGAGTTTAACTTGATGCTGTAACGTATCCTGTATTTTATCTTCCTCAACTTTCCCTCCATTGACAGGAGTAGGTTCTCGATCTTCTGGTTCTGAAGTATTAGGGTTAGTGCAGAGATTGATATTATTAAAACGAACATGATTTCCGATTATAGGAGATTGGTAATTAGCTAATCCTAGTCGCTCAACCGTCGCGCAAAAATTTCCTTTATTCAAATTTTCTCCCAAGAGTTGTGATAAAACACTCCAAAGCTCATACCCTTCATCCTTCACATGACCGGTCGTACAGCCATATTGTTCAGCAATATCGGCATACTTTTTCCCATTCAAAACCCCCTTGATAATTGCCAATTGCAAATCGTCAAGGTGTTTCCCCGTTTCGGAGAACAACAACTCATCGATTGACTTTACCACCGCGTCCCACTCCATTTGCACTCCCTCATCCTAGCCTTCCGCCATTATACGTCTCGATCCGCCTTTTTTATACATTCTTAAGAAAACTCCCGTCTTGATCCGTCTTTTTCCGGCTATGAGGTTTCAAAACTTGCCTCTATCATAGTTTCAATCATAGTATTGAAAGATTCACCTGATCCCTTGGCAATATCTGGAGTATCAACAATGGCAAATCCACCAACATCAGGCAAGTATAAACCCTCTACTTCCCAACGCTTAAAGCGAATTGCCGGAATTATTTTCCCTATCCTGATCTGGATTTTGATTGGTTCCGTATGGATTACTCTATATCTTATGTTCGCAATCATGGGAATTTGCTTTTCAGCACTGGGAATAAAGTTCTCAGCGCCTAAATTGCCCAAAATGCCTAAAATACCCAAGGGAAAGAAGCCTGGGGATTTTGAAGATTGGATGAAGCAAAATGCAGATAAATCAGGTGCTGATTTTTTACAAGAAATGCCTGATTTCAAACCCAAGAACCCAAAAGAGGCTCAAATTTATGAAAAACTAAATAGCTCAAATTTGACACTAGAAGAAATCATCGAGCGGATGTCTGAAGAAGAATACGAGCGATTCATCGAAATGCTCATGAGGGAACTAGGTATTACCTTTTTATAAGGTTTAGATAATTGTTTTATAAAGTATAACTTAAAAAGCTTGGAGGATTTTATGGGATTTCATGGATGGTCATCAGAAGGTAAACTCAATATAGAGGCTGGTAGTCCTTTCGTAGATTTATTAGGTTATCTAGGCTCTGGATGCGGTCCTGGAGTATATGCTTATAAATCTAAAATTTTACAAGTTAAGCAAAGCAGTAAACCTGTATACAGATTATTGATTAACAAACTTGGGCAAGTAGATGATTATCCTCATCTGATTATCGATTTTAAGCCCCAAGACCCCTATCATCCAGTAGAAGCTTGGCACTATTCAAAATCTAATACTGAGCGTATTGGTTCAGTAAATGAGTTGGCAATTCGTACTTTGATGACTGTATTATCGAAGAAGCTATTTAACTGAAAATCATTAGGCATTAACCCCAGACTCGGCGCAAGTTCAAGATAAAACCGGGTAAGACTTCCTCACCAGATAACTCACTTGGATTAGATAAGATTTCCACTTCTAAACCCACTCGATAAACTGCCACGGTTCGATTTTGAGGATCGATTAACCAACCCAATCTCGCCCCATTATCGATATACTCTTGCATTTTCTCTTGCAAAGATTTCAGGGTATCCGACTTTGAGCGCAATTCCACCACAAAATCGGGGCAAATATTGGCAAAGCCTCCTTTTTGTTCATCGGTGAGTGCATCCCAAGAGTCTTGATTAATCCAAGCCGCATCAGGAGAAAGATTTGCGCCATTGGGTAAAATAAATCCGGTAGAAGAATCAAATGCTTGTCCTGGTTGGCCGGTATTTCGCCACCACAAATATAATTCGCCTGAAATACTCCAATTTTGTTTTCCGGTTTCCCAACCTGTAGGTGGATTCACCATTAATTCTCCTTTTGCGGTTCTTTCTAGTCGTAAGTCTCGATTACTAGCCGCTAGAGCTTCAAATTGTGCTTGTGTGACCTGGAGCTTTAGGGTTGTAGGTAATGTTAGCAAGAGCGTTTCGGTTTCCGGTTTGGTGGGTGTCTGTACCATGTTGACCTCTTTATATCCTACAAATTGGGGTTCTATAGAGCTATTTTAGGCGATCGCCCCGACAACCCAGATAAAAAGCCACCCATTCCCCATTGCCACCGCAAAGCGCTATAATAACAGATTGGGCTAGTCCAGTTTCTAAAGGCAGCGTTATTCACCCTCATTGAGCAGCAGCAATGAAAAATCAGCAACAACGGTTTGATTACGTCAAAATTGGTATTGCATCTCCTGACCGGATTCGGC
This sequence comes from Roseofilum halophilum BLCC-M91, assembly GCF_030068445.1. Taxonomy (GTDB): domain Bacteria; phylum Cyanobacteriota; class Cyanobacteriia; order Cyanobacteriales; family Desertifilaceae; genus Roseofilum; species Roseofilum halophilum. The sequence goes on along the minus strand of NZ_JAQPOK010000127.1, from coordinate 6,381 downwards.
AATGGGGAGAGCGAACCCTTCCCAATGGGTCAGTGGTTGGGGAAGTGACCAAACCAGAAACCATCAACTATCGTACCCTCAAACCCGAAATGGATGGCCTCTTCTGCGAGCGAATTTTTGGGCCAGCGAAAGATTGGGAATGCCATTGTGGAAAATATAAACGAGTTCGTCATCGCGGAATTGTTTGCGAGCGTTGCGGCGTAGAAGTCACCGAATCTAGAGTGCGTCGCCATCGAATGGGTCATATTCAATTAGCCGCTCCAGTGGCCCATGTGTGGTACTTAAAAGGGATACCCAGCTATATGGCGATTCTGCTGGATATGCCTTTGCGGGATGTGGAACAAATTGTGTATTTTAATGCCTATGTTGTCCTCGATCCGGGCAATACGCCAGAAGTGGCCAAGACCAATGAAGAAATTCCACCGCTTAGTTATAAACAACTGCTCAATGAAGACCAGTGGATGGATATTGAAGACCAATTGTATTCTGAAGATTCAGAATTAATTGGGGTGGAAGTGGGCATTGGTGCAGAGGCCATTGAACGCTTATTAGCCGATATAGAATTAGAAACGGTAGCGGAACAACTGCGGGAAGATATCCTCAATTCTAAGGGTCAAAAACGGGCGAAGTTAATCAAACGTTTGCGGGTAATTGATAACTTTATTGCCACGGGTTCTAAGCCGGAATGGATGATTTTGAGTATGCTGCCGGTGATTCCCCCCGATTTGCGCCCCATGGTGCAGTTGGATGGAGGACGGTTTGCTACCAGCGATTTAAACGATCTTTATCGTCGGGTAATTAACCGGAATAATCGGTTGGCTCGACTGCAAGAGATTTTAGCACCGGAGATTATTGTCCGTAATGAAAAGCGGATGTTACAAGAGGCGGTGGATGCTCTGATTGATAATGGTCGGCGCGGTCGCACGGTGGTGGGAGCGAATAACCGGCCGTTGAAATCTCTGTCGGATATTATCGAAGGGAAACAGGGCCGGTTCCGGCAAAACCTGTTAGGGAAACGGGTGGATTATTCCGGTCGTTCTGTCATTGTGGTGGGGCCAAAGTTACACATTTACCAATGTGGCTTACCGAAGGAAATGGCGATCGAATTGTTCCAACCGTTTGTGATTCATCGCTTAATTCGTCAAGGATTGGTGAATAATATTAAGGCGGCCAAAAAGCTGATTCAACGGAACGATCCCAGTGTTTGGGATGTGCTGGAAGAGGTGATTGAAGGTCACCCCGTCTTGCTCAACCGCGCTCCGACGTTGCACCGGTTGGGAATTCAATCGTTTGAACCGATGCTGGTGGAAGGTCGGGCGATTCAGTTGCATCCCTTGGTTTGTCCGGCGTTTAATGCGGACTTTGATGGCGACCAAATGGCGGTGCATGTGCCGTTGTCGTTGGAGTCCCAAGCTGAGGCACGGTTGCTGATGTTAGCATCCAATAATGTCATGTCTCCGGCGACGGGGCGGCCGATTATTACGCCGTCTCAGGATATGGTGTTGGGATGTTACTATTTGACGGCGGAAAATCCTTGGGCCCAGAATGGGAGCGATCGCTTTTTTGCGTCTTTAGATGATGCCATTCGCGCCTACGATCAAAGCCAGGTAGATCTACATACCTATATCTGGGTGCGCTATGACGGTGACGTGGAATCCCCCGAAAAGGATGATGAAATCGTTTCCGAAGAACAGCTCGAAGACGGAACCGTTAACCGGGTTTACCTCTATCGTCGAGTGCGGGAAACTGCCGAAGGGGAACAGCTCTGCCAGTATATTCGCACGACTCCCGGTCGGATTATTTTTAATAAGACGATTCAAGACTCGATCCTGAGTGTTTAGTGGTCTAGCAAGAGGGGCGGATCTCGCCCCTAGCTCGCCTTAATTCTGCTCCGCGAGGGGGGATTAAGCACAGGATACAAGCCTGAGACAAGAAGAAAGGTAAACTAGAATCCAGATATGCTCAAGAATGATAAGTGGATTGCTGAACAAGCCCAGAGAGGGATGATCGATCCGTTTGAACCTTCATTGATTCGGGCGATCGAAGAAGATCGCGGATTAGTCCGAAAAGTCTTAAGTTATGGAGCCTCCTCCTATGGTTATGATATTCGATTAAGTCCTAAAGAATTTCTCATCTTTAAGCACATTCCCGGTACAGTTGTCGATCCGAAAAATTTTAATCCTCAAAATCTCGAATCCGTTCCCCTGCACCAGGATGAACAGGGAGACTTTTTTATTATTCCGGCCCATAGTTACGGCTTAGGTGTTGCCCTAGAGCGCTTAGAGGTTCCCCCGAACATTACGGTTATTTGTTTGGGTAAGTCCACATATGCTAGATGTTCTATTATCCTCAATGCTACCCCCGCAGAAGCCTGTTGGCGCGGCCATCTGACTTTAGAACTCTCTAACTCTTCGAGTGCCGATTGTCGAGTGTATGCGAATGAAGGGATTGCCCAATTGTTATTTTTTGAGGGAGAACCTTGTAACGTTACTTATGAAGACCGATTGGGTAAGTATCAAGATCAATCTCACCAAGTAGTTTTACCAAGAGTTTAGGTTGTATATAGGACTTTAAGCTAAGTAATAAGTCCAGATCAAATCCTTGTTTTTATAGTATTAATTGAGAGCCATGACTACCGAATTAAGTAAAGGGGCACGGTTGAATCTGTCCCAAAATTATCCCCAAGTGGAACACCTCCAAATTGAGGTGGGTTGGAGCGCTACAGAGCCAGGTTATGAAGTTGATGGCTCCGTGTTTATGTTAGGGGCAAATGGACTCATTCCAGCCGAAGAATATTTTGTTTTTTATAATAATCCCCGATCGCCCGATCGCGCCTTGCAGAGAGTTGAAAATTCTGGAGAAGGTCGGCAACGGTTTATGCTCGATTTAAGCCAAATCAGCTCGGTGATTACTGAACTGGTGTTTGTAGTCACCATCCATGAAGGAGTCGAGAAAAATCAAAGTTTTCGCCACATTGAGCAGGCCTTTATGGCCATCTCCAATGCTCAAACTCAGGAAGAATTAGCCCGTTATATCTTAACCGAACCCTTTACCTCAGAAACTGCCCTCGAATTTGGTCGTATTTATCAGAAAGAGGGGCAATGGCGTTTTCATGCCCTCGGTCAAGGCTATAATTCTGGATTGCAAGGCTTTTTAGACCAATATCATCAAGAAGGAGCCACCCCACCTGCCGCCCCCCAACCGACTCGCAGCGCAAAAGCGGTGGAGTTAGAGAAGAAATTGGAAAAGGAAGCGCCCCTCTTATTCGATTTAGTTAAAAAAGCGGATATTTCTCTACAAAAAGCGAATTTAACCGATCATCAAGCGCAAGTTGCCCTCTGTTTAGATGTGTCGGGTTCCATGCATTCTCTGTATAATTCCGGAAAGATTCAACGGTTAGCGGAGAAAATCTTAGCCCTCGGTTGTCGGTTTGATGATGATGGCGCGATTAAAATTTTCCTGTTTGCAGGAAATGCCCAGAATCGGGGAGAGATGACGGTGGAGAATTTCCATAATTTTATCGGCCAAGCCTATAACCAATATGGAGGTGCAGGGGGAACCAACTATGCTCCCGCTTTGCAAGGGATTAGAAATGCCTATTTTCCTGATGGTGGGGGAGGAAGCCGACACTCTCCTTTGAAGGCGAATGTCCCCGTTTACGTGATGTTTGTTACTGATGGGCGACCGTTCGATCAAGCTCAGTCGGAACAACAGTTGCAATGGTCATCCTATGAGCCGATTTTCTGGCAGTTTATGGCTATTGGTAAGTCGAGTAAAGACGCTAAAGCCAAGCGTGGGGGCATTTTAGGGTTTTTCTCTGGCGGCAGTCAGTTTGAGTTTTTGGAAAATTTGGATGATTTGGAGGGGGGATATATTGATAATGCGGATTTCTTTAGTGTAGAAGATCCGGAGGCGATCGCCGACGAAGAGCTGTATGATTTGCTGATGACGGAATACCCCAATTGGCTCAAAGCTGCACGCGATCGGGGTTTGCTACCCTAGTCCGGTGGGATGGAGTAATCAGTCAAACCATCAGGGTAGAACAGTAATTTGACCCCTACAGAAGATTTTTTCCGGGCTGAGGTGGAGCTGTTCAAGGGTGACTTCAGTTCCGAGTTCGATATCGAGGCAATCTAAGGGTTGGGGAAATAAGCCCGGTGGAGCCTCAATGGTGAGGGAATGAAAGTGTAGTAAATGACCCTGAATAAGCTCTAGATTGCTGTTGATTTTTAGACAGGCCCTAGGATTGTCCAGTTGGGGCCAGATGGCTTCTAGGGTGAGTTGATGGTGACCAAGGGTAATGGTGTGCCATTGGGGGGAAGAGGCGGCCAGGAGGCGATCGCCATCTGCTTGACTGGCTTTGAGTAGTTCTCGCAGAAATTCAGTCAGTCCTTGGCAGAGAAGACCTGCTGGGGTGAGGGAGTCTTGGAGCTGTTGAGCCGTAATTTGTAGTTTCCCCTTGACAAGGATGGGATCGAGTAGACGCAGGGGTTTGCGCCGCAGGACTTGGGGTAAATTCGTGCGAATGGTTTCGGCTTCGAGCTGAAGTTGGCTCAGATGCAGTCCTTGGTAGATCGCTTGACTCGCTTGGACAGCAACGTGGGGAATGAGACCGGATAGAATTTGGCGATCGCCTGCATCAATGCTCAGATGCAGATCTTGGATTTCTTCTGCCTGGGATCTGAGCCACAGTTGTAAAGCGGGAGAAAGTACCCGACTAATGAGACCGTGTTTACTGCCTGGACGGGTCTCTATTTCTCTCGGCTGGGCTGGGGTCATAAATCGCTCTTTTCATTAACTCTGAGTATTTATACTACCAAAATCAGGCATAATGGATTTTATTCTATCGTGTCTACTCACTTCTTTTTCCCGATCCCTTCACATTGTCATTATTTGATGACTAATACACCCGACTTTTAGAGCAAAAGTCATGGGATAATAACAAAAAAAAGGGAATGGAGTTGAGATCCCGTCAAATCACCCCAAATTTTCTGACGTTCCCCTTGCACTCCCCTATTTTTTTTTGCAATATGTTAAGCAGTTGATCCCCAAGCTCAACCCTTGAGCCAACGATTAAGACATTAGGAGAGCCTGTCCATGACCAATAACCGTCCTCCCTTATCCGAGATGACCTTACGACAGTTGCGTAAAGTCGCCAGCGAATATCAGATTTCTCGTTATAGCCGGATGCGTAAGTCCGAACTCCTGCAAGCCATTATCGAAGCCCAAAACTCTACCCATACATCCATGGATAACCATATGGAAACTGAACCCATAGACTCTCAAGAAACTGTAGAAGCTGCCAAGTTTGAAGTAGGCAACTCCTTCGATCCAGAAATTTTGGCTTCCGTAGATGAGGGGTTAACGGACTTACCGATCGGTTATGGTCAACCCTGCATTGTCCTAATGCCTCGCGACCCCCAATGGGCCTATGCTTACTGGGATATCAGCAACGAGCAAAAAGAACAATTACGCATTCAAGGGGGACAACAACTCGCCCTACGAATCTACGATGTTACCGATCTCAACATCAACTATGAAAGTCCCCACAGTATGCAGGAATACCCCTGCGACGAATTAGCCAGAGAATGGTATATTCCCATTCCCATTAGCGATCGCATCTATGTCGTTGATATCGGTTATCGCTGTCCCGATGGTCGCTGGTTAATTCTGGCACGCTCTGCCCCCGTCACCATCCCCCCGATCTATCCCTCCGACTGGGTAGACGACAAGTTTATGACCGTAAGCTGGGAAAAAACCCTAGGCAGTGGCGATCGGCTCCTCACCCTCGATCCCCCTGGCCGTAAAACCACGGAAGCCGATGAACTTTATCAACTCGCACGCGAAGCAGAAGCCAAACGTCTAGCCGGTTCCGTCTTTGGTTCCGAAACTGCCCAAGCTATCAGTTCCTACGTCTTCCCCTCTGGTGTCGGCAAATGGGCTGCTCCCGCAGCATCGGTACAAACTGAATCTGGCGCAGGAATGACCACCTCCGGAGCCGGAATGACCACTTCTGGAGCCGGGCTAACTACTTCTGGAGTTGGCTTAACCATGTCTGGTGCAGCAGAAACCATGTCCGGTGCAGGTTTAACTACTTCCGGAGCTGGCTTAACCATGTCTGGTGCAGCAGAAACCATGTCCGGTGCAGGTTTAACCACATCGGGGGTTGGTTTAACTACTTCCGGAGTTGGCTTAACTACTTCCGGAGCTGGCTTAACCATGTCCGGTGCAGCAGAAACAATGTCTGGTGCAGGCTTAACCACATCGGGAATGGGCTTAACTACTTCTGGTGCAGGCTTAACTACTTCTGGAGTTGGCTTAACCATGTCTGGTGTGGGACAAACCATGTCTGGTGCAGGCTTAACCACATCGGGAATGGGC
>NZ_JAQPOK010000126.1 GCF_030068445.1 Roseofilum halophilum BLCC-M91 | reverse complement strand
GTTCACTCCTTTCAATGTTGGTCTTCTTTGGCTCAAGAACTGATGGATTCTAAACCTCATAAGCGCTTATTTTTCCAGAAGGGATTAAGGGTTCTATCCCTTATACAGTCTACTCTTTAGTCTCCTTGTCACCCCTTAAGGAATGGAGTATAGAAATCCCAGACCTAGGGTTTAAGCATTCAAACGTCCTTCGCTGCTCTTCTGATGAGTTGGAGCCTAGATGATGGGTTCTGCAAGAAAGTCTAATATCACACTCCTAATAGGGTTGCCATAGTGAAATTGGAGAATATAAGGGAGTAATTGGGTACTCCTAGGGCTGCTTCTTGGGTAGCCCTACACCCTAAAATTTAGCACTAAACGAACTATAGAGAATTTGTAATCCTTATAGGGATTCCTTTACATAATTAGAAGTAATTTGAAGGTAGCTTGTACAGTTGAGGCATATACTGTAGTCGATCGTACCCATCAAGTATCCGTATACAAAAACTCTTGCCCCCATGATGGAGGTGTTTTACTGTGAGAAACGCAAACACCCCCCCCTTAACCCCTTAACAAGTGATGGGGAGTGATTGGGGGAGAGTGTCATGTAAAGTTTCAATAAAAACAGGGGGTATCCCCCCTGTTTTCTTGCACTTAGATTAGAGAGATTTTAGCATGACTCACCCTGATGATGACATTTGGTTGATCCCCCGTGAAGAACAGACAGAGGCTTTTTGTTATGCGGTAAACGGGTTGACTTACAAGCAGATAGCCAAGGAACAAGGGATGCCTGCTGATTCGGTTAAAAGCCGAATCAAAGCGCTATATGACAAGTTGCTGGTGTACTCTGACCCTGAGTCATTGAATCCGTGTAGGGTGCTGACTGTAGCTGCATGTAAAGCCATCCGTATTGGGCTAATCCGGTACAACTATGAACAAGGGGGATATGAGCCAAGCCCTGATTTTAAGATGGAAGGAAAGGTCAGAAGACAATCAGACCTTTTCAGGAATGAAGGGCCATATCGTTGTCCAAGCGACCACCCGGTACAACGTAGAGAGCGGATGGAGAGGGCTGTCGCCCGACGGATGGAGCAGGGGTTTACCGAGGAAGCAATACAGAAAGCCAAGGAAGCATTGCTTTCTACTGAATTCCCCCCCGATAGCCAGATAATAATAGATCTCTTGCAGTACAAGCATTACACCCCCGAATTCTGGGCGATGGGCAAGTCCAAGCTTGAGGGATTGAAGCAAGAGCTAAGGAAATCTCATCCCGAATTGATGCGGGAGAGGGAAGAGGCGATTAAGAAAAGGGAGGTTCCTCCCGATCACCCCTGGAGGCAACAGAATAGAGCTGGCTATGAGGAGTATCGATCAAGCCAAGTTACGGGAAAAGACCTTGAATTCCGCCGGATTGCTCGCCGCTCACCGGTCGCTCTTGTGCAGAAAAGGTGAGAGCTGAGAGTTCAACCACCTTTTCAACCACTTTCAACCATATAGGCAGACCATAAAAGCACCCTCTAGAGGGTGCTTTTAGCTAAAAGTCATACAGAGTAAGGATAACGGAGAGACGGGGATTTGAACCCCGGAGGAAGGTCACCCCCCCTACAGCATTTCCAGTGCTGCGCCTTCAACCACTCGGCCACCTCTCCAGGGGAAACTGATGGGAGGTAGGTTATTTACCCACCAGTTTACAACTCTATCATAAGTTCACGTACTAAGTCAACCCGAAGTTCGGGTTAATGGGATTCAAGAAGCGGGAAAGATGCCCGCAATCGTGTTTTGGCGATCGGCATCCGTTTTCAAGAAATGCTCTACAATGGGTCGGATGCGATGTTTCAGGGTTTGATGGGTTTGATGGGTAATGTCATAATTTCCTCGTTTTACCTATTGCCTAGCTCTTGCCTTTTGCCTAGCGCTATAAGTAATGAATGTTATTTTATCTGCCTTAGTCCCGGTTACTTTCATTATTTCCATTGGCATGATTGCCGGTCGGACTTTGACTCTGGAGCGCTCGACCCTGTCTCAACTCGCGGTCTATATTCTGACTCCTGCTTTAATTTCCAGTAGTCTCTATCAAGCCCAGTTATCCACTGACACGACTCTGGGTTTGATTATCGGATATCTGATTACTTCGCTCTTGGTGTATGGGGTGTCTCAGGGAATTAGCGCCTTACTGAACCTTAAATCGGGAGTGCAAAAAAGTTTTATCGCTACTTCCATGTTTGCCAATACGGGAAATATGGGCCTGCCGTTTGCGACCTTTGCGTTAGGAGAAGCGGGTTTAGACCGGGCGATCGTATGCTTAATTGTATCGAGTTTAATTATTTTTTCCACGGGCCCAGCTTTGTTGCAAGGGGGAGGTTTGGGAGAGAGTCTGCGTCTGATTATCAAATTACCCCTGATTTGGGCGATGGTGGCTGGGTTGCTGTTGCGCGTATTTTCCATTGACCTGCCCTTACGACTCGATGATGGGTTAGACCTGTTAGGAAGTGCTGCGATCCCCATTGCTTTAGTTGTCCTGGGCATTCAATTGAGTACCACTACCTTTAGAATAGGAGTCTATGAGGCCATTACGGCAATCATTCGTTTGCTAGTGTCCCCAGCAATTGCGTATAGTGTGGGTCGAAGTTTAGGACTAGAGGTGCTGGATGTGCAAGTGTTGATCTTGCAAAGTGCAATGCCCACCGCAGTGAACACGGTGGTGTTAGTGACTCAATTTGGGGGGGATGCGTCATGGGCCGCTCGTACAGTGGTACTGTCTACAGTTCTATCTTTAGTCACCCTCCCGTTAGTCCTGTGGGTAACCTTGATGCTTTAGGAGTAGGGCATTGAAAACCCAAGAAAAAGTCTTATTCTTTACGAATTTAGCCGAGTTACTCCAGTCTGGAATTAGCCTCAGACAAGGGTTAACCTTAGCGGGACGGGAGAGCGATCGCCATTTCCAATGTTATCTTCAAGGAGCCAGTCGCGCCCTACGCAACGGCCAGGATCTCGCCTCTGCGCTCACGGTTCGCACTGCTGCTGAGGGCAAACGGCAAACCTACTTTGACCCTTGGACGATCTCTGTCATTCGGTTAGCTGAAACCCGAGGAACCCTAGTGGAAACCTGCCGGATTTTAGCCGAAATCACCGAGACCAAAGGGAAATGGAAGACCTATTCTCAATCGATTCGTAATAGTAGCTTATTGGCGCTGTGGAGTCTGTTAACCTTAGTGGCAGGAATTTTGAATGCCAATACAGCCGCCTTACTGTATCCGATGTTTTGGCTTCAGAGTGCGGCGATCGCCTTTTCCTTATGGATTGTGGTTTTTTCCCTGCCTCGCTATTTGGCCCCCACCCTCTTCAAAATGGGCAGTTATCTCCCCCTCGTGCGTCTCTTTATTGAAGCCCATACCCTTTGGTATTTATCCCAATTACGCCTACCCCTAAGCTCTGGAATGCCCATCCTCACGGCCCTAGAATGGGTTCAGCAACAGACCCCCCATGTAGGCATCAAAAAACAATTAGCCCGAATTACCCGGCAAATGCGGCGAGGGCAAACCTTAAGTGATACCTTACAAGGCATTTTCCCTCCCCTGGCGATCGACTTTCTCCGCACGGGGGAAGAAACAGGAGAACTCGACCTTGCTTGGCAACAAATCGGCGAACATTACCAGACAGAATTGGAAAAAGGATTAAAGTTTATGGCCAGCAGTTTACGCTTAATCAGCATTTTGGCCTTGAGTAACCTGATCGCGATCGTCTGTATTCGCGGGATGTTTGTCCTCTTGAATGCGACTAACCCTTCACCGTTTTAAGCCCTAGTTTAAGCAGTCATAGAAATCAAACCCAATCTTCAAGGCCAACCCAAAAACTTATGGGTTTGTAAACTCATCCGCCACTCTGGGTGATGCAAAATAAACTTAACCGTTAAATCAATCGTCTCTGAACTATTCCATTCGGGTTGCAAGAACTTAACGACCTTGTCATCAACCCATTGGGCATATTTCTGTGCCCATTCTAGATCCTCAGCGCCAGTAATCACCACTTTTAATTCATTGACATAATCGCCAATACTCGAATCCGGAGACTTAAACCGCTTCGGCGAAAACGTCACCCAATCAAATGTCCCCGAAAATGGATAAGCACCCGACGTTTCTAAATGCAACGGTAGACCACATAAAGCCCTTAACCCCTCCGTCAATTCATGCAAATCATGCATTAACGGCTCGCCCCCAGTAATCACCACCATGCTCGGATTGACTGCTAAAACTTCTTGAGCCAATTGCTCAACGGAATATTGGGGATGTTTGTCCATCGGCCAAGACTCTTTCGTATCACAAAACCAACATCCCACATCACACCCTCCGAGGCGAATAAAAAATGCATTCCGTCCCATCCAATAGCCTTCTCCTTGGATAGAATGAAACGTTTCTACAATGGGGTAACTTTTCACCGATCGCCATCAATTACATACAAACATAATCTCCAGTTTAACAGTTTTGCTGCCCCTTGGGTTATAATAACCAAGCATTATTGCCATCAACCCAAGGGGGAAATCATGAATCATATCGGGTGTAAACTAGGGTGTAAAGCGATCGCATTACTCGCATTCTGGGGGGGAATCGGTGGGGCAAATTCTCCCCTACAATTGGCCCAAGCTCAAACCACGAGGGTAATGTATGGAAATTATCTCACTATCAGCGCTCCTACCCCAGAGCCAACCCCAGCCAGCGCTGCCGAAAAACAACTTGAACCCCCTCCCCCTGTTCCCCTCTCTCCTTCACCCAACACCGAGTCCGTGGAACCAGAGCAACCCACCGCACAACAGACTAGCCTATCCGATCCCAGACCCCCCGTAGGCAGTTACTTTGGTATTGGGGGAACCATCGGCTTAACCGATGGAGAAACCGCCTTAGGTAGTGGCGGTTTCTCTTTAATGAGCAAAGGAGCATTGAGCGAATATCTGACCTTGCATAATGCCACCTCTTTCGGCAAGCAAACGGCGAGTATGTTTGCCCTAACGGGTGAATTTCCCATCAGAAATGGTCAGACTCAAGAAGTCGTTGCCATGCCTTTTTTAGGCGGAGGAACCTTAGTAACGACTCAAGATGAATGGCGCTTTCACGGCTTAATCGTTGGCGGTGTTGATGTCCCCCTTTCCAGAGATTTCATGGGAACCGTGCGAGTGAATACGGGGTTTGTTGACGGCAAAACTGAAGTCGGAATTGTTTTAGGCGTGGGCTATCGGTTTAATTTATTTAACTTATTCTAATCGTTGAAAAAATGGTTTTTCTATGACTCATTACCGATTAGCCATCATTGCGCGAAGTGCTATAATCGATCCACTCTCCTTGTAACGTAAATGCTGCCCAATAATAGGGTTGCCACCATTGGTTTGTTTCCCACATTTTTAACTGGGCTTCACGCAATGCCTGACTGGGGGGTTTTCCTTCTTTTAATAAGGTTTGGTAAAAATCAATCATTAATTTGGCAGTTGCTTGGTCATCAACACTCCACAAACTGACGATTAAACGGGGCGATCCGGCATACATAAATCCTCGCGTTAAGCCGATTAATCCTTCTCCTTTGATGTTTTGTCCTAAACCGGTTTCGCAGGCACTTAAAACTACTAATTCACTGGGTAAGTTTAAGTTGAAAATATCATGGAGCCTTAAGAACCCATTCAGGGGTTCGCCATCAGGATTCACTAAGGAAAAAACTAGCCCAGATAGGGCGGGATTGGTACTATTTAATAGGCCGTGGGTGGCAAAGTGGATAATCTGATATTGGGAGAGTTCCTGACTGATTGCCAACTCGCGATTGGCCCTAAATCCAAAGCCTTCAAGACGTTCTGGAGTCGGAACGAGGGCTAAAATGCTTTCGGCTTCCTGTTGGGTATAGGGGAGACGGTCAAATAAAACACCGGATTCTTTGGCCGATCGCTCCAAATCTGGCGGTAAGGGTTGTGCCTTTCCTCTGCTAGTGCTGCTCACCCGGCCATCATTTTGCCCAAATACCGGATCGGCAAGCACAGCCAGGGTTTTGGGGGCGCGGCTACGTCCTTGGGTTTCCCGTCTTAAGATGGCTACTGTGGATGCAGAGGGCAGATTAACGAGTTCGTGATGGGCGATCAGGGGTGTATATTCTGGTAGATCCGGAACCGCAAGAGCAGCAAACGGGACATATTGCAAGGCTCCATGGGCGGCGATCGCCAATCGTTTATCCCCTAACTCCTCCGCTACCGGCCCCAAAATCTGCTCGCTGAGGGCAAACGCGGTTTTTTCCATTACCTTACGGCGTATCCGTTGAATGGGAATGGTGAGGGCATCCCGAAAGTCACGGGCACTCTGTTCTAGGGTTTCGCGCCCCGGCAGTTCATAGCTCTTAATCCCCGTAGAACTGACGAGCCACAGGTAACTTCGTTCTTTGCCCAAAAAGTATTCTAAGAGCAAGGTCTCCTCGTCTAGAACCTGGGTCTGGATCTCCTCTAGGGTGAGGGGTTGGGGTTGGGTGAGGGCGGCATAGCGAGGACTAGAGACGCGAATCAGGGCTTGGACGGCTCGGTATTGGTCGAGAAGGGTTTTAATGGTTTCTTCAATCTCCTGGGCTTCCCGTTGAATATGGGAGCGGCTGAGAATCTGAATGCGGCGCTCTTCCTGAAGACTCAGTTGCTGTTGCAACTTTTTTTTCTGCTCTAGCAGGGTGGGGTTCACTCCCGCGCTCACGTCCCCTTGAGCTTCTGCGAGAATATCTAACAACGATCTGGCTCTAGCCTGTTCGCTCACCTGCAAGGCTTGGGCATCATAGCCCTGTTGGGGAAACTGCTGGTGCAGTTGCATCAGCAGATCGATGTAAAATTCGTAATAGTCCTGTTTGGAAGCAAAAAAGCTGGTGCGTAACTCTTGACTGGCAACTTTAATCCGCAGATCTTCGATAATGGCGATCGCCGGTTTCAACGTCTCCAATGCCCCTTCTAACTGCCCTTGTTCCTGCTGCACTTGGGCGATACGATACAAACTCAGGGCTTCTTTGGGGCGATCGCCAATTGCTTGCCGAATACTTAAAGCCTGTTGATAATACTCTAGGGCCTGTTCGGGTTTCCCCTGGTTGGCATAGACATAACCCATATTATTTAAGGTACTTGCCTTTCCCTTGCGATCGCCCACTTCCTCCCACAAGGGTAGCGCTTGCTGATAATAACTCAAGGCTTCCTGCCACTCCCCCCGATTGGCGTACACATAACCGATATTATTGTGGGTACTCGCTTCACCAGGGCGATCGCCTACCTCCTGCCACAAGGGTAGCGCCCGTTCATAATAAGTCAGAGCTTGTTGGGGCAGTTCCACCGCATCATAATACAACCCCATATTATTCAACGTCCGCGCCATTCCCAACCGATCTTTCACGGTGCGATAAGTAAGCAGCGCTTTTTCATAGGCTTGCAAAGACTGGTCATACTCCCCCAAATGATCGTAAATGACCCCGATATTATTTAACGTCGTCGCTTCCCCATAGCCATCTTCCACATCGCGCCAGAGGGGTAGGGCGCGGTTATAGTAATCTAACGCTTGCTGATACTGACCCAGGCGATCGTAGACCACACCGATATTATTAAACGTATAGGCCTCTCCCCCAGTATCTCCAACCTGTTGATAGAGATCGAGCGCCAGACGATAGGCATCGAGTGCCCGATCCATATCCGCCTGGACTTGATAAATTAAACCCATTTGGTTCAAACTATCGGCCATTCCCACGCGATCGGCACTTTGTTCATAAAAGGCTAAAGCCTCTTGCACATACTCTAAAGACGGTTCTAATTGTCCTAAATTTTTATAGATAATCCCTAACAATAAACCACTCAATGCCGATTGTTGCATCTGACCCTGTTCTTGATACAATTGGTAGGCCGTTTTCAGCAGGGGAATGGCTTGCTCAAACCCTGCCACTGTTCCTTGTTGATACCATTCCAGGGCCTGTTGAAAAATGGAGTCAGCAGAATCTGGATCGACCGTTTTGGCGATCGCCGATTGGGATAAAGTGGACATCCGGTCAGAGTGGGGTAAATTATGGCTATACTCGATGGGAAAAGATGATTTTGCCATTACTCCTGTCAGGCTAAACAGAACCATCCCCATCGGGAATACGCAAGAATTAATTGGCCATAAGGGAAAACAGAGCAATTTTTGACTCATGTGCTATTTTAGGAATTTTTAACCAACCCATTCTCCTGATGAGCGTCAGAAATACTGAAGAAAAAAGCAATTGTTCTCACAGTTGATGAACCTACCTATATTGACATCCTCACCGCCCTAGAAGGACGGTAATTCCTAAATCTCACAATTTAGGTTTCTGCTTCATAGCAGTTGCCTTCACAGATTTACTCTGCTCTGGTCTTACACTCGCTCCACAGACTGACACCGCAAGTCCTGCGGCCAATATGTTTTTGCTGGCATTGATATCTCGGTCATGGTGTA
>NZ_JAQPOK010000125.1 GCF_030068445.1 Roseofilum halophilum BLCC-M91 | reverse complement strand
TATGACACCACGGGGAAAGTCAGCACTGCCAAGATTCTGGAATACATCAACGACCCTCATCACGGCGGTTGAAACCGCCGTTCGCTTTTCCGCCCCGCGTTGAAACGACGGGGCTACCAAGCTCTCGTCATTTTTCCGTGTGCTGATCGATTGACTAAAATTCGAGTTCATCCTCTTCATCCCCTGATTCTAAATCGGACGAGTCAGCTTCTAAGGTGTTGGGTTCGGGTAAAGAGACTTTTTCGGGAAGATCAATCAGTTCTCCCCGGAAAAAGTTGGCGAATTGTTCGGCCGCTTGTTTAACTTTTTGTTTTTCCCGTTCTTGTTCTAAATTGGGGGCAGGGGCTGGCGATCGCCAGTTAACTGGTGTTGGCTCAATCGGTTGGTTTTGGGCTGGAGGCGGCGGATTCGGAGGTGTTTTTTTTTCTGTCCCATCGAGTAACTCAAAGTTCAAACTCAAGGGATAATGAAAGGTTTTCTTAAAGGCTTCTTGCAGTTGGGGCTGAACTCCTTTGACTAACTTTTGCGCTCCCTTTTTGTTAATGCCAATTTGAGCCGTATTGTTTTGTAAGTTGAGTAAAACACAATGTTTGGAAATTAAGACTTTTGTCCCTGGTAATTCTAAGTTCTCAATCACTCTTTGCCAAAGCTGATCTAAATTGTCAGGATTAACCGGAGTCACCGGTTGAGGGGGTTGGGTGTCTTGTACTGGGGAGGGTTGGGGATTGGGTTTGGGGGCAGGGGAAAGGGCGGGTTTTGGTGCAGGGGAAATACTGGGAGCAGGAGCAGGAGTCGGAGGGTTAACTACGGGTGCGGGAGTGGCTTGTACTGGGGGTTGGTGAGCTGAGAGTAAGCCTAAAAGAGTGACTTCTAACCAGAGTCGCGGTTGGGTGGTGTTTTTCAGTTGGGTTTCGCTTTCTTGGAGATGGGTTTGAGCGGCTAAAATTTGGTCTAGGCTAAAGTGTTGGGATAAGTCAATTAATTGTTTCCAGGTGGAAGCGGTGAGGGCAACTAAATCTTGCCGCTTAGGTGCGGTTTTAGCAATGAGTAAGTCGCGGTAAAAGCTGGTTAAGTTATGCAGTAGGGTTAGGGGTTCTCGGCCCCGATCTAAGATGCTTTTAGCTAAGTCGAGAATATCGGGAGGATTCTGTTTACTAATGGCTGCTAATAACTGGAATAAATCGCGCTCTGGAACCGATCCCACTAAGTCCCAAACTTGTTCCGCTCCCACTTCGGTTAAGTCATCGGAACCGACTAATAAACTGAGTTGATCGAGTAAACTTTCGGCATCCCGGAGTCCTCCTTGGGAAATTTGAGCGACTAGGGTTATGGCTTCGTCGGTAATGGCGATCGCCTCTTGGATGGCAATCTGTTTTAAGTGCTGCACCATGGACTCCAGGGGAATCCGGCGAAAATCGAACCGTTGACATCGGGAAATAATCGTGGGTAATACCCGTTGCGGATCGGTGGTTGCCAGGACAAAAATCACTCGATCTGGCGGTTCTTCTAAGGTTTTTAGCAAGGAATTAAAGGCCGCCGTACTCAGCATATGACATTCATCAATGACATAAACTTTATACCGACATTGCACCGGTGCAAACTGCGATCGCTCAATAATTTCCCGAATATTATCCACCCCCGTATGACTAGCAGCATCGAGTTCCATCACATCCAAGGATGAACCCTTGGTAATGGACGCACAAATGTCGCATTTACCGCAGGGAGTAGCCGTCGGCCCCTGGGCCTGAATACAGTTGAGGGACTTAGCTAAAATCCGCGCACTAGAGGTTTTCCCCGTTCCCCTCGGCCCGGTAAACAGATATGCGGGGGCGATCTTGTTCCGATTTAACGCATTCGAGAGCGTTTGGGCGATCGCCTCCTGTCCCACCAACTGGGCAAAGGTTTGGGGCCGATATTTATGGTGGAGCGGTTCGTAAGTCACGGCAGAGAATTATAGCGCTTTGCGCGGGTAATGGGTAATTAATATACTTTTTTTATACAGAAACTCTCTCTACTATAGAGTAATTCTATTATATCGTATTACAGGGTTCAGTATCAGCAAATTTTAGAGATCAACAGATATTTACCGATCGACTATAACAGTTTTTGAATTTGCTTTTCCCAGGTTAAAGATTGCATAACTTTGGCAAATTTTTTCCCCTGTTTTTTCGCTTGCTGGCGATTTTGATAAATCCATTCTAGGGTAGCTAAAATTTCTTCGATGTCGGAGTTTCCCCAGCCTTCTGTGCCTCGGAAATGGGGATGGGATGGGACGGGGTATTGGGTTTTGAGGGGGTAACCTGCGCCTCGGTTGAGTAGGTCTAAATGGCCGGTGTTGGCGGATAGAATGGTGGGAATGCCACAGGCTAAACATTCCATGGCGGCTAAGTTGGTTCCCCCTTCGGCGCGACTGGTAAATATGGCTACGTCTGCTTCCCGGATAATTGGGGGAAGCAGGTGGTTAGGAGTGGGGCCGATCGCGATCGCCGCCTCAGCCGGAATTCCGTTTTTCTGTAACCACTGCCTAATATTTAACACCCCATTCTGACTCACTTGGGGTAATCCCGTAACATTGCCCGTGGTGTCTAATCCTAGCATCAAACTCGGCCAACCATTATGCCAAGCCGTGACCAGCAGTGCATCCGGATGGCGGTGATAAAATGCTTTGAAGGCAGCCACGATCTGATCTTGACCTTTGCGGTATTCGAGTTTACCACCAGCAAAGATTACAAAGCGATCCTTACCCCAAATTCCCAGTTTAGGCGCGGGGTGAAAGAGGGTGGGATCGATGCCTTGTAGGACGGTTTCAACGGTGCTGAGTCCGGCACTGGTGAGAAGTTGGGCGTTCCAATTGCAACCGGCAATCAGGCGATCGCAGGTTTTAGCATTGGCGATCGCCTCTTTCTCCAGATGGGTATCTTCAAAAAACACAATTCCCACCGAGGAATTACTGTGCAAACGCTCCATTAACGGTGATTTAGCAAACCCATGACCCAAAGCATGAAAGATAGGAACATTACGGCTCACTACGGGCAAGGGGCCCCTGTCCTTCGTTTGTTCAAACACTTGACATAAGGCAATTTGATGCAACGGGTGCAAGTTCTGGATATTGCCGGGTGGAACCAGTAAATGGGGATAAGTTTCCGGGTTTTTGACCAATTGCAAGGCTAAGTTTAACCCGTAGATTCCCCACCCTGTATGGTTTCCTAATTGCCAGCCGATACCGATTCCTGTGTGCAGGATGTTGCGATCGCCGGTAGGGGCGGGTTCATCAATAACTTCCCGATCCAACCGAGAGCTTTGTGAACCCGCCCCCCCTATGTCCTGGGTGATGGTGGGGCGGGTTAACTTAGATTTAGGCTGATCTTGTAGATCTTGGGTGAACCCGCCCCTACGGGTGATTAATGTGGTTTTGACAGCAGTAATGACAGAATGCCAGTCTCCCCGTGTAGGTTGCCGAAACAGTCGCACCGTCGGATACCAGGGACTGTCCTCTCGATCCAGCATCCAGCGCCAGTCGGGAACGAAGGAAAGTAACAGCCAGGTGGGTTTACCCATGGCTCCAGCCAGATGCACCAGGGAAGTATCGACGGTAATAATTAAGTCGAGTTGATCGATAAGGGTGGCAGTGTCGGCGAAGTCCTGGATCGTGGGGTCAAGGTTGGTGATGTTTTCTACCCCTGCCAGTTCTTGGGCGCGATCGCCTTTCTGTAAGCTATAAAAGTCAATTCCTTCTAGTTCTAACAAAGGCAATAGATCGGCAAACTTACAGGAGCGTTGGCGATCGTTGCCATGGTTGGGATTCCCTCCCCAAGCTAACCCCACCTTGAAATTATCCGATTTTCGGATAGCCCTATCCACCCTAGGGGCGGGTTTATCCATCTCTTCGGACGAAGAAGATAAATGATCTAAACCCGCCCCCACCCTTTCTAAACCTGCCCTAACCGGAGCGCGAAGATAGGGAATCGGCACGGGAATCGTATCTAAAGTCGTTCCTAGAATATAGGGCAAACTCATCAACGGGGCCCAGATATCATAATCCGGTAAAGGGCGATCGCGGGGAACTAACTGTACTTTTTTCTTCCCATCTGCGCCATGTTCTTCTACAAAGTCCTCAAACAACCGCATCAACAGTTGGGGACATTCGAGGATAACTTCTCCCCCGCGCTCTTGCACCCAAGGCAAATAGCGCAAAAATTGGATCGAATCTCCAAATCCTTGTTCACAATATAGGAGTAATCTTCGTCTTATAAATAGATGGCCATTCCATCGGGGTTGATAAACCGGTTTATGATGGCCAGAGGTTTGCCATTGATAGCGCCATTCATATTCTGCCCAACCGTTGGTCAAATCTCCCGCGAGTAAAAGGGCGATACCCAGGTTGGTATGGGCTTCAGCATAGTCGGGTTTGAGACGAATACAGGTTTGATAAGCGGCGATCGCCCGATCGTACTCCCCAATTTTATCCAGAGCCACCGCCAGATTATTATAAGCATCCGCATAATGGGGATTGAGTTCGAGCGATCGATGATATGCGGCGATCGCCTCTTCTAGGTTTTCCTGTTGACTCAGAGCAACCCCTAAATTATTGTGCGCTTCCGGTGAATTGGGTGCAAGTTCCAAGGAGTGATAATAATGTTTCGTTGCCGCTTCGAGTTGTTTCTGAGCGCTCAGAGCCACCGCCAGATCGTGGTGCAATTTAGGAGAATTGGGATCGTAGCTCAGGGCGCTTTCATAGTGGACAATGGCTTGCTCGATCTGATTCTCTTGGTGCAGCAGGGAAGCCAGATGACCATGAATTTGGCTATAGTTGGGATTCAGTTCTAGCGCTCTTTGGTAATGAAAAATGGCTTCTTGGCGTTCATTTTGCTGATGGTAACAGAAGGCGAGACTATAGTGAACACTGGCGCGATAAAACTCCGTTTCGCTGGCGCGATCTGGAACTTGTGCAATCACTTTTTTAAACTCCCCAATAGCCGCTTCATAGTCTCCCTGTTCCAAATAGAGATTACCTAAATTTTGCCGCGCTTGGGTATAGTCCGGATCGACCTTGAGTGCCTGTTGATAATTTTCAATCGCTAAATCCAAGTTACCCCAGGTTTTGTAGGTTTTAGCCAGATTATAGTAACTTTCCGTATACTCCGGTGCAAGAGCGATCGCCTGTTGATAATGCCCGATAGCTTCCATGGGGCGATCGCTTTGAGCCAAGGCAGTCCCCAGATTATTATGGGTTTGCGGTTGCTTAGAATCAATCTTGAGGGCGTTTTCATAGGCGGCGATCGCCTTTTCCATGTCCCCCGCACTATAGCAAGTCACCCCCAACAGATGCCAAACCTGCCCATTTTGGGGATACTGCTGTAGGATCTGCCCGCAAAGGTTCGCCGCTTCCTGGAAGTTTCGTCCTTGAATAGCGCCAATAATCTGATTCAGTTGTGCTGTAATATCCATGGGTTGAATGGGAAAGTGGCACATATCTAGTAAAGTAATTTAACTTCGTGCAGATCGCGGGTAGCTGTATAGATTAAGCATATCTTTATATTTATTGATCGAGAAGTTTGTCAGTCTGAGATACACTAGAAATGGCTCATTTTTATGTCCGTTTGCGGCAACGATGATACAAAAATAAATGTTTTGGCGAGTCAACGTTACGATTTATAAATAACTGAGCCATCAATAAGTTTTTAATTAACGCTTATATTTCTTCATTGCCTAATTGGAGGTCTAGTTAACTGTGGTGTCTATTTCCCAATTCCTAACCGATGGAACAGTGTTCCCAGATTCACAACCGATTCCCGAAGTTTCTTTACGAGAAAAAGGCAGGGATCGAGGTCAAGAATTAGGGGATCGAGTCAACTTAGGAGTCTGTGTCACCATTCACGGTCACTTCTACCAACCCCCCCGCGAAAATCCCTATCTAAACGAGATTGAGCGCCAACCAAGTGCTGCTCCTTTCCACAATTGGAACGAGCGGATCTATCATGAATGTTATCGTCCCAATGCCTTTGCTAGGGTGCTGAACGATCGCGGTGAGATCGTTGGGATCATCAATAATTTTGAGTATCTGAGCTTTAATATTGGCCCCACCTTAATGGGATGGTTAGAGCGTTACGATCGCCAAGTTTATCAACGAATCATTGAAGCCGATCGCAAAAGTTGTAAGCGATTAGGCGGCCATGGCAATGCCATCGCCCAAGTTTACAACCATATTATCATGCCCCTGGCCAATGAGCGCGACAAATACACCCAAATTCGCTGGGGGAAAGCCGACTTCAAATCCCGATTTGGGCGCGATCCCGAAGGCATGTGGTTAGCAGAAACAGCGATCGACTATCCCACCGTTGAAGCTCTGATTAATGAGGGCATTAAATTCACCATTCTCGCCCCCTCCCAAGCCCAAACCTGTCGCCCGATCGCCACAGAAGACAACCCCGATCCCGAATGGTACGATGTAGCAGACTCCAGCATCGATCCCGCCCGGCCCTATCGCTGCTTTATCGCCGATGGTCGCTACTTAGATATCTTCTTCTACGATGGCCCCATCTCCAGCGATATGGGCTTTAGCGATGCCCTAAACAGCTCTTACGACCTGAGCGAGCGCCTCGCCCACGCCATCCACACCGACGAGCGCCCCAGCCAAATCATTTCCGTCGCCACCGATGGCGAAACCTTCGGCCACCACAAAGGCGGAACCGAAAAAACCCTCGCCTATGCCTTCCTGCGGGAGTTTCCTGACCGAGGCTGGAACATCAGCAACTTTGGCCACTATCTGAGCCAACATCCCCCCACTTGGGAAGTGCAACTTAAACCCCTCACCGCTTGGAGTTGCGCCCATGGGGTCGGCAGATGGCAAGAAGACTGCGGCTGTGCCAGTGGGGGCGAATGGCATCAAAAATGGCGCAGACCC
Source organism: Roseofilum halophilum BLCC-M91 (assembly GCF_030068445.1). Taxonomy (GTDB): domain Bacteria; phylum Cyanobacteriota; class Cyanobacteriia; order Cyanobacteriales; family Desertifilaceae; genus Roseofilum; species Roseofilum halophilum. The sequence continues at coordinate 42,961 of NZ_JAQPOK010000125.1, read as the reverse complement.
CTGCGAGATGCCCTCAACCATCTGCGGGATGAATTGGTGGACATTTACGAAACCCAGGGCTATGAGATGTTCCAAGACCCCTGGAAAGCGCGGGATGAGTATGTGGAAGTCATTAATAACCGCAGTTGGGATACGGTCGATCGCTTTTTGAGCCGTCATCAAACCCATCCCCTGGAACCGAGCGAACAGATTAACGCCTTACGCTTACTGGAAATGCAACGCCACGCTCTGTTGATGTTCACCAGTTGCGGTTGGTTCTTTGAAGAAATTTCTCGCCCAGAAGGAACCCAAATTCTGAGATATGCCAGTCGGGCGATCGAGTTGGCAAGGGAAGTCACGGGTAAAGATTTAGAAACCGATTTTCTGAGTCAATTAGCCCAAGCTCCCAGTAACGTCGATATCTTTGAAACCGGGGCAGGGGTCTATGAAAAGAATGTGATTAGCTCCCAAGTCAGTTTAGAGCAAGTAGTGGCCCATTTTGCCATTAGTTCCCTGTTTAATAGTTATCCCACCACTCACCAAGGGCTATCCATAACTCAGGACAAGTCAAGTCCCTTAGACAAAGACTTTTTCCTCTACTGCTATTTGGTGGAACAACAGGACTATCAGCTCCAGCGCATGGGTTCGCTAACCTTAGCCGTGGGTGAAATTAACCTCACCTCGGAAGTCACTAGGGAAGGGGGTCATTTTGTGTTTGCCGTCTTGCATTTGGGGGGATGGGATTTCCATTGCTGCGTGCAACCCTTCTCCAACCGCCGATCCTATTTATCGGTGAAAGAAAGCCTGTTTAATGCTCTGCAACAAGCCAGCGCTGCCCATGTGATTTTAGGTATGGCTGAGTGGTTTGGCGACCAAACCTTTAGTCTCGATGATTTGTTTGCCGAAGACCGGCTGCGGATCATGACCCTTTTGAGCCAGGAAACCTTAAACCGGGTGGATCAGTTGTATACCCAAGTATATCGGGATAACTATGGGGTGTTACGGGCGTTTCACCGGGACAATATGCCCCCACCAGCCGAGTTACAGGTGGCGGCGAGTATGGCCCTATCCCAGCGCTGTTTTAGTCTGTTGAATGGGTTGAAACCAGAGAATTTTGCTTCCCCAGAAGGGTTTAATCTGTTGCTAGAGTTAGAGGCGATCGCCAAAGAAGCCGAATCGCTCCATTGCCGTCTCACAATTCCCGATGGCCAAGACCTCCTAGAGCGCCTCACCTTACTGGGATTTTGGGAAGTCCTAGAAAATAATGACCCTGCCAGCTTAAACTGCCATCTGGAGCGCTTAGAACGATTGATCGATCTGGCCTGTACTTTGCAGGTGGGATTATGCTTAACTCGCTGTCAAGAGCTATACTTTAGTTATCTGCACCATAAGATTATTCCTCGCTGTTTTGGTATTCCCACCTCGGCCTTAAATGGCTCAGAGGGGACAGACACCCTAGAGAGCGAGGAAACCCCATCGCAGATCACCTTAGATTTACCCCAAAGCCGTCGCCTGCTGCGTCTGGGCCAGATCCTGGCCATTGATGTTAGCCTGTGGTTAGAACGCCTAGAGTAATTCTCTACCCTCTTGAGCTAGTCCAAGGAGAGTCGATCGTGAAACGTTCCCATCGCCCAACCCGGAAGTTATCTACCCCCAAACGGGGCCTGTTGTCGAGCATAAACTGGAGACGTGCCGGGTTATGGTGGGTCTTTATTCCCCTGTCGGGGGCGATCGCCATTTTCTGGAAACCCATGGCGAACCCAGATACCCTCCATCAGATGGGAGACAATATATCTACCAATCTTCAGACTCTCCTAAGTCCCATTACTCCCTATATCAATAGCCTGCAAGAAACCCTTCAAAGGGCGCAAACCATCGATCCCGTGCAACCCTCCTTAGCTCGACAAGAAGGCGATCGAGACACGGACTCTACCTTACCCACCGGATCGGATCTTTTAAGCGACTCAGAACTCAAACAAGTCATGGCAGCCCTATCCCTAGAGGAAATTGGCGAAGAAATTGACAGTTTATCCTCTCCTTCCCTATCCGCTCCCCTCTCCATTTCCTTAGACCTCTCCCCATCGGGGAAAAAGGGTAAAAAAGGGAATAATCAGAAAAAAAGTCCTTTGTCCGCTTCCCATCCTCTAGTCTCTTCTGTTCCCTACTGGAGTCGAAAACCCGCTCAACCCGAACCAGAGGATAACCATTCTCTCTATCCGACAGTGACATCCATCCTGAACTCAAGGACAAATGACGAGGTAGAGTCAGTTCCCTCCACTCTACCCACCTATGGTTCAAGTCTCTTAACATCTGAGATAACATCCAACGTCACCTCTAACCCTCAACTTCCACAAACCAGCCTGTCGCGCTATTCTCCCCCACAAACCCATTCTTCTCCCTCTTCCTCTTCCTCTAGCTCAGAGCGTCGGAGCTTTGGCTATAGTCGCTTATCTCCTTTTATCAATAACAATAGTGAATCAACCGCGCCTAATTCGTTAAACCCTCAACCTCAATTCACCGCTCCCTCTGGCTCCATTCGTCCTAGAGGATATGGTTTGATTGAACCCACTTCCTCATTAAGTAAGGATTAAGGCCATAACTGATTAATCATGCCTAACACAATGAAGGGAATGGACTTCCATGACTGAGGAAATATAACAAGTGCCCCCAAATTTATTTAAGATGGGTCGAATTTGTTCTAAAACCGGCTTCACCTTATCTGGTAAACAATAGGCAAATACATAAGTATTTCCTAGTCCCGTAATTGCCGCATCATTGGTCACTGTACCTTGAATATTTTTGTGCAGGATATTGGGAATAACCGTGTAGTTAGAAACCTCGGTTTGATCGAGAACTTCGGTTATTTTGTGCATTTCCACTTCATCAGCGATAATCTCGATGCGGGTGACTGGATGCATAAGGAATCCCTCCGTAAACGGGTACAAGACCGAGAATTCCCAGGGGTTGAGTGCCTGAGAATAAAATAATCTTACCTCAAACCGCAATAAACAGCATGATAGAGATATTAACGCTGCAATACATATTAGAAATGAAGGATTGCGACTTTTGGAGTTAGGAACTAGCTCTTCTGCCCTTGGAGGGGATGTAAGACCAAAATCTTCTGGACGTAAAAAATCTACGCAGGTTGAGGCAATCCCCAATGAATTGGGAAGCCTACAGTGTACCGCAAGGTCAGTGTAGGTAGTTCACTGGAGTTTGTGGCGATCGCCCATCATTTGATAGGGTAAATAGATAATATAGAGAATTAACGGTTTCATTCGTTCTATACCATCAACTTAGGATTATCCATGCTCAGTGTTTTGATCTGGGGCCCGGTTTTAGGTGCAGCAGCGATCGCCTTCTGGCCTGCTGAAATCAAACCGGCAATGGTACGCAACCTGGCCATTGCCCTCGGCCTTCTGCTTTTAGGTTGGACAGGGGCGATCGCCCTGCAATTTAATCCCTATCTGTCAGAGTTGCAATTGACAGAATCTCTCCTCTGGTTAGAAACCCTGGGACTGACGTACCATCTGGGTATTGATGGCCTGTCCTTTCCTCTGATCGTACTCAATAGCTTACTGAGCTTAATCGCCATTACGAGCAGCGATCGCCAGCTCCAACGGCCCCGATTTTATTATGCCCTGCTCTTCCTGCTCAACTCCTGCGTCTCTGGAGCCTTCTGTGCCCAAGATTATCTGCTATTTTTCCTCTTCTATGAACTCGAACTGATCCCCCTCTATCTGCTGATCGCCATCTGGGGAGGAAAGCGCCGGGGATATGCTGCCACTAAATTTTTAATGTATACCGCCGTTTCCGGTATTGCCCTGCTGGCCTCATTCCTGGGCATCACCTGGTTAAGTGGAGCAGAAACCTTTACTTATAACCCGGCGATCGCCCAAACCCTACCCCTGGGAACCCAACTGATCCTGCTTGGCGGTATTCTCCTCGCCTTCGGGATCAAAATTCCCCTCGTCCCCTTCCATACCTGGCTTCCCGATGCCCATGTCGAAGCCTCCACTCCCATCTCCGTCCTCCTCGCAGGGGTATTGCTAAAACTGGGAACCTATGGACTGCTTAAATTTGGCCTCTTGCTCCTCCCCGATGCCTGGAAAATCCTCGCCCCCAGCCTCGCGGTTTGGGCTGCCATTAGCGCCATTTACGGAGCCTTGAGTGCGATCGCCCAGACCGATATGAAAAAAATGGTCGCCTTCAGCTCCGTCGCCCACATGGGCTATATATTGCTGGCTGGTGCAGCCGCCACCTCCCTCAGTTTCCTAGCCGCAATTCTGCAAATGGTCAGCCATGGCCTCATCTCTGCCCTTCTTTTCCTACTGGTGGGAGTCGTCTACAAAAAAACCGGAACCCGCGATCTCGACATCTTAAAAGGCCTCCTCAACCCAGAGCGCGGCCTACCCCTAATTGGCAGCCTGATGATCGTCGGAGTCATGGCCAGCGCCGGAATTCCCGGTATGGTTGGCTTTGTCTCCGAATTTCTCGTCTTTTGGAGCAGCTTCCCCACCTTCCCCATCCCCACCCTGATCTGCATGGTGGGAACCGGCTTAACCGCCGTCTATTACCTACTCCTAGTCAACCGTACCTTCTTTGGTCGCCTCTCCGAAGTCGTGCAAAACCTGCCCCCCGTGCAATGGGGAGACCGCCTTCCGGCGATCGCCCTTACTCTCCTGATCGTCTTCTTCGGCCTCTTCCCCAGCACCCTCACTCAATGGAGCGAAGCCACCAGCACCGCCTTATTTCCGAGTAACACCATTGTGAATGGGGAAGACACGGAGACACGGAGACACGGGGACGCGGAGAATGGAATAATTCTAGGGAATTTAGGGTTATCAGAGGGTCTAATCAATGCTTAATTATTGAAATTATTCCCTTGTTAAGATCCCCCTATCCCATAAGAAACTGCCTTACTTATTACTTATTACTTGTTACTTATTACTCATTACTCCATGATCGCCCTCACCCCCTCCAAACACCCCCTAGCCTCCTACATCGAACGCCTAGAAGCGGGCGGTGACTTACTGCCCCACTCCCCCGAAAATCTCCTAGAAGTCGTCGGCATCCTCAAAAGCTATGGAGTGGTTCTCGATGCCTATTCCAACAACCTGATCTATATGGCTCAGGAACAGTTTTTAGTCCTCTTTCCCTTCTTTAAATACTTCAATGGGGAAGTCACCCTAAACAAACTGCTCAAACATTGGTGGCACGATCGCATTAACTATGAATATGCCGAATATGTCATGCGGATTATGCTCTGGCATGGCGGGGGAGAACTCGATACCTATCTCGATAGTCCAGAATTTCGTCAATATGCAGAACGGGCGATCGCCGCTAAAATCAAATCCAACCCCGCAATACAACTGCTCCACAAACTCTTTCCCGACTTTCTCCCCGAACAAGTCCGGCAAATGGTCTATACCAGCGCCCTAGGACAATTTTGGCGCATCATGAGCGATATGTTCATTGACCTCTCCAACCGCTATGATCGCCAAGAAATCCAATCCATCCCCCAAGTCGTCGAGCATATTCTCGCCGGTTTAGTCGCAGCCGCCAATACCCCCATCACCTATAGCGTCAACATCAAAGGGCAAACCTACGACCTCATCCCCCCCGCTCAAAACTTCAAATTCTTAATGGAAACCGCCGTACCCTACGTCGATACCATCTTCTTTCGCGGCGCTCCCTTCCTCGGAACCGTTTCCTACAACGCCCAAGCCCGGCAAATTCCCCCAGAACAAGCCGAATTCACCTATGGGGCACTCTATGCCGATCCCCTCCCCACCGGAGGCGCAGGCATTCCCCCCACCTTGCTCATGCAGGATATGCGCCATTTTCTCCCCGACTATTTACACCAGTTTTATCAACGCAGTCGTCGCGCCGAAGATGACCTCTTAGTGAAAATCTGCATTAGTTTCCAAAAGTCCATGTACTGCGTCACCACCGCAGCCATTAAAGGACTAACTCCCCATCCCTTGGACACAACCGATCCAGAGCAAAAACAAGCCAATCGCGCCTATTTTGAATCTTGGATGGATCGCTTTCTGACTTCTCGTTTGCTAGAGGTCAATCAAGGCTAGTAAAGATCGTGAGTTAAAATCTGAAGTATCCAATACAAGTTGCTGAACGGAGAATATAAAATGGCTAATACTGTTGAATTTAAGGCAAGAATTAAACAAGGTATCATTGAGATTCCAGAAGAATATCAACAGCAGTTAAGGGAAGAACATGAGGTAACTGTAATTGTACTCAAACAGTCTAAAAGGATTTCTCAAACAGGAATGATTGCTGAATTAACTCGAAATCCGATTCCTGTGCCTGGTGTACATAAATTAACAAGAGATGAAATTCACCAACTTTAGTGATGTCTAATTCTATTTATTTTTGTGATTCTAATCTATGGTTGTATCGTTTTTTGGTCGATCCCGACGGTGATGACTCTGAAGAAATCAGAAAGTATAACATTGCGGTCAATCTGACTAATCAGGAAGATCTTGTGATTAGTACCCAAGTGATTAATGAAATTTGTGCAGTTTTACTCAAAAAAGCTAAGGTTAGTGAAATTCAAATTCGACAAATTATCGAAGAGTTATATCAGGGTTGTATTGTTGTTGACATCGATCGCAATATTATCGTAATAGCTTCTGATTTACGAATGAGCTATAGTCTCTCGTTTTGGGATAGCCTGATTGTGGCGAGTGCTTTAGCAGGTGGTGCAGATATTTTGTATTCTGAAGATATGCAAGATGGATTAAGAGTTTCAGAGCAACTCAATATTGTTAATCCCTTTCAATCTACAGCACAGCCTTGATTCTAAATCCCAGTGTTGAACCAGAAGAGAAGGCGATCGCACGATTACACTATCGATAACCCATCCTGCGGGGTTTAATTCTCAATCAATACTTTTGCTACTTTTTGCAACAGAGAGGATTGACTATTATCACTAATTATCAAAACATTTTGAGTGAGTGTAGTAAAGTGCAAAGCTGTAATAGGATGCTTGATGAGTTTAGATGTTTGAATGGGTGTATGATCATAATTTTTTCCGAGTAAATGATAGACCCGAAAACCTCTTTTTATTGACAGATCAAGAGCTTTTCCCGGCGGAACATAATATTGAATAAAATTCTCATTCTTTACAGCGATTTGCGCTGTTAAGTAATACAGCGCTTCGCGCTGTATTGAGGTACAATCTAAGGTGAAGAGATTTGATGGGTATTAAGAGGTAATGAAAGCATACAGCGCTTCGCGCTGTAATTAATCCGAAACATTTAAGAAATTGGTTTGCTCATTGTTGCTACTGTACCTCATAACAGCGCAAAGTGCTGTATATCCCGATCGCCACTACAGGAGCGATCGCCTTTCTCCCCTCTCTCCCTTTGCTACAATTAAACCATCATCTCTTGGCTAACCCAATTATGATTGCCACTCCCCTTTCTTCGGTTCATCTTCGGCTAATTACCACTGCTGATTATCATCGAATGGCAGAAATTGGGATTCTGGGAGCCGATGAACAGGTGGAACTTATTGCGGGACAAATTATCCAGAAAATGCCCAAAGGCCCTGCCCATAGTGCGTTGTGCAAACGGATGGAAAAACGGCTAGAACATCATTTGGGCGATCGCGCTCTGGTAAGACTTCAAGACCCCATTCAACTCAATCCTTACTCAGAACCTGAGCCGGATATTGCCGTTGTTCATCCCCATCCCAACTTTTATGCCGACCATCATCCCACACCAGATGAAGTGTATTTGATCGTTGAAATTGCTGATACTACGATTGACCGCGATCTCGGCACTAAAGCCAATCTCTATGCAGTAGCAGGTATCACTGACTACTGGGTTTTCAACATTACCTCACAACAACTTCACATTTTTCAAGACCCTCAACCCAATGGTTACCAGCGCCAGCTCATTTTGCTCGGTCAACAGTCTGTAAGTCCTCTGGCTTTTCCAGATTGCACAATTACAGTGCAAGAGTGCTTTTAGACGAAAAGGCGGCTCGTCCAGGGAATAAAAAAAAAGGATGCTACACCATTGAGCGTCTCAGCTAAAGAGGGAAATACTTTACTGTTGCCACAATGAGGCGAACTGCAAAGCTAGGAATTTGGGTGTCCTGTGCGAACCTCTTCAACTGGCGATCGCCGGGTAGCATCCTCTCGGAAGGGTTTCTTTCGCTCTTTCTGATCAAGATGATAACGCAAGAACATCGATAAGGCTAATGCAATATTGACAATAATTATGATAGATTTATATCTATGAATATTGTTTTCTAATTGAGGAACAGGTTTTGAGGCAAGCGACTCTGCATCAATTAAAAGTTTTTGAAGCCGCAGCCCGCCACGGCAGCTTTACGCGGGCAGCAGAAGAGTTATATTTAACTCAGCCTACCATTTCCATGCAAGTTAAGCAATTAACCAAGGCTGTGGGAATGCCCTTATTTGAACAGATTGGTAAACGCTTGTATCTGACGGAGGCAGGCCAGGAGCTTTTCGCGGCTTGTCGCGATCTTTTTGACCGTATATCTCAGTTAGAAATGACCATTTCTGACTTAAAGGGATTGAAACAAGGACAGCTTAAACTCAGTGTGATCACCACAGCCAAGTATTTTGTTCCTCGTTTATTGGGGCCCTTTTGTCAACGCTATCCAGGTGTCGATTTTGCCCTTCAGGTACTTAACCATGAAGGATTACTCGCTCGCATGTCTGAAAATCTCGACGATCTCTACATTCTCTCCCAAGTGCCGGAAAATTTAGATGTTGCGGCTCATCAGTTCCTAGAAAATCCCTTAGTGGTTTTAGCCCAGCGAGAACATCCCCTCGTCGGACAAGAAAAGATTCCCCTAGAGCGTCTATCTGGGGAACCGTTTATTATGCGCGAAGAGGGATCGGGAACTCGTCGTGCCGTCGAGAAACTCTTTAATGAGCAGAATATTAGCGTTAAAGTGAAACTGGAGTTAGGCTCTAATGAAGCCATTAAACAGGCGATCGTGGGTGGTTTAGGTCTCTCGGTGTTATCCTTACATACCTTAGCCCTAGAAGGAGCGACGGGAAAACTGGCGATCTTGGATGTGGAGCATTTCCCCATTGAACGCAATTGGTTTGTCGTCTATCCCAGTGGTAAGCAGTTATCTGTGGTTGCAACGGCCTTTTTAGGGTATCTGTTGGATGAAGGCAAAAAAGTCGCTGAAGACACGGCAATAGACAAGCTGTACTGAGCTTGTTGTAGATTAGGGAAAAATTAACCGGGTGATAGCCAACTGTAATCGTAGGGAAGAGAACAAAGGCGATCGCCTGACTTAACGTATTCCAAATTACTCTATGATTAACGTCCATACTCTGGTTTCAGCAACCTTATGCTCCCTCACCTTGGGACTGTCTGCACCCGCTTTTGCCCAACTCAACTTTGAATTACCCTCTGATAGGACTCTTCAAGAGTGTCCCCAGATTGGTTATAGTGCTTTTGTCATTAATACAGAAACCGCCGATCTCGAAGCACTAGCCCAAGTCGCCCAAGTACCCATCCATCAGGTTACCCTATGTAAACTTGCTATTCCCGATCGAGGTTTTGTCCTAGGCACTCAAATTCAATTAACGCCATCTTTCAATCAAGAACATACACCTACGTTCCAACTGGTGCGTAAATTGAAACGTCAAGGTTATCAAGCTTATCTCAGTTATACCAGCGATCGACCCATTGAAGGATAATCAGGCAAAGATTTTCAGGCTGAGTGTGGTGTTGAGCAGAGCTGTTCACTGAGGCAAAACAGAACCCTACTTATATCAAATCTAGAAAAGCATACTAAGTTTTAGATCCCCCAAACCCCTTTCATAAGGGGAGTTGAGGGATCTAAAAGCTGGTATTTTTTACCGCGCCAAGGGCTGTATGACTAATTTAGCGAATGGGCCCGTTGTAGTCTACTCTCACCCAAGAGCCATCTTTAGCAACAGTAACCACACTTTCGACTGTCGGTACAGAAAAACCGGGTTCACCCCCATAGAATTTAAACGTCCAAGTCCCATCGCCATTATCCACAAAGGGAGAAGAGGTAGCATTTCCATGCATGGATGTTTCTGCACGATATTGACTTAACCCTCCATTGGCTTGTTCGGCAGCTTGACGAGCCAAATTTTTCGCCCGGCTTAAGCTGAAAATGTCTTCGACTTCTACTCTAACAGTTGAATCGATGGGTAGGAGAGTTGGGGTTTGGGCAAAAGCACCCAAAGGAATTAAGGTTAAACCGGTAAGAGTTAAAACACTAATTACAGACTTAGACATGGTTGTATTGCCTCACATTGTAGCTGTTGTCAATCTGAAAGAACAGGAAGTTTCAAGGTGTGTGTCTGTTGACCTAATCTGGAAATTTTTCCTGTTCTCACTCTAATTCATAAAGACGGTTAAATCATGTTTGAAGTTCCCCAGTGGGTGAATCCTTGAGACGGACTTGAGAGTCCTCACTTTACTCGTTTTTTTAAGGTATAAACCAGACAATATCCTTGGGAAAATTTCAGAGAGTAGCTGCTTACCAGTTCCCAGCCGCTTTTGCCGTATACATTTAAGATCTTGATCACTATTTTGGGTTTACAAATAACACCATTTTGGCGACGAAAGTGAGTAATTTGACCTTGGGGATAGAGCGATCGCACGGCGGTGATTTTTCCTCTGCGATCGCACATAACCAGTAGTTCTAAATAGCGCCAAATATTCATCAATCTTCAGGCAACCCAAGTTCTCACCCTCCGTTAAAAAATTCACCCTTGTCCGAGCCGATCCGGAACTTCCTCGATCGGATTGTTGATTGTCAGCAATCCGATTACCATAGTTGAGAGTTATCCCATCGTTGCCTTATCTTCCCTATGGTTAAGCTCCCCTCTGTCTTGTCTAGTTTTCTTGGATGCAGCCTTACCCTGATGATGTTTTGGGGGGACTCTCACCCCGCACAGGCCCAATGTCAATATCAAAATCCCGGTGTACCTTTTCCTTTTATTGGGCCCTTAGATACTCAGTTGGTGGAGGCGGTTGAGCAAGGTAAACCTGTAGACCTGAGTACAGGTGCAGTCATTACGGAAAATACGATCCAAGAAGGTCGCTTAACCCTGCCGAGCTTATGGTGGGCCAGTGAGCAATATGGCAAGGATTTACTGGTAACCTGGTTGGCTTATCCTCCTAGAGATGAACAGACCCCTGGAGAAGTTCATTTAGTCGTAAACCGTCAAGTTTGGCGAGAGACGAGTTATTTCAACCGCTATGAGTTGTTGACCAAAATAGGGGCGATCGCCCGCGACTATGGCTATAATACCCGTCTGTTTAACCGCCAAGGAGATACTTTAGCCAGCTATACCTGTAATTTTGATACACTAAGTCTATGTAATGTTGAGGGGTTGATCACCAGTCTAGGGGTCAATGAAAATTGTATCATTTATCCCTCGAAATTTGAGTCAATCCATATGATAGACTAGAACAATAAAGTCTATTTTTTACCTTCTCTTGCCCTCACTCATCCCAAAATACTTTTATGAAAGATTGGTTAGAACATAGCGTACAAGTTGAAGTCGAAGCGCCGATTGAATTTGTGTGGGAATTATGGTCAGACCTCGAACAAATGCCCCGATGGATGAAATGGATTGAATCGGTTCATGTGTTAGAAGAAAATCCTGAATTGTCTCGCTGGAAATTAGCTTCGGGTAATTTTGAATTTAGTTGGCTCTCGCGCATCTTGAAACAAAGTCCTAATCAAATTATTCAATGGGAATCAGTAGATGGCTTACCCAACCGAGGTGCAATTCGGTTTTATGACCGCCATGAAACCAGTATCGTTAAACTAACTGTCGCCTATGCCATTCCAGGACTTGTCGGTAAGCTGATGGATAAATTGCTCGGCCCTACGGTAGAATCGACGATTCAAGCGGATTTAGATCGGTTTCGGGCCTATGCACTCCAGAAAATGAGCGATTCGGCTGTTGCCGACATGAACGGTAATGGGTAATGGGTCAGGTAAGAGAACGGATAGCAAGCTATCTACCGGATTTCTGCTAAATTGGCTACCAATTTTGAGATTTACTCTCTGGTGAAGGAAATGCTAAGAAATATTTCAGAACCTTTGGGGTAGATTCCGATCATTTTATTAAGAAATGGGCGATCGCCGTTTTTTGCCGTCAAAATCTATCCTACATCTAGAAGCAACGGTTTCCAGCTCAGGAGATGAGGTGTCAGGAAAATCAGGGATTGAACTTCAAGAACCCATAACCAGTGCTACTTTCGGCTATCACAGATGAACGGATCGGCTTCATCCCTATTTCCTGTATCCGGTTCCCTCCTTCAAAGGACATTGAGGATTGAAAACCAACTATATCAAGACCATGAACAGAACCACATCACCCCAAAAACAGGGTCTATACGATCCCCAATTTGAACATGATGCCTGCGGTGTTGGCTTCATCGTACACATGAAGGGGGAAAAGTCTCACTCAATTGTTGACCAAGCCCTCACCATTCTGGTTAACCTGGAACACCGGGGTGCAGTGGGTGCAGAACCGAACACCGGAGACGGAGCAGGCATTCTGCTGCAAATGCCCCATAAATTCATGGCAAAAGTTGCCCAAGAGCAAGGGGTTAACCTACCAGAACCAGGGAAATATGCCGTCGGCATGATTTTCTCCTCCCCCGATCGCCAAGCCAGAAGTAAAGGACGGCAACTCTTCGAGCAGATCGTAGCTGAAGAAGGGCAAAAAGTGATCGGTTGGCGAGATGTGCCCACCGATAACAGCAGTTTAGGGGAAACCGCTAGAGAGAGCGAACCCTTTATGCAGCAAGTCTTTATTGCCCGAAATCCCGATCTAGAAGACGATCTGGCCTTCGAGCGCAAACTCTACGTGATCCGCAAACGCTCCCATACTGCTATTAAAATTCCAGGAATTGACCGCTATTGGTATCCCACTAGCATTTCTTGCCGCACCCTAGTGTACAAAGGCATGTTGATGCCGCCCCAAGTCAAAGCCTACTTCCCCGACTTAAGCGACTCTGACTTAGAAAGCGCCCTCGGCTTAGTCCATTCCCGCTTCAGTACCAACACCTTCCCCAGTTGGGAGAGATCGCACCCCTATCGCTATGTGGCCCATAACGGGGAAATCAACACCCTGCGCGGTAACATTAACTGGATGCACGCTCGCCAATCCCTATTTGGCTCCTCCTCCCAAGAATTTGGAGCCGATCTAGACCGCATCCAACCCATTATCAACATCGATGGCAGTGACTCCGGTATTTTTGACAATACCCTAGAGTTGATGACCCTAGCTGGGCGGAGTCTTCCCCATGCGGTAATGATGATGATCCCCGAACCCTGGGCAGCTCATGAGTCCATGAGTGATGAACTCAAAGCCTTTTACGAGTATCATGCCTGCTTAATGGAACCCTGGGATGGCCCTGCGTCCATTGCCTTTACCGATGGCACAATGATGGGAGCGGTTTTAGACCGCAATGGTTTGCGTCCTTCTCGCTACTACGTCACGAAAGACGACCTGGTAATCATGGCCTCAGAAGCGGGTGTGCTGCCCGTGGAACCGGAAAATGTGGCTAAAAAAGGGCGCTTAGAACCGGGTCGCATGTTCCTGGTGAATATGGAAGAAGGGCGCATTGTGGCCGATGAAGAAATAAAACATCAAATCGCCACTGAACACCCCTATCGGGAATGGCTGGATCAATACCAAGTCAAACTCTCGGATTTGCCTGTAGAGGCGGGTTTGAAACCCGCCCCTACACCTGCCTTGCCCCTCGTCCAGAGACAACGGGCATTTGGTTATACGTTTGAAGAATTGCGGATGCTCTTAGCGCCCATGGCCCAAAATGGGGTAGAGGCGATCGGAGCCATGGGAACGGATACTCCCTTAGCCGTTCTCTCTAACCGGCCGAAACTGCTCTATGAGTATTTTAAGCAACTGTTTGCCCAAGTCACGAACCCGCCCATTGACTCAATCCGGGAGGCGATTATTACTTCGCCCATTACCACCATTGGTTCGGAAGGTAACCTGCTCAAACCTGAACCGGAAAGCTGTCACCTGATCCAGTTGGATACCCCCATTTTGAGTAATGCTCAATTGGCTGGGCTGAAGCAGCTTGGTGAAGATAAGACCGGTGATTTTCGCTCTCTGACCTTGCCGATTCTGTTTGACCCCAAAACTGGGGTAGAAGGACTCGAAAGTACCTTAGAGAGCATATTTGCTAAGGCAGATGAGGCGATCGCCAAGGGGATTAACCTAATTATTCTTTCTGACCGAGATATGGATGGCGATCGCGCCCCCATTCCTGCTCTGTTAGCGGTTTCCGGACTCCATCACCACCTGATCCGCGCCGGAACTCGTACCCGTGTGGGCATTATCCTGGAATCGGGAGAACCCCGCGAAGTCCATCACTTTGCTGTTCTGATTGGCTATGGTTGCGGCGCGATTAACCCCTATTTGGCCTTTGAAACCATCGGCTCGATGATTGAGGAGAAACATATTCCGCCGATGGATTATGAAAAAGCCTGCAAGAACTACATCAAAGCAGTCACCAAAGGGGTGATTAAAATTGGCTCGAAAATTGGCATTTCTACCATTCAGAGCTATCGGGGAGCGCAAATTTTTGAGAGCATTGGCTTAAGTTCTGAGGTCGTTAATAAATACTTCACTTGGACAGCTTCCCGCTTAGAAGGAATTGGGGTAGATGTGATTACCCAAGAGGCGATCAAGCGTCACCATCAAGGATTTTCTAGTATCGAAACTCTAGATGCAGGGGGCGAATATCAATGGCGCAAAGATGGAGAAGCACACCTCTTGGCTCCAGAAATCATTCACCTGTTGCAACGAGCTGTCCGGGAAGGGGACTACGAGCTGTACAAACAATACAGTGCCCAAATTAATCAGCAGGATAAGGAATTCTTCAGACTGCGGGATCTGCTAGAGTTTAAGGCTCGCGATCCGATTCCCCTAGAAGAAGTGGAGCCGGTGGAAGCCATTACCAAACGCTTCAAAACGGGAGCCATGAGCTATGGGTCAATTTCTAAGGAAACCCATGAGAGTTTGGCGATCGCCATGAACCGGATTGGCGGTAAATCCAATACCGGAGAAGGGGGTGAAGATCCGGAGCGCTATACCTGGACAAATGAGCGGGGAGACTCGAAAAACAGCGCCATTAAACAGGTGGCTTCCGGACGCTTTGGGGTAACGAGTTTGTACCTGAGCCAAGCCAAGGAAATCCAGATCAAAATGGCGCAAGGGGCGAAACCCGGAGAAGGAGGACAACTCCCAGGGCGTAAGGTGTATCCTTGGATTGCGAAAGTGCGTCACTCAACTCCCGGTGTGGGTTTGATTTCCCCGCCTCCCCACCATGATATTTACTCCATTGAAGACCTAGCCGAGTTAATTCACGACCTGAAAAACGCCAACCGGCAAGCGCGGATTAATGTCAAATTGGTGTCAGAAGTCGGTGTAGGCACGATCGCCGCCGGAGTCGCTAAGGCACATGCCGATGTGGTGCTGATCTCCGGATTTGACGGCGGCACGGGAGCAAGTCCCCAAACCTCGATTAAACATGCGGGACTGCCTTGGGAATTGGGTGTGGCAGAAACTCACCAAACCTTGGTTCTGAATAATCTGCGATCGCGCATTGTTGTAGAAACCGACGGACAAATGAAAACGGGTCGCGATTTGGCGATCGCCGCTCTCCTCGGTGCGGAAGAATACGGCTTCTCCACCATGCCCCTCGTCACCCTGGGCTGTATCATGATGCGGGTATGCCATAAAAACACCTGCCCCGTCGGTGTTGCCACCCAAAACCCCGAACTGCGGAAAAACTTTAGCGGCGACCCCGAATATACCGTTAACTTCATGCGGTTTATCGCTCAGGAGTTGCGAGAAATTATGGCGCAACTCGGTTTCCGCACCGTGAATGAGATGATCGGGCGCACCGATGTTCTGGAGCCGAAGAAGGCGATCGACCATTGGAAAGCCAAAGGCATTGACCTCTCCAAAGTTCTCCATCAACCCGAAGTCGGGCCGGAAGTCGGGCGCTATTGCCAGATGCCCCAAGACCATGGGTTAGAGAAATCCTTGGATATGACGGTACTGCTGGATCTGTGCAAAGAGGCGATCGAAAACGGTAAACCCATTCGCAAGACCCTACCGATCAAAAACACCAACCGCGTCGTCGGTACAATCCTAGGCAACGAAATCAGCAAACGCCATTGGGACGGACTCCCCGAAGACACCATTCACCTGCACTTCCAAGGCAGCGCCGGTCAAAGCTTTGGCGCATTTGTCCCCAAAGGAGTCACCCTAGAACTAGAAGGAGATGCCAACGACTACTTTGGCAAAGGCTTAAGCGGCGGTAAAGTCATCCTTTATCCCCATAAATCATCCACCTTTATCCCGGCTGAAAACATCGTCGTCGGTAACGTCGCCTTCTACGGCGCAACCGGCGGCCAAGCCTACATCCGAGGCATGGCTGGCGAGCGGTTCTGCGTCCGTAACTCCGGCGTACAAGCCGTAGTCGAAGCCGTGGGAGACCATGCCTGTGAATACATGACCGGCGGAAAAGTCGTAATTTTGGGCAAAACCGGACGCAACTTTGCCGCCGGAATGAGTGGCGGTGTCGCCTATGTTCTCGATGAAACCGGCGACTTTGCCACCCGTTGCAACCGGGAAATGGTAGATCTCGAAACCCTCGAAGATCCAGAAGAGATCCGCGAGATCCACGAAATGATTACCAAACATGGCCAATATACCGGCAGTAAGCGAGCTGAATTAGTCCTGGGATCTTGGGAAACCATGAGCCGGAAGTTTGTGAAGGTTATGCCTCGCGACTACAAGCGGGTTCTCCAGCACATTCAGAATGCTTTAGCCAATGGCTTAAGCGGTGATGATGCCCTATCTGCGGCCTTTGAAGAAAATGCCCGCGATATTGCTCGCATTGGCGGCAGTTAGTCAATCAGAGATGTCTGTAGGGGCAGGTTTGAAACCTGCCCCTACACCCCCATTCCCCCATTCCCCCACCCCAAATTAAGCGTGTTTTGTATTTAGAGTAGAGAGATCAATCATGGGAAAAGCAACAGGTTTTATGGAGTATCTGCGCGAAGTAGCGGCAGAGGTTTCCCCCCAGGAGCGGATACAAAGCTGGGATGAGTTCCATCTGCATATGGACGACGATCGCCTGCAAACCCAGGGCGCTCGCTGTATGGACTGTGGCACACCCTTTTGTCATACAGGCTTAGAAATTAGCCGCATGGCAAGCGGTTGTCCGATTAATAACTTGATTCCAGAATGGAACGATCTGGTTTATCGGGGACTCTGGGAAGAAGCCCTGGATAGATTGCACAAGACCAATAATTTCCCCGAATTCACCGGCCGGGTGTGTCCCGCACCTTGTGAAGGGGCCTGTGTTTTGGGCATTACTAACCCTCCAGTGACGATTAAGAATATTGAGTATTCCATTGCTGAAAAGGGTTGGGATGAAGGCTGGATAACACCGACTCTACCGCCCCAACGAACGGGGAAAAAGGTGGCCGTGGTTGGCTCTGGGCCGGCGGGTTTATCAGCAGCGGCCCAACTGAACCAGGCGGGTCATTGGGTGACAGTCTACGAACGGGAAGACCGCCCAGGGGGACTGTTGATGTATGGTATCCCCAATATGAAGTTGGATAAGAAAGAGGTGGTTTTGCGCCGGTTGGATGTGTTGCAAGCGGAAGGAGTGACGTTTGTTTGCAATACGGAAATTGGCAAGGATCTACCGGTGGAGAATCTGCTCAATGATTTTGATGCGGTGGTTCTCTGTACGGGAGCGACGAAACCCCGCAATTTGGAAATCGAAGGCCGGGATCTCAAGGGGATTCATTTTGCCATGGAGTTTTTAACGGGAAATACCCGTAGTGTACTTGATGGGAATCCAGCTCCTGATTATATTTCCGCAGCCGGTAAGGATGTGATTATTATCGGCGGTGGGGATACGGGAACGGACTGTGTAGGGACTTCGATGCGTCATGGCTGTAAGAGTGTGACCCAGTTGGAAATTATGCCTAAACCGCCAGAAACTCGTGCTGCGAATAATCCTTGGCCGGAGTGGCCGAAAATTTACCGCCTGGACTACGGTCAAGAAGAGGCGGCGGCTGTGTTTGGCGACGATCCGCGCGTGTATACCACGACTGCAACCCGGTTTGAGGGGGATGAGCAAGGCCAGGTGAAGGCGGTGCATACGGTGGAGGTGGAATGGACGAAGAATGAGCAGGGGCGTTTTATTCCTAACCCCATTGAAGGTACAGAGAAGGTGTTACCGGCGCAATTGGTGCTGTTAGCGATGGGATTTTTGGGGCCGGAACAACCCTTGTTAGAGGCTCTGGGTTTGGAACGGGACGGCCGCAGTAATGTGAAAGCGGAACATGGCAATTTTGCCACGAGCCTCCCTGGTGTTTTTGCGGCGGGGGATTGCCGTCGCGGGCAAAGTTTGGTGGTTTGGGCGATCAATGAAGGACGCGGTGCGGCGCGAGAGTGCGATCGCTTCCTGATGGGATCGACGGATTTACCTTAATTATCTTCATTCCTTCAATGGTGTTATTTCCTCCTGTAGGGGTTAGCTGTGGGTGAACGACCCACACTGTACCGCCCTAGTCAGTGTGGGCTTCCAACTTCACAGAAGATTGCCTCATCTTGGATTTGCTCTATGCGAAGGGGTCTTACATCCTCTCCATTGGCGTTTGCCTCCCCCGTCCCAGAGGAGGAGAGCATTCTGATACCTTCTGCCGCGCGAAGCGCTGTAACTATTGGCGATCGCCCACCACTTCAGGCAAGGGAATATCGGGGTTGGATAGGGACTCGGCTGCATAGGACTCTTCCTCAGATGCAGGAATGGAGAATTCGGGGACTTCCAAAGGTTGTTCTTGGGCTGCACCAGAGGGCGCATCGCCATATGGGCATATCGTCAGCCCCTTCTCCTAACCGATCTTGGAAACCTTATTTTTCAGCCATCTCCGGATACAGAATTACCCAGTGAGCAGAACGGAACACGCAATATGGAGACATAGAGATCGGGGTCAGGCGAGCAGGATAAGGTGCGATATGCTTAGAGCGCAACCCCTCTCGCCCTGCCTACCGCTCAAGCCTGGGGATGTCCCTCCTGATGACTCATGTGCCAGCATCGCTCCAGAAGGGTTAATTGATAGCGATACCAAAAGTGCTGGGGACTCCACACCATGGGAGACGCTGAGTTAAACAAGGGTTGATTAAGATAAGCCCATAGGGGTAGCCAAAAGGTGTAATAGTTAAATTTCATGGTTATCGAAAACAATAAGAGGGTGAGGTTTACAATGACAGTCCACCTAGATGGCAGGTGAGTCAGGATTGAGCCGTTTTATCCCTTCCTTTTTCTAATTTGCCAAACTCTTCAGCCGACTTGCCTGAATGTTGCACTCTTTGATAAAAATTGACATTTAACTTAAAATTTGGCTCATCCAGTCGATAACAAGCGAACGGCTTCCCCAAACGGAAAGTGACGTAAGTCTAATCCGCCTAGAGTCACCACCCACAACACTGGGTAGTCGGGAACAGGGTCAGAAAAGTTCCCGTAACCATCGGTTAGATAGAGGCAAACCTGGCGATCGCCCCAATCTCCGTTTGTTAACTAATTCGCCGTAAGTCCCCCACTGAATTCGGTACTCCGAATCAGTGGCGGATACAGCGCTTCGCGCGGTAATGAGGTACAGTCGGAAAAGATCCCCCTAAATCCCCCTTTTTAAGCAGGGAGGTTGGGGGGATAGAAATGTACCGCATAGCAGCAAAAACTGCTGTATTACCTGCATGGCATCTTGCCAATAGGTCTCTAATCACCATAAAAAGAATTATTTGAGATAATTTTGAATTGACGACACATCTAGCGTTTCATTGTTAATCACCAAGGCAACATTAATATTTTCCAGGAAATTAACAAACCATTGAATTTGATCGATCGGCTTAGACTCATAATAATTGAACCATTGAAATAATTGCTCTCCTAAATTCGATTGACTTTGCCCCGAAATGAGGACAATTTTCAGCAATAAGGCACTGGTTTTTAATTCTCCTAAATTGGCGATTAAGTTAACAAAAATATAGTGATTTGGATCGTGGGGACTCTCAATCAGAAATTTTAAGAGTTTCTCACAAGTTTGGTTGAGCAAAAGAGAATTAAACCCTTGTTGGTCTTGTTCCGGCAATAAACTTTTTAGTTTATGTCTTAATTTAAAATCGAAATGTTGAGACTGATAATCCGAATCAATTGCTGTAATAATATAATGATAAAATTGTTCCTTAAATTCTTGATAAGATTCCACAGTTTCTGTATGCTCTAAAAAGTTTCTAGCTAAATCTTTATAGCTCGAATCTCCTTCTACTTTACCCGTAAACTGTTTAATCGCTAAATACAGATCTTGGTCACTCAAAAGAGTCGGATTAGACAACGGTTTGTGGCTGCTAAACCCAGATATTTTTTTAATTAAATAGGTAGCATACTGGGAAAGACTCAGTTCAAATTCCCATTGCCGTTCTGACTGAATTTCTTGCAGCATCTGTTGATGTTCCCTCGAACTATTGGATGCCACTAGGGAATAGCGATAAAGATAGGGATATCGATAAATTTGTGTTTTGAGTGGAGAATTTAAAACTGGAGATAATTCAGATTGGGAACTCGATTTATTTTCAATCAAGATTCGCAAAATTTGATAATCTTCACTTTCTTCAAATTCTTTAACTGTGGCATGAATGATCGGTTCAACGAAAAGTTTTTCAATCATTTTGTATTCATGACTTTCACAAAAATGATTAACTCTCATTTTGAGTTGCTCCACATATTTAGGTAAGGGAGCAGAATAGGAGTATTGATACTGTTTTTGATTATTGAAAAGACCCATTAAACCCACAATCGCAATTTTAGATGAGGATCGAACTTGCCAGTGATTAATTAAAATATAAAAACATCGATTTAAAATTTTATTAAATTTATGTTGTTCGGTGACTTGAATGATCAACCGTCGGAGAACGCCACTAATTTCAATATCTGGATATCCAATGACTTCAATAAATAATTTATAGACTCTTTGAATCATCACGGCTGGAGATTCTTGTTGCACCCAATAAAGCAGATGATCGTAGAGCTTCTGTTCATCTGATAATTGTTTGTTTATGGATATCTGCGGCGTTTTATTTGGGCTATATCCGAGGCATTTTTGAAGCCATTCTAGATTAAATGTATAAGCATAAATTTTGTTGTAAACTTTGAGAATAGGTCGGGCAGATTGATGACCAAAAGGTAACTTTACAACCAAACCACTCAAGCGTAACTCGGTTTGTTCTCGACTTTCTTCTGAAGGAATTTCTCCTTTTTGTAGGATTTGCCAATATAACTCTAATAATGATTTTTTATTCGGACTTTCTAGGAGACGATCGCGAATCGATCTCAGGTGTTCTGGTTCATCTTGAGCTTCCCAATTATGGAGGATTTTGGCGTGAACTAACCGATCGACTCTTTGATTTTCCTGGTTCAGAGCAATGAATTCATCATGATTGGCAACCAAATGACAAAGTTTTTGCGTTAAAAAAGGTTTTCCACCTGTCCAATCTAAAATTGCTTTCAAAACTTTTTGCGGATCTCTGGCTTTCATAACCAATCCTTCCGCTAATCCTAAACAGTCTTGAAATTGAAATCCAGTTAACTGAATTTCTCGACCAATATCAAAGGGGCTAAAGTTAGGTTTAGCACTCAATTCTGATGGACTAGCTACACCCAATAATACCCAAGTTATTCGTTGATATTCCGGATTCTGTTGGCGATTCTGATAGCAAGATAGAATTAATCCAAAAAAATCATTTACGGGGAATTTTAAGCCCAAGACACTATCAATCTCATCGACAAAGATAACAATATTATGAGAGATCTGACAGAGGAGGACTTCAGTTAACAATAAACGCAGCCGTTCGACGGGGGCAAACGAGAGGCGATCGCGCCACCATTTGGGCAGGTTGATTTTATCGGCTAAATTAAAGCTACTCAAGATGGAATAGGCAAAGGCAGCATACCATTCTTCGGCGGTAATATTGCGGCTAAAAATAGCGGTTAAATCCACAACTGAGCAAACAATTCCTCGATTTCTGAGTAATTCAATGGTTCGGACTCGTAAAGAGGATTTCCCCATTTGCCGGGAATTGAGAACATAGCAAAATTCTCCGGATAGAACTCCGCGAAATAGATCGGCATCGGCTTGACGTACTACATAGGTAGGCGAATTAAGCGGTAGGCTCCCGCCAAATTGGTATTCATACATTTTAGTAAATAGATTAGTCATGAACCCCTTGTAAATGCACCACTGAAATTCAAAAAATTAAGAGAGTTGTAGTCGAAAATATTGACGATATAAATTACATCGCGGCACAACTTTATGACCTTGTAAGTCAATTAATCCCATGCTGTGGAGTTTAAAGGCTTGTATGGATTCGAGTTGGATGGCTTGGGCGCTCTCTACGACTTTTTTTAAGGCTTCTTTTAAGAGGGAATGGTAATGTAGATTCCATAAATGTCGCCTTAAATGATCGCTATATAAACCGGCATCGGTGGCTGCGGTTTCGAGGACGGTTTTTAAGGTCATTTCGTGGCGAGCAATATGGTAGAGCGCGAGTCGGACTAAATAGGGGTGTCCGCCAACCATGGACATGAGTTGATTGACTTCTGAGATTGTCCAATCTAAGCCATGGCGATGGGCGAGTTCTAGGATTTTGTCGGGGGGAAATTCGGGGAGTTCAATGGGTAAGCCGACGTTAAAGGGAGATTGGTTGATGCTCATGGGAACATAGACTTCTGTGGAATGAACGACGACTAAGCGCAGTTTTTTCCAGATGTCGCGGTTTTTTCCTTCTTCATGCCAGGCTCTGAGGAGGCTAAAAAAGTCGGAGGCGATGTCGGGAAAGGAGAAAACGACATCGACTTCATCTAAGCCTAAAACGAGGGGATGTTGACAGTGGGGAAGGATATAGTTTTCAAAGTAGGATTTGCAGGCAACTTTGGCTCCAAAAATGCTATCCCAATAGTCTTCAAAGTTGACGGGGAGGTTGATTTGGAGGCTGATATTGGCGCAAAACCACTTGAGGAAGGGTTCTAACTCGGTGAAGACTTTGCTATCGGCAAGTTGAAAGCTGAGGGGGACGGTGGCGTAGCCAATGGTGGAGGCATGGTGTAGGATGCGAGCTAGGAGGGAGGTTTTGCCCATTTGTCGGGGGGCTTTGATGCGAATTAAGGCTCCGGGTTTTTCGATCGCCTCATAACATCGTGTTTCTATTCTGGGCCGTTCGATATAAAATGCGGAGGCCAGTTCGACTTGTCCCCTGGGAATTTCGGGTTCGGCAATGGGTTGGGGGGGAGATTTGGGTAGGATGGCGTAGGGATGCTGGGTGGCAGATTCAGGAGCTGAGAGATCTTTGGAGTGTTGACGATCGCCTTCTGCCAACAGTCGCAATAAGGTTTTAATTAATCTGGGGGTATCGTCTGGCGATCGCCATTTTAACCTCGGTAAGTCCTGTAAATAGCCCCGCAAGTCGTGGTTGAGCAGGCGAAAGGAATTGTTGATGTCTAAGGGAATAATATGAGGTAGCCCCTGTTGGCGAGATTCTTGTAAGGATTTGACAATTCGCACCTCTTCGGTAATCATCTCACTGACGGCAGATAAGGGCGAGAGCAACAGCAGCAACTCTTCACAGGTGTTCAGTTCTCGGTAAATCTGTTGCAGGCCATTTTTGGCCATCCGCAGGCAGTTATCGGCTAATGTCACGGTATAGCCGGAGTTCTTGAGGGTTTCGTAGAGTTGGGAAATCAGGCTTAAGGGGGGATCGGTGGGACTTTGATAGTAACTGAGGAGGATATGATGGCTCTGGGGTTGGTGTTCCCGGTTGGTTTTTAGGGCTTCTCCAATTAACTCTGGACGATATTTGGCGATCAGAGCAATGAGTTCCCCGCGACGGGAATATCCGGACTCTTGGGGATCGACGGTTCCTAAAAAGGCATCACAGATATGTTGGATATGTTTGCGTACCGTCACCGGTTGGATATAAAGCTGTTCGGCGATCGCCGTATCCTCTTCCCCTGCCAAAACTTTTAACAGCACTTCTTGTCGCCTAGGGGTAAGATTGGCAAAGGATTGGATAAACTGAATCTGGTTCATCAGATTACACGAAGAAACAACACATTGGGGGTGAGACGGAGGCTCAAACCGAACCAGAGTCTTCTTCTCTATTCTTTATTAATACCGTCAGAACTGCCACTGAGGGCAGTTGTGTATGAGATCACCATATCAGAGCGCAACGGGTGAAGATGATCGCTTCTGTGAATCTTGCTTACACAAAACCCCATGCTCTCCCTGAAGTCGGTCATAGTAGAAGCATCAGAGTCATCATTGTCCTGTTTAGTCTGACCTTCGGGTTTGTCTATCCTTGAGATGAATCTTTATGAGTTGCTTGAACCTAGGGTGAGTTGAGATCAATACATAAGACTCAACTCCTCAGATATAGTAAGGCTTTGAGGATCTCTGCTCCTTTGATGCTAAGTCGTGTTCCAAATTAGCGTGCAGGCTGTTTATTTCAGTCTGCATTGTTTTTTTATGGGGCTGGGCGCTCTCATTTCTTCCCACTCTTGTTCCGATAAGGGTTGTACCTCAAGTTCCATATCGAAGGTTGCGCAGGCTGCTTGGGTGAAGGTCTCGACAAGGGAAGAGAGATTTAGATCCGCTAAACTCGGTGGAGGTTCGGGGATCGATTCAGAAAAGACCTGATGCCAGAGTTGGCGATCGGGTTTGAGCCGCATAGAGCCATGTTGGAGAACGGTAGAACCCTGCCAAACTTGGGCACTACCGATGAGTTTATAGCCCGATTCTAAGACTAAATCGGCTCCCGTAGCGGTGGCAAAACAGTTGGGAACTTGGGCATAGCCGCGACCGGCTGAACCATAGTGTAACTCAAAACCGAGCGATCGCCACCCGCGAATCAGAAACTCACAAATCTGCTCATAGGCTGCCACCCGATTCGCAAACCGCCCAGAATACACCACCGCATAGGTTAAATCCCCCTGATGGAGAACCCCACGCCCCCCCGTAGGCCGTCTCACCAACTCCACCGGTTTTCCTTCCCACTGCAAATCCTGCCAAACCTGGGGCCACCGTTTCTGGTGATACCCCAAAGAAATAGCCACCGGATTCCAGGTATAAAACCGCAAAATAGGCGGCAAATTGCCCTGTTGATGTTGTTTCCAGAGCCAGCGATCGATCGCCATCTGCGATCGGCCCGACTCCTCAATTAAGGGAATAAACCGCCAACGTTCAACCAAACTTACTGTCCAAACTCAGCCATCAGAGCTTCATCATTATCATCAGCAATATTCGCCACCAACGTAATTGCTCGCGCAATTTCCCCAGGAGATAATTCCGCCACCGTGCGCGTCGCGACCACCACCACCCGGTTATCCACGATCGCAAAATGGGACTCAAACGTGGTCAGCCAATTCATTTCCAACAGCTTACGCATCAACTTCGGTTCCTCTTTGGCCGGTAAAGAGAGAACATAAGACCAGGCCGTTAACGTATCATCATCCGTTTGACCCGTCAGTTGTACATAGACCTCAACCGTCCCATATTGGAACTTCCACAAATACCCTTCCTGGGGATCGTGGCCCGCTTGCACCGTCTGACCTTCAGGGATCATCGTGCTAATTACCCCTTCGATCTCATGGGTATAATCGGGAGCAGGTGCTTCTAGCTCTTCTGTCATCGTGTTTTCTACCACTGGATCGCTCATAATCTTCTTTCACCATCAGAAATTATACAGGAAACCCTCTTACCTCAGAGGTTCCGATACTCCTCCATTATTACAAAGTCTGCGGATTCATGGGAATTATAGGGGCGATCGCCAAACTTGTGCCTGCGTCCTCAACAATCTGCTTAATTTTGATCAACAGCTCTTCTTGAACACTGAGGAATTCATCCTATGAAGCACGAGACACAGTTTCCGGAGAAAACAAAAATTTTCCTGCTCTTTCTCCTTCTGTCTGGCATGGTTCTGGTTTACGCGCCACCCAATACTTACTCAGATAGTGAGTCTTAATCTTAACTTCTGTAAAGCCTGCTTTTTGTAGACGATCGCCTAAATCATCACTTAGATAGTGTTGATAGTAGGGTTCATGAAAGGTTTGAGCAAACCAATTTAAGACCGGGGTGATTTCCGGGCTATCGTCTTTCTGGATGGAGTCACAAATAATCAGTGTTCCGCCCGGTTTCAGGACTCGAAAGCATTCATTAATCACCCGTTGGCGGGCTTTATAGGGCAATTCATGGAATAAAAAGACGCTGGTAATTCCGTGAAAATAATTATCCACATAGGGTAATGTTTCCCCATTGGCTTGCAGGAGTTGGGGCAGTTCTCCAGGTATTTTCGAGAGCAACCGATTGGCTTTACGGAGATAGTAGGGAGATAGATCGAGACCGTATAACGAGGCTTGAGGGCAGGTCTGGCGGATGAATTTCAGGGTTCTGCCTGTACCGCAGGCAACGTCGAGAATTTTAGCCGGTTTGGGGGGAGTTTCCCCATGACTTACAGCTTGCTTCAGAGGCGCTAAAATCCTACGACGCATGGCATCTGCGGCTCCATTGAAGAGAATATCGACCTGTAGATCGTACAATTCGGCGGAGCGATCGCTCAAATAGCCATCGGTCTGATAGTGGAAGTTTTGCAGATAATACTTAGGATAAGCGGAGCGATCGACTTCTGAAGAAAAAACATGAGATTGCTTACGACTTTTCCGTTGCCAAGTTAGAGGTAAATCTAACCAAATCTGAGGATAAGTCCATAAGAAGTCCTGCCAATCTTCCTCAAACAATAACTCGATGGGATAAACTCCTAAATTCGCCTCCTCCCAATCCACGTTTAATAATGCTTCCAATCGCTGTTGAATAATGCTTAACACTTGTGGATCAATTGTGGGTGTCGAAGTCTTCTCGCGATCGATGAATAAAGTAGACAATTGATAAGCCAAACTCTTATGAGTCAAGCTCAACGCATTCTTCGTTTGTTGCCAGCCTTGATAGGCCAGTTCAGCCAAAGGATTTACCATCAATGTTAGGCGTTAGAAACTCACTTTACTTGCATTAGTTTAACTCTAAATAGTATTTTTTTCACTAAAATAGCCACCTGTTGCAGGTGGCTATTGCATGGGGAAATAACCCTTAATGGACTACAAACCTATCAAAGGAGAACCCATCTCCTCTTCTAGACATCATAGTAGAGCGAAAACTCATAGGGATGGGGACGTAAGCGCATGGGGTTGACCTCATTATCGAGTTTATACTCAATCCAATTGGTCACGAAATCTTCCGTAAACACACCTCCAGCCGTTAAGAACTCATGATCCGCTTCCAGAGCTTTCAGGGCATCGAGTAAAGAGCCGGGAGTCGAAGGAATCTTCGCCAACTCTTCAGGGGAGAGATCGTAGATATCCACATCCAATGATTGACCGGGATCGATTTTGTTTTTAATCCCATCAATCCCAGCGCACAGCATCGCTGCAAAAGCCAAATAGGGATTACAAGTGGCATCGGGACAGCGGAACTCGAACCGTTTAGCTTTCGGATTCGTTCCCGTGAGTGGAATGCGGACAGCAGCGGAACGGTTTCCTTGAGAGTAAGCCAGGTTCACCGGAGCCTCAAATCCAGGAACTAGACGCTTATAGGAATTAGTGGAAGGATTGGTCAAGGCCAACAGAGCCGGAGCGTGCTTGAGGATACCGCCGATATAATGGAGAGCCATCTCACTCAGATTGGCGTAACCGTCTCCCCAGAATAGAGGTTTACCATCTTTCCAAATGGACTGGTGGGTATGCATCCCAGAACCATTATCATTAAAGACCGGTTTGGGCATAAAGGTTACGGTTTTACCGTAGCGTTTACCGACATTTTTGATCACATATTTATAGGTCATCAAATTGTCAGCCGCTTCAATCAGTTTGCCAAACTTGAAACCGAGTTCATTTTGACCCCCGCTCGCTACTTCGTGGTGATGTTTTTCAATGGGAACCCCACATTGCATCATGGTTAGCAACATCTCCGTCCGCATATCCTGCATGGTGTCGGTGGGAGCAACGGGGAAATAGCCTTCCTTGTAGCGGGGTTTGTAGGCCAGGTTACCACCGGGTTCTTCGCGTCCGGAGTTCCAGCGCCCTTCAATGGAATCGACATAGTAGTAGCCAGCGCTTTGGGTTTGGTCGAAGCGGACATCATCAAAGACAAAGAATTCTGCTTCTGGGCCAAAAAAGGCTGTATCGCCAATACCACTGGCTTGTAGGTACTCGACCGCTTTTTGAGCAATGGAACGGGGGTCACGGCTATACCATTCCCCTGTCCGAGGCTCTTTAATGCTACAGATGACGCTTAACGTGGGTTCAGCCATGAATGGGTCAATCCAAGCGGTGGTGGGATCGAGAACCATGGCCATGTCAGACTCGTTAATGGCTTTCCAACCCCGGATACTGGAACCGTCGAAGGCTACGCCATCGGTGAAGCTGCTTTCATCAATTTGATCTTGATACAGGGTTAAATGCTGCCAGATGCCAGGCATATCGATAAATTTCAGGTCGATCATCTGGATCTTTTCATCTTGAACGTATTTCAAGAGTTCTGCTGCGTTTTGGAACATGGATTACTCCTTTGAGTTGGTATTGAGTCAGTCTTGAGGTTCAGATTGCGAGGTTCTTTAACGTTGAGACCTGCGTTTTCCGTGACCTGAAGAGGAAAATTAACGACGAGTTTATGTCTGGAACGGTGACTGAACAGACGTTGGTTGCATCAATCCTCTGTCTTGGCGATCGCTGTCCCAGTTTTCTAGCCGATCCATCGTAGGCATAGATGTGAGCCAGTTTTGTATCGCCCATTACTAAAATATTTCTGGCTGTATGGGGCGTTCTTTAGGAATGTCTTAATAATTCTGATGGATGTGGCGATCGCCTCTTGAGACTCTCTGTCAGGGCATCTCCTCTGACTTGAGGCTGAAATGGGGATGCGTTTTATAGTAAACTCCAAGATGGATATTATGCATTAATCCCCTTTAATTAACGAATACGCTGTGTTGGGAGAAGAATACAAATGCGGGATGCAGTCACAAGCTTAATTTCAAATTACGATATTACAGGTCAGTATCTAGACCGCAATGCCCTAGACCAAATCAAATCCTATTTTGATAGTGGTCTGGCTCGGATTCAGGCGGCTAATGTGATTACTGGTAATGCGGCTAGTATTGTCAAGCAAGCGGGTTCCGCATTATTTGAGGAACTGCCGGAATTAATCCGTCCGGGTGGAAATGCTTATACCACTCGTCGCTATGCGGCTTGTTTGCGAGATATGGATTATTATCTCCGCTATGCCAGCTATGCTCTCGTTTCTGGGAATACCGATGTTCTCGATGAGCGGGTGCTACAAGGATTGCGCGAAACCTATAATTCTCTGGATGTTCCCATCGGGCCAACGGTTCGGGGCATTCAAATTATGAAGGATATCGTCAAAGCTCAAGTGGCAGAAGCTGGCATTGCTGATACGAGTTTTGTCGATGAACCGTTTGAACATATGGCTCGCGATTTGAGTGAGAAGAATCTGTAACGGTTGGTTTTGATCTTCTTATAGGTAGGGGTAAGTGTTTTCGCTTACCCCTAATTTATTGATGGGGGAGTGGGGGAATGGGCTGACTTAAATCAGGAGGTTAAAATACGATAGTTGCTGGAAGTGAGGTGAGGGAAAGATGAAAAAATGGATTGGATTTACAGTCCTAGGTTTGGCGATCGCCCCACTCCTTAATTTTCCGACTCTCAGTTCCTCTGGCGCTTCTGCGGATGTGCCTATGGCGATCGCTCAGGAAAATTCTGCCCAGATTGATGCTTTAATTCTCGAAGGCATTGAATCCCGCAAACAGCGCGACTATGAAGAATCCATCGCCCAACTCGAAGAAGCCATTCAACAGGCGCAAAACCTCGGAGAGCCTCACCTAGAACATAAAGCCAGAACCTTTTTAGCCCTCACCTATCGCGTCATGGGCGAGCTAGAAACTGTTCTACAACTGTATGAAGAAAATCTAGCCTTAGTGCGGCAAAATCCCGCCACCGAATGGAATTCTGAGACCCGTCAAACCGAAAGACAAAGCCTAGAACACCTGGCGGGGGCCTATTCGAGTTTAGGCAATTATGCAAAAGCGATAGAATTTTTAGCAAAAAATTTAAACCTTATTGAACAAATCTCCATCAATCCGGCGGATTTATCCTATCCCAAAGTACAGATGAAATTGGGGATTAATCTCTTTTTAGATGGACAGCTCAAGGAAGCGGAACAAGCCTTAAAAAAAGCCTTCGATCGCTACACTCAAGCCAGGGAATTGCGGGTCAACGCGGGTTCGCCCTCGGTTACCGAATATGAATTTCAGGTGGAAACCCTGCGCTGGTTACAACAAGTTTTAGTCGCTCAAAATAAGATTGAAGAAGCCCTAGAATGGTCAGAATCAGCGCGATCGCGGGCCTTTATCGTCCTCCTCGGAGAGCGATTAGCCCAAGACCGGGGCATTTCCCTCGAAGTGGAAGCACCCAACATCGACCAAATTCGTCAAATTGCCCGCCAACAGGATTCCACCCTCGTCAGCTACACCCTCACCTACGAGTACCGACCGGATTTACTGCTGCGCTTTAATCGCCAAGCCACCTTTTCAGAGCGACTCCAACCCACTGGGGTTTTAATTTGGGTGGTTAAACCCAATGGAGAGATTACCTTTAAGCAAGTCGCCATCTCAGAAGATCGGGGGCGCTTGGATAACTTAGTCCAACGGGTGCGGGGAAACCTGGTGCGAGGGCGAGTTACTGCCGAACAACCGCGCCAGTTTACGGATCTCTATCAATCCTTAATTGCCCCCATTAGTCGCGAACTGCCCAACGATCCGAATGCTCGCGTTACCTTTATTCCCCAAGATACGCTGTTTTTAATTCCGTTTGCTGCTATTCCCGATGGTGAAGGTCAATTTCTGATCGATCGCCACACCATTTTGACTGCACCCTCGATTCAAGTCTTAGAGTTTACGCGATCGCAACAACAAAGCCTCGATCACTCCATTCGCGCTGCCTTAGTGGTTGGCAATCCTACCATGCCCGACGATCTCTCCAGTTTACCCGGTGCAGAAATTGAGGCCCAGGCGATCGCCAAAAAGCTCAACATCTCCCCCCTCATCGGCAATCAAGCCACCGAATCCGCCGTTACAGGACGCATGGGAGGAGCGCGGCTCATTCATCTCGCCACCCATGGACTCCTCGACGATCAACAAAGCGGATTTTTAGGCTCCCTCTCCTTCACCCCAGAAGCCAACACCAACGGCTATCTAGAATCCAGAGAAATTATCGCCCTCCAACTCAACGCCGAATTAGTCGTTCTCAGCGCCTGCGACACCGGACGAGGAGAAATTACCGGCGATGGAGTCCTGGGCTTATCCCGTGCCTTTATTGCCGCCGGAACCTCCAGTATCGTCGTCTCCCTCTGGAAAGTCCCTGACGATCCCACCGGTTTATTAATGCAAAGTTTCTATCAAAATCTACAAAACGGCCTCGATAAAGCCCAGGCTCTGCGTCAAGCCATGCTCAAAACTCGCCAAGAATATCCCAATCCCTTCAATTGGGGAGCCTTTACCCTCATTGGAGAACCCAGCATTTCCCCCACCCTGCAAGCCGTACTCGGTGGACAAGCCGAAGTTGCCACCCTCTCCGAAGAAGACTCAACCCAAACTGCCTCTCGCTATCAGGTTTTTCCCCTTCCCGACGAAATAGAATTTTATCAAGAATTCCCCTCGGCTCTGATTGCAGGCGAAAAGGATGCCTTTTTCTCCACATCGTTAACTGTTGCAGAGATTTTCGCCTTTTACCGCAACGCTTTTGCCCAGGAAGGATTAGAGGAAAATTTAACCCTTAAAGGGGATGAACAAATGGTGTTCGATCGCCCCGACAAAAATCATAGAATTGTCATTCAAGTTAGTTCGGCTCAGGAGAATCAGCGCACTGTCTTGATTCGCTTAGAACCGATGTAAGATCAATTACTGCACGAAGCGCTATAAATTCTGTTGCCATTTACCACGCACTAAGCGAATTTCATCGTAAGTATAGGACTCTCCTAAGGCATCCTTGAGCAAGGTTAAAGAGACTGCGCCGCGCTTTTCTAAGACTTTGATAATCTTCTCTTGTCTTTCCGGATCGAC
This sequence comes from Roseofilum halophilum BLCC-M91, assembly GCF_030068445.1. Classification (GTDB taxonomy): domain Bacteria; phylum Cyanobacteriota; class Cyanobacteriia; order Cyanobacteriales; family Desertifilaceae; genus Roseofilum; species Roseofilum halophilum. Next base: position 10,680 of record NZ_JAQPOK010000125.1, on the reverse strand, counting down.
TAAGTTATCTAAATCGACGGGTTGCTTTAACTCAATTAATTCGGATAAATGGCGAACAATCGTAGTTGGGCGTAATTCTCGGCGATCGGCAATTTGCTTAATACTAAACCCTTCTTGATGCAGTTCTAAGGTTACTTTTTGGGTTTCTGAGGGTTCATTGTCACTGGGGAAAACACGCGCAGGCTCGGTAGTTTCTCCTAATCCTTGTTCCTGACAATATTGGCAAATCTCCTCTAGAAATTTTTCCCCATATTGCCGTAATTTGTAACTGCCGACTCCCGAAACTTTGGATAAAGCAGGAAGACTTTGGGGACGAAGTTGAGCCATTTGCATGAGAGTAGAATCGGCAAAGATCACATAGGGGGGAATTCCTTGTTCATCGGCGAGTTGTTTGCGGAGTTTTTTCAAGTTTTGGAATAAGAGTTCTGCTTCTCTGGCTAAAGAACTGACTTTTTGTTCTTGCTTGCGCTGGGGAGGAATAGCGATTAAAACTTGCCGTTGACGACGCATCACCGCCCAACTTTGGGGATTGAGTTTAAGGATACTGTAGCCATCCGTGGTTTGACTGACAAGACCTTGATTGAGGAGCGATCGCCCCAACAATCGCCATTCATCCTTACTCCGGTCTTTGCCGATACCATGGGTCGAGAGTTTGTCATGACCATTACGCAACACCTTCTCACCCATGGAACCCCGGAGTATATCAATAATATAATTCATACCAAAGCGCTCCTTACACCGAGCCACACAAGAGAGAAACTTCATCGCCTCAACTGTCCAATCTTGGGTCGGTTTCGGGTGCAAACAATTATCGCACCCCTGGCAATTACCCTCTAAATGTTCGCCAAAATAGCGTAAAATAATTGACCGCCGACAATCCGTCGCATCGGCATAATCAATCACCTGGCGCAACTGTTGACGGGCGATGCGCTGTTCATTTTCATCACTCTTTTGATCGATAATCCACTCCACCCGCTTCACATCCCCATAACTCAAAAACATTAAACATCGGGAGTCTTGCCCATCCCGTCCTGCGCGTCCGGCTTCCTGGTAGTAACTTTCTAAACTGCGAGGGATGTCATAATGGACAACAAAGCGCACATCGGGTTTGTTAATTCCCATACCAAAGGCAATAGTCGCCACCATAATCTGCACATCATCGCGAATGAAGCGGTTTTGATTATTTTGACGCACGCTATCCTCTAATCCGGCATGGTAGGGAAGAGCCAAAACCCCATCTTTTTGCAACCTTTGGGCCAACTCATTCACCTGACGACGACTGAGACAATAAATAATTCCCGATCCCCCAGACTGAATCAATTGAAACAGTTCGGCGTAACTTTGGCGGGTTTTCGTCCGCACCTCATAGAAAAGATTGGGGCGGTTAAAACTGGCGATATGCACATAGGGATGCTGGAGATGGAGCTGTTGGACAATATCTCGACGCACCCGATCCGTTGCGGTAGCGGTGAGGGCAATAATGGGCACTTGGGGATACCAGCGCCGAAACTGGGCCATTTGCCGATAGTCGGGGCGAAAATCATGACCCCATTCCGAGACACAATGGGCTTCATCGACGGTAAATGCGGAAATGCCGATCGCTTCCTGGATGCTTTGTAGAAAGGGCTGGAACCAGTCAGCCATCAGGCGTTCGGGGGCAATGTAGAGCAGTTTGATTTTACCGTTGAGGATGGCATTTTGGCGCGATCGCACTTCTTCAGCGCTCAAGGTACTATTCAGGAATGTAGCCCCAATCCCATTATCCTGCAAGGCATCCACCTGGTCTTGCATCAGAGCAATGAGGGGAGACACCACCAAGGTTATCCCCGAACGCAACAGCGCGGGAAGCTGAAAACAGAGGGATTTTCCCCCTCCCGTGGGCATGATCACCAGTACATCCTGGTTTTGTAGCGTCGTTTCAATAATTTCCTTTTGGCCCGGACGAAATCGATCGTAACCAAAATAGTGTTTGAGGGTGTCTTCTAGGGTGGAGACTGGAGCCATAATCTTCGGGAGGAGGCGATCGCTTCCTTCTGATTTTACCGTAATACAGCGCTTCGCGCCCTCCGTGGGGGAATGGGGGAATGGGGGTGGGGGGGGAGTGATATCAAGTGTTGAATCAGTTGTGGATTTCCCTGTAACAGAGCAATAATAGCATTCGTGTCCAACAGATAGCGATTACCAAAGCCATCTGTAGGGGCGAAACAATTTCCGCCCCTACAACCACCCGGTCTAGCTATTAAAGTCAAGATCGGTTATGGAATTGACCCCAGAAGCATCATTCAACTGTTGTATCCACTCTCGGATGGAACGTTTTAGATTCGGGTTTTGGGGAAGGAATTGATACAAAGGGGATTCTAATGGTCGCTCAGTAATCCAGGCAATATGCACTCCTAGATCGGGAGCAGCAATTTCACGGCAGCAGTCGAGTAATTCTTGAGTGGGGTTGCATTGGTCGAAAATAATGGCTAAGTTTTGCTTTTGCAATTGTTGTTTAGCCCGAAAGATCTCAAGTCCTAATTCAAGGTCAGTTGTGGCTGTGGGGATAGACCGATCCGGTAGGGCTTTAGTATACATTTTGTCGCACAGAGCTTGGGCAATCGCCTCACGGTCTGTTTCTCCTTGCAAAGAGGCTGCGTTAATCCAGAGCAGATAGGTATTTTTAGGCGATGGTAAGGTTTTTAGACTGGTGTCATCGCAGGGTTGAGCAACCCTAGGTAATGGGGAATGATGAAGGGCTTGGTAAAAGTCTACATAATTGAGGCGATCGGCACATAGCCACAATAATTCGTTGTAAACCCGATTTAAATCTGAATTTTTATCGGTCTTATCGCTTAATAAATCGACAATTTGGCGAGCATATTTTTCCTCAAAAATTACTTTCAGGTTTTCGAGGGCTGATAAGCGCATCTCTTCTTCTGGACTCTTGGCGAGTTCTAGCAGAGTCTCGAATGCTTGGTCATTATCGGGATCGATTTGAGCGAGATGATCGCCTGCGAGTCCATGGAATTTGCGATCGCCACCATCAGATGAAGGAGGCTCTAATCGGTTTTGTAGAGTATCGAGAGCTAAAGTATTGTCGGGATCGAGTTCTGCTAAACTGGAGGCGATCGCCAAACGCTGCTCGTCCTCTTCACTCTTACGCAATAATTTTTGCAGCACTTCTAAGGATTTTTCTTTGTCTTCTGACTCCTCTGGTGCGAGTTTACCGAGGGTGTAAGCGACGCGACTGAGGGTTGTGTCATTAGAGTAGGTGTGTAATTGTTCTGTGAGGATACGGAGGACTAGGGGGCGATCGCTCTCTTGCAGCGCTGCATTAGCTCTCAGTTCAAGGGTTGCCGGAAAGCGCTTGATTTCTCCCCCTTCTAGTTGCTCGCCAAAACACCATTTTACCAGTCCCCGTACAAGGGTTTCTGCCTGTGGATACTCTGGAAATTCTGCCAGTCCAGAGGTGGCTAAAAAATAAGCGCGATAAGAATAGGGTTTAATCTCAGCCAGAAATTGCACTAAAGCATCCAGAAATTGTTCTTTTTGAGCGCTATCAATATCTTCCCGTCCTAACCATAGGAGAATCACTTCTTTCCAATGGTTGTCAAAAATACGGTAAATTCTTTCAGAGGGATTAAAGAAAAAGCGCCAATCTTCAATCGCCAGAGCCGCAACATATTCTTGTAAATTCGGATGCAAAAAACGATACGACCATTGACTATTGTCGCGATCGGTCTTTTCCACTAAACTGAGAAAACCGACTTCAATGGCTTGCTCAAAGAGTTCCGGTTTTCTGGTTTTATAGCTCTCCATTTGCCCAAGCTGAAATTGATAGCTTTTGCCTTGGAGAGCCTCAACAGCCAGCGCTCCCAAGGCTGAATGGATCTCGTTTGGTTCTGAAGGATCAGATAAGGATATGCGATCGTAAAATCCATTGGTGAATTTCCTGTATAAAGCTGTTTTAGTGTCTGGCAACTTTCCTTGATTCTGTTGCCAAAGCTCACAAAATATCTTTAAGCACAGGGGATTTTTGAGAATCGTTCTAAACTTTTCCTTCCTAGGTGTTTTCAGTTGAAATTGAAGCGATGAGGCTAAATCTTGACCGGATGACCGATTTTGACAATATTCAAACCATTTATTAACAAATGCATTGATTTGATCGGGGTGAGTCAAACCGGCAACTCTATAAACCTCAAAATCCTCTAAAATGTTGGGGTGATTTTCCCACAAATTCGAGCGACAAGTGAGAATGACGTGAGCTGGTGCAATCCAATCTGTGAGTTGATCGGCTAATATGCTTAAGGGAGACTCTTTGCTCTGTAAAATAGGCATTTCATCCAATCCTTCCAGGAAGAGAAACACTCGCCCACTTTGAAATAACTTTTTCAGATTTTTTAATGTTTCTTTCCCTTCTCCTAAAGCATCAGGTAGCCATTTTTCTTCTAAAAATTCTTCTAGGGTATCCCAGCGGCGATCTTGTAAATCAGCCAAAGAAATCCAAATGGGATAAGCATTGAGTTGATGCTTTAATATCCACTCTGCCATTTCTTGTAAAATCGCTTTTTTACCAATTCCTGTTTCACCAATTAGAGCAATCCGTTTAGGAGATTTTTCACTACCTAATTCCTCTGCAAAAAAGTCATCATTGCTACGCCGATAACCCTCCAGAAGCTCGCGATCGGATGTATCAAAAGGGTCTAGTCTTGCTGGAGATAGAGAATCTTGAGAGATGGGATCGCGATCGCTAATTAATGTCAGAGGCACATAAATTCTCTCGCAGCCAGAAATATCGCGGTTACTGTTGCAGGTTGAAGACGTACAATCGAGTTGGGGATTAATTTTTTCTTCAGAAACTTTGCGCCAATCCATACCCCCAGGGAGTCCCCGTAATTCCAGCCAACTCAAAGCTTCAGTCGTAGAATTCTGAAAGATAACCGGTAACCAAGAGGCATTGGGAAAATCAGATTCCCATCCTTGCAAGCGCTGCCGTGCTTCACGGACAGAAAAGTAAAATGATTTATGATCGGAAAAAGAGGAGAGAAATCTTTTCAGAAATTCTTGGGCAACTTGATCGGGAACTGGTTCGCGCATCACTACAACTTGCGGAATGTGTAGATCTTGGAGTTTCTGAGCTAATCCCAAACCGTCACAAGAGTTAAAGATCGCAATTTGCAAGCCTCGTTCCAAGGCGTTTCTCAATGCATGTCTGACATCATCAATGGTCAAGTAGTATTGGTCATTAATGTAAATACGACCATCATTTTCCTGGCTTTCACTATGGCCAGCAAAAAATAAAATATCATAAGAATTATCGTATAAATAAGTCGATAGTTCTTGACGACTGGGCTTGTCCAGAATCGTCGGTTCTAAGGAAGGGATGGATTCCAAGAATTCCCGGTCTTGAGTTAAGTCTAGATTTTCATCATTACCGAAGATGGCTAAAAGCTTAACTCGATCTTTGCTAGGCAGTCTATCTAAATTGATATCAGGAGCGCTAGAATGATCGGAGGTGAAAACAACTTGAGCATTGGGGTAGTCGTCGATTAAATCCAACTCATACCAGGGTAATTTGAGTAATTCCGGGTCTGACGTATGGATAAAAATATTAATTTCTTCTTCGTCTAACAACGGTTTTCGCCAATATTCTCGCAACTTCATACATTCTGGAGATTGGAACCATTGGTTTAATGTCTTCTTAAACTGTTCAGAATTCTGCCTGCACAATTGACTCAGTTCTTGAATATTTCTGTTGGCATCAGCCCGAACGCCATCAATTTTTCTCGTTCTTCTTCTTCGTGTGACATGGCCAAGATCGAGATAGCTTTTATTCCAACGTTCATAATCTTCCCGGAGTTTGGTATTTGGGGGCAGTTTTCCAGTCGTCTTAACCAAGGTTTGGTTTTGGTTTTGATTAGGGTCTCGAATTTGTACGGAAAGGTGAAGTCCTTCGGAAGGAGAGCCATGTATAATTAAGTCAATAGTTTTTTGAAGCATTGTTCAACATGAGGAGTAAACAACAAGATAACAAGCCACCTAGAGGAGACTAGGTAACTTGCTATCGAGGGTCGGTTATTGGGTTGGGGGCGCTTTCCGTAAAAAATCTGTAATTTACACCATAAATCGTTCGACAACCCTAAATCTACCCTGCTCTACAATTATACTAAAAGCATCGCCGACTTCCGCATTAAATTCCAGATTCTCCTGGGCTTCAAAGACTTCACCTTCCGGATTTTCGGCATCACTTTCATCGACTAACTGAATATGCAGGTCTTCGGGTAGATGGGTTACTCCGGCACTGGGAACAATTTGTACCATCACCTTGACTCTAGGCATTTCTACAGGTATAATTGTCGCTACCAGTTCGACTTGCCGATCTTCGAGTTCGTTAAAGACGATTGTCTTTCTCCGGGATACCCCCTCAGTGCGCTGACGGAAGGCAAAACGCAGTTGCTCAGGGGTGAATAAACCATCTACCGATTCCCACAGGGGAGCAAAAACACCCTGCAACCATTCACTCAGTTGAGTCGGTTGGGTTTGTTGTTCGGCTAGAGCGCTAATCTCTTGTATGGGAAAGCCCGCAATTTCCGTGAGTTCCCCTGAGTCAAACAAGGCTTTGATGCGCTCAAACCCTTCCGGAGATCCTTCAAATTCAATAACGATGGAACCTTTGCTGATTTTAATCACTTTTTGAGTCCCATCTTCTGTTAAATTTTGAACAAAATTTTCGATTGTTTTTAGTAGAGTTTCATTATATTCGTCACTCTGAATAATTAATCGCCATTGCTTTTTATTTTGTGTTCTGTTATCTACATCTTCTAAACTTATTTGAAAGTTATCGATTTCAATTCCTTCTTTGGCTTCAACTCCCGAGAGACAAGGACTAGCTGTAATACTTGGATCTGACAGAGGAGGAATTTGAACCATTTCTGGTTTGTACCTAAAAAATAAAACTATTAAGTAATTAATGTTAGCTTCCTGTATATGAAAAGAAGAACACATCTTTCGGAGATCATTCCGGACTTTTTTGTCACCATTTTCGCCTAGGTTACATTTACAAGCAATTTCTTGCGGGGTATCGTTTTGTAAAAACAACTCCAAGATTTTATACTCCTCTTTTTGTAGTTTATTTATCGTTTTATCTAGTTCTCCGAGGTGGCTCGATCTTGATCCAGATGTTGTGTGATACTTAAATGCTTCAATGTGAACCATGTCAATTTTGCATTTAAAAAACAATGATATCAAAAAAAATTTTTGCCTTTTTCTGGTGTCATCGTTTCCAACCCCAAAGTAACGATATATGTCTTCTATTTTATCTTTAAGAGAATCTTCAGATAGATTAATTTTCTCGCTAATTTTGACTTGAGTTTCACCAGATAATATAAGTTCCAATATTTCTCTCTTTTCATCATCTAAAGATTGAAGTTTCGTATCTAAATCTAGTTGATTCATGCTTTTCTTGGACTCTGCCATAAGTATCTAACTTATAATTATCGCATATCTCTATCTTTGTGTCTACCTGAAAGTTTACCTATTGGTCTCTCTGTCGGTCAGTAGATATTCATTGTAATCTGGTCAATGTAGGTCAGAATTCCATCAGCTTGTACCGATATGTTTACTATCGTCCCACTTCCGGCAATATTTTTTTTGATAGTTAGAATCCTCAGAGTGCTATATAGAGAGGTCGTAAATTAATCAGACAGTCTCTATCCAATCTGACTTCTATCTAAGCAGAACATCGATAAAGCTCCGTCTTATACCATTTCTCCATGACCATGTGCTAGGTAAGAAGCTTAAGCCCCTTGCCTAGTGTGATATTGATTAATGGCAACCTTCAAAAGAAAGGATATTAGAACCTTTACTTTTTATTTAGGGATAGGCTCTAAGCTTGTAAAATCAGAGCCTCCCAATGTCCACCTCTTTGTCTACCTGTTAGTCAACAGATATTTGTTTTAAGCTAATCAATGTCAGTTGATTTTTAAGGAGTTTATAGATATGTGGCCCCTGATAGTGCCTGGAATTATTCTGACTGTTGTATCAGTGTTACTTATTAAAAATTTTGAAGGCAAAAAAATCGCTGTATTAGGTGCGTCTGCAACAGGGAAAACAACGTTTTTGTTTTATATGAAATATAGTAAGCTTCTTGGCCCATACAGGGCAACACAAGTAGCCGAAAAAATTGCTTCATCTACTGTTCATATTCGGGATATTGACCTAACAATATCAATATCAAAAACCGTTGATTTGTCAGGTGGAGGAACAGACCAGGTATATAATGAGTGGAAAAACTTGTTTGACCAGGCTGATATTGTATTTTATTTTGTACATGCAGGAAAAATTTGGGAACGAGATAAAGATTCATGTGACAGAGTTATAAAGGATTGCAAAAAAATTCGGGATTGGCATAAAGAAAAATCCTTCAATAAAAAAATTATTATTGTTGGCACTCACTGCGATATTAATCCTGAATTAAAACAAATTAATGACAATAATTTTGATCAGTATACCCGACGCTTTGAGGAGCTTGAAACAATACAAGAAGCGAGATTGAATTTGCATACTGCACCGAGTTATGTACCCATTGTTCTTGGTAGTTTTGTAGATTACGATAGCGCAGAAAAATTGCTGAATCGAATGTTTATTGAGGCAACCAAGAACAATACAAGGTAATTTATGGAAGGGATTATTAGGGTTTTATTATGAAACAAAACAGCTCTAGCATCGTATATGCGTGGATTCAGTCCGAAGATTTAGTATCAGAGGATCAAGTTTGGGAATCTGAGAATGGAAAACCTCCTAAACGTTTATCTCCAGAGCAAGGAGATAAAGTGATTAAGGATATTCACAAACTGGCATTATCACCAAATGCAAAGTCTATCTATAGAGGAAATGTCGATATTCGTCATACGGTAGATGCATTTGTGATTACGGTAATTTCCCAAGTAAAAGACCGGGCTAATCGTCAGTCTACTATTGTTGTTTACGGAGAATTTCCAAAACAAGAACAAATGGATTTGGGTGGTTTTGTGGCAGAAAAAGTTAATCAGTTTTCTAAGGAATTTAACAGGCCTCTAAAACCAGAAAATTTAGATACTCTTCGTAAATATATGAAAAAAGTCAAAGCAAATTTAAAGACCGAAAAAGACTTGAAAAATATAGTTTGTTTTGTCGTATTAGTATTATATGTATTAGGCTTGCTTGTATCGACTTTAAAAAAGTTTTTTGATCTTTGATGCTTTACCCAAGGAGACAAATTCAATGAAGAATAATTTTCAATCCATCCCTGAAAACCCTGAGAGACGTAGATCAATTATGATTCTTATGCCTGATTCACTTGAACAACTGAAAAGTCAACCGGGTGGATCTGAATTAATTCTCAATCCGCAGGTCTGCTTGCTTGATTTCACCAATCATCAATCAAGCGATTTACTGCACAAACTAAAAAATAGCGGACTTTTCAATGCCAACGCTGTTTTAATCCAAAGTCCTTATAATCCCTCTGATTATGCTGAATTAACTGATTCACGTTATAAGTTTGCTGAGGCCAAATGTATCCATTTCGCTACTCTATGTGGTTTGCTGGGAGCGCGGAAACTGAACATAGAGCAGATGGAACTGAAAACTACTGATGGTAGCATCAAGTTGGAGGGCAATCTTGATATGAAAATATCAGCTAAAGTGGGCACAGAAGCTGAACAGAGATCCTGGAATTTAATGAGACAGAAAATTAACATTCAACAAGAATACGCTAAAGCAAAGCCAGTGCTCGATCAAGCTCAAGCCTACTTGCAAAAGCACCAGTGGTTATCCGATCCACATATGAATAGTCTGATTGCTCTACGCCAAGAGGGGATCAGCTTAAAAACGCACAAGTTTTCATTAGACTTAACTACAGAGCATCGAAAAAACTTGAAGATTCTGTTTTCTCTGGGAATTCCTCAATATCTCACTAGCATCCAAGGTTGTCTTGAGACAGTCAAGAAAGAGAATTATGACTTTTCACTTAAGATCCATGTCGAATTTTGGAATTGATTTCTTATGTCCAATAAATCCAGTCTTGCCAAAAGCACCATGTACACCCATGAGTCCCAATACTCTGGGTCAGCAAAAGGAACGGTCAAAGTCCGCTCCTGTCGCGTAAAAACAGCCCTCGGTCTTGGAGTCCATCATGGCATCTATGTTGAAGTTCCCGGTAAAAATAAATGGGTCGTACACGAATGGGAACCTCAAGGACGAGTCAGCTATGCTTGCGAGAAAATCGGGGGTTATCACTGCATGACGCTAGGGGAACATACCCTAGATGAAGTCTATGCCGCAGTCCAGAAGTTTGATGGCAGGCAATACGGAACCAAGTTTAATTGCAACCACTGGACTGAAAATGTAGCTCGCCAGTTGGGTTACAAGATTACAGTCCATTGGAACTGCTCCTGCGTCTTGGGTTTGTAAGTCCCCATCCGATTCCACCCCTATTCTATATCCCAACAGGCGATCGCCCTCCCAACCGGCGATCGCCTTTTATCTAAATAGCTATCTTTTACGGTACTCGTATCGCCTTGATTATAGGGATCGATAATTTCTAGGTCAGTAATGTTTGGATTGCCATCATAAATGAGGGCATTTAAGAAGCTAATGAGGATATCTTTGCTTTCTTGGGAACCAAAGATGCGCTTAAAGGCGAAATCGGTTTTGGGGCTG